>NZ_CP085041.1:0-337575 GCF_022026155.1 Dissulfurimicrobium hydrothermale | reverse complement strand
CTTCGCCTTTAGACTTAGATCGCCCCTTAACTTAAACATATGAATCTCCTTTGCCCACCTCTCAAATTTGAATCCAGACAGCCACTATCTTTGTTTACCAAGCGACGTCGAGACAGCGTCAGCTTGATGTGTGTCGTCAAAACCTAGACCCTTTATGTGATCTACAAGCCTTTGGACGTTAAGAACCGGCAAAACCGCGTCCTCATATTCCGCCAGGCCCCATACAAAATCGGCATTCCATAATGGCTCCATGCCGCCGGCATTGGTCATTTTCGTGTCTATTGAATTCAAACTCCCGATGCGGATGACCGAATCCACCATGATTCCAATGCTCGCCTCTCCGCCGCCGATAAGCAGGACCCTGTTCTGCGCATCAATACCTTCAAGAGCGGACATGGATTCAAATAGATCGCCCATGGGCCGTTTCATCAATATCTCACCGACCTTTAAAACCGGCAGGATCTGCCCCCTTACATTCAAAAGTCCGGCGATGACAGGATGTGCATTCGGCATGATCCCCAACCCCTTGGGCTGTAAGACCTCTTGGACCCAATCCAGCCCTACAGCCCATGTCTGTCTTTGGAGTTTAAAAAAGACAACGTGATAAGGCGCATTGACAGACATCCCAGGGCGCTCTTCAGATTGTTCCATAAACTGCGCCTCTCAAACAAAAAGTATTCAATCGAACAACCCAGGTCGATATATTTTTAGTAATCCATAAATTATTATCGTCACAAAATCATCATGACTTTAAGATAACCCCTGTGCAGCGATAACGACCTTTCCAAGCGGGTATCTAGCTAATATGTGATACAGTGGGCCGTTTCCTGTGATCTCGCTTTTATAAATCGCTATTTCCTTTACATCAAAAGGGGCCGATTCAATCGGCTCTTCCAGATACGTATTCAGAAACCTTGCGATCCTCCGCCTGGATCGTACCCTGCCAGTTGTCAAATGCGGGGAAAATGGTCTTGTCTCTGTTGGGAATCCGGCCCTCTCCAAGAGCAGATCAAGATCGCCCTGTAAGGAACAGAGTGCATCCAGGGCGCCCTTGATCCCGATCCACAACACCCTTGGATTGTCAGTACCAGGAAACACGCCTGTCCCGGAAAGATAAAGGGGAAAGGCATCATGACTTGCTGCCGTTTGTCTGGATGCCGAATAGACCAGATCAAGTCGGTCTTCGGATACGTCACCAAGAAACTTCAGCGTAAGATGAAGGTTGTCGGATCTGACCCATCTTATATCGGCCCGGCTGTCAGACCGATATGAACGCCAGACGGCCAACCTGTCTCTAACAATATTACAGCAGTTATCTGGAATATCTATTGCTATAAAGATTCGAGCCATACTTAAGGCGCCTTCGGAGCCAATCCAGGGCTGTCTCTGCAGATAGTATCTGGATTTCATGTCTTGAGCCTGAAAATAAAAACCTCTCACAAGATGTGGACTCTGGGGTGCTCAACGCTATATAAACAGCGCCCACTGGTTCACTGGCAGTCCCGCCGCCTGGGCCTGCAAAACCAGTGATTGCGAGACCGTAGGTGGTGCCGGCCGCCTTTTTTATTCCCTCAGCCATCTCTATGCCTACATTTCTACTTACCGCCCCGTAACGATCAAGCGTCTCCGGCAAGACCCCGATCATCTCCATCTTTGACCTGTTGCTGTATGATATCACACCCCTTTCAAACCACTGAGAGCTGCCCGGTATGCCGGTAATCCTGTGGGCCACAAGGCCGCCCGTACACGACTCGGCAACAGCCAGGCTTTCACCCTTTGCGCTCAAGAGCGCCCCGGCCAAGGACTCCTGCGTATCCCCATCAGTCCCTATAAGGCTCTCGCCTAAGGCAACCTCCACCTCCCTGCAGATCTTGACAAAGCGTTTATCTACCTCATCCTTGTCAAGGCCCATTGCCGAGACAACGAGACAGACCTCGGGAAAATCGGGATAATAGCCTGCATTTATCCCGTCCATCTCCTCAAGGAGCCTGTTTACGATTACATTTATCTCTGTCTCCTGGAGCCCGAAGACCTTGAAGGTGCGTTGTCTGGTTATGAATCCCGACGAAAAGGCTGCCTCGATCCTGGGGATGACCTGCGTCGTCAGGAGATATTCCAGCTGCTTTGGCACGCCAGGGAGACAAAAGATAAAAACCCCTTTATCGATGATTACATAGCCCGATGCATGTCCATCAGGATTTAAAAACTCGGCGCCTTCCGGTAAAAATGCGAGTTTTTCCAACATAATATCAGGCGTATCCCCCCACACACGTCTTTCCGCATAGACCTTTTTCAATATATCTTCATTGACTACGAGTCTGCGGCCCAGCGCCTTAGCCACTGCCTCGTTGGTTATATCGTCGCTGGTAGGACCAAGGCCGCCTGTTATGATAACAAAATTCGCCCTTGTCATGGCCGAAAGTAGGGCGGCCTTGATGGCCTCGGCATCGTCGCCGATCATGGTTATGCCCTTTACCTGATACCCTGCCAGAAAGAGCCTGTTCGCCGCAAAGGTGCTGGTGGTGTTCTGCACCCGTCCGGTAACAAGCTCGTCGCCTATGGCTATTATTTCACCATACATGATTCAAAAGATATTCCATTAGACTTAATACTACGTTGGCGCATACCCCAGCAGCTATATCGTCAAGCACTATGCCCGTACCGCCATGAACTTTTTTATCTATATAATTTATGGGAAATGGTTTAAGAATGTCAAATATCCTGAAAAGCAAAAAGAGGGCCGCTATCCTATATAAATCCAGGTGAACAAAGGCCAGGGCAAAGCTCATACCAACCGCCTCATCGATAACCACCTCCGGCGGGTCGTTCCTCCCGATGATTTTCGCAGCCCTACCTGAAGCCCAGAGGGAACAGAGCGAAAAGAGGAACAGAAAAGACGATTCGGTAATGGGCGAACGGCCGCCAAGCCCGAGGCAAATGGGTATTGCAACGATGCTGCCCCACGTGCCTGGGGCCCATGGGAGCCTCCCGATCCCAAGGCAGGTTGCAATGGACAGCGCGGCCTTATCAGCTACATCATTTCGACAATCTGGATGTATGTCCTTTTCCATCGCCGCTAATAAAGATCCTGCCAGATGGTCCATCAAAATAGCTGAAAACAGTCCTGCTAATCTCAGTCCGCGCCATTGCCGTCCTTTGCATGTTTCTCGGCCCATCTGTACAATCCTTCACGATAGCGCCATGCAGGCAAGACGACGACAAGGGCGACAAAAAGCATAACCGCTAGACCTGGCAAGTCGCCGTCGTAGAGCCTTGCACCCTGAAGCGTCAAGAGAATCGTGCCAGGCATCCTCCCGATTGTAGAAACAGCCAAAAATATCTGCCACGGCATCCTGCTCAGCCCTAAAATATAACAGAGAAAATCCTTTGGAAACCCAGGGATAAGAAAGAGTGCAAATGAAATGAATATGCCTTGGCGTTCCAATAGGTATTCAAAACGTCTGTATATCTCGGATCGCTTCAGCCAGGTCCCGACAAACCGTCTGGCGAAACGGGCCGCGGAAAAAGCCGCCATGGATCCTGCCGTAAGACCTATAGTGGAATAAAGAAATCCCATCCACTGGCCGAACAAAAAGCCTCCGATTATCCCGGAGGCCTCACCAGGAAGGGGTGCGAATACCACCTGGAGTGCCTGCAGGGCGATGAACGCCAACGGGGCGAGCCCACCCCAGGACTCCACATGTCTCCTTAGGACATCGCGATGCTCTATAACATATGCCATATTGCCCCAGAAGGTCTTGATTTTGTTCCAATCCCAGGAAAACAAGACATAAAGACCAATAAAAGAGACCAAAACGAAGAAGACGAATGCAAGTGTCTTTTTCTTCAACGGATTCAAAGCGACGGATCGCCCTTGGAGCGCCTCAGGATAGTGTCTCTACGCCAGTTCCAGTCATCTTTCTCTTGATTGTCAAGGATGAAGTGCCCGCCACGCGATTCGAAACGGGCGCTGGCCGCCATGATGATCAAGTCCGCCACCTGGGCTATATTTCTAAGCTCCACAAAATCACTTGTAAGGATATAGTCCCAATAGTGCTGATTTATCTCCCTCAGGATAGGTTTTATCCTCTGGCCCGCAAGCCTTAAGCGCTTTGCACTCCTTACGATGCCCACGTAGTTCCACATCAGTCGGCGTATCTCATCCCAATTGTGGGAGACGAGTATAGCCTCGTCCATATCCACTGCACCGCCTGGGTCCCAAGGGGGGACAGAGATGGAATCCATCTTTTTGAGCGTCTGAAACGTAGCAGAAATCCTTAAAAAGGCCTGGTGCGACATCACAAGACCTTCAAGAAGTGAATTCGAGGCAAGGCGATTCGCCCCATGAAGCCCGGTGCAGGCCGTCTCTCCTACAGCAAAAAGGCCCTTGAGATCCGTCTCGCCGTATCTGTTTGTGACGACACCGCCGCACATATAATGTGCGGCCGGCACTACCGGTATCGGCTCACGGGTGATGTCTATACCTAGTTTAAGGCATGTCTCATAGATGTTCGGGAACCGTCTGCGCACGAAGTCAGGATCCCTGTGGCTTATATCGAGATAGACATGCTCTTTTCCGCTCTTTTTAAGCTCGATGTCAATAGCCCTTGCGACAACGTCTCTGTTAGCCAACTCCTTAAGCACGGGCGCATATTTTTCCATAAATGGCACGCCATACCAATCGATGAGTCTCGCGCCCTCGCCCCTTAGCGCCTCTGAGATCAAAAAATTTTTTTTCTGGGGGTGATAGAGGCAGGTAGGGTGAAACTGTACAAACTCCAGGTTGGCCACTCTAGCCCCTGCCCTGTACGCCATGGCTATGCCATCCCCGGTGGCGACATCAGGGTTGGTTGTATAGAGATAGACCTTGCCCGCGCCACCTGTCGCAAGGACGGTCACGGGGGCAAGGATGGTATGTATGATACCGGTTGAGACATCGAGTACATAGGCGCCAAGACATCTTTCCCCGGTTTTTTTTGCAGAACCCGATCTGATCTTCCCCTCTGTGACGAGATCAACTGCAATATGATTTTCAAGGATCTCTATATTCGGATCAACCGACGCCCTCTCCGTCAAGGTCTTTTGAATGACCCTGCCAGTGATGTCGCCTGCGTGAACCACACGTCTTCTACTGTGTCCGCCTTCCTTGCCGAGATCATAGCTGTCGGGACGGCCCTGGTCTATCGAGAACTCCAGACCAAGTGACGCAAGCTCTCTTATCCTGTCAGGACCGCCTTCTACAATCATACGTACGACCTCTTCATGGCTGAGGCCGTCACCGGCCTTTAGGGTATCGTATTCATGAAGATCAAAGCTGTCGTCAGGCCCTGCTACACAGGCGATCCCGCCTTGCGCCCAATTTGTAGCTGTATCCTGCACACCTTTTTTGGTAATCACCACAACACGCCCTATCGCGCCCAGCTTGATGGCAAGGCTTAAGCCTGCTATCCCGCTTCCTATGATCAAAAAATCAGTCTTTTTTTCCATACTCATACACGGTCCTTAAAGACCCAGACCTTGAGCTATCAGGCCGAAGATGTCAGGATAACGGCAGACCAGTTCAGACAATATCTTGAGCATAATCTCCCGCATGGATGGATCGGCCGCCTTCGAGGCCCTGAGCCTCGTTATATGCATCCATTCGTCAATAGCCGCATGCACCATGATCTCTGTCTTACAAGAATTGGGAAGCACTGTGCGTGCAGCCTGTGGAGAAGATGTCTTCAAGAGCTCGAGATAGCTCCTCTCCCCCTCGGCCATGGCCTTCAACCATATTTCATATTCCCTTGTACCTTCTTCATAGAAACAAGGTCGAATAAAGACCAGCTCGCCTCCAAATCGGGCTTCGCCGTATCTGCAGTAACGCTGGGATTCCTGTAGATATGAGGCCACGCGATGGCGGACGAGTTCATGGGACACCGCCCTGTTTGTCACAAGATGGATGAGGATGGTCTTGTGTCTGATGAGGATGTCTTGAGGAAGACTGGAGATCTCATCGGGCGTCATGAGCCTGACACTTATTCCGGTCTGTGGCATCCATCTAGACCTACGCCCGCCCCCGAAGGCTATGTCGGAGAATAGGACCGGGTACCTGTCTGTAAGCAGACCGAGAATAGCCTTTACCACTTTAAGGTTGCCGTACGCCCTTGCAAGATCTCTGAAGACGCGGGGATTGCCGGACAGGATGAATCTCTTCCTGTCCAGACGGCTGCTTCTGCAAAAACTAGGAATAATTTCAAAGAATTTAACCATCGGGGTCTCGGCGTCAAGCACGATTTCAAACACCAGTTGCGCCATCTCAAGGACCGACTCGTGCCCTCGCTCTATGATACCCGTTATGAATTTTTCAGCCGAACCAGACGATATACGATCCTCGCTCTTGTAGCAGATGCGGCCACAGCGCTCTATCTGTTCAAGGATTGCGCCCCTTTTCTCATATTCGTCAATAATTTGAAATGACTGTTCTATAATCTTCATGGTGTGTTGTTGTAGTAGAGTACACTAAAAATCAGGATTTGCATCAAGCATCATCTCTTGTGCCAGAAATTCCTCCAAAATAATCTTGTCCGGCGGCAAGACAGGTCCTTCGAAAAGGGGCGATGCTTATCGTTTATTTTTGTCTCCACCGTAAAATGCGCTGTAGGCCTTATACGTCATAAAGAGATCAGCTTTATGTGCTACCTCGAATGGCGAATGCATGCTCAACAGCGGGGTACCGGCATCGACCACGTCCATCCCATACCCTGCCAGATACTTCGCTACAGTTCCGCCGCCCCCCTCGTCGATCTTGCCAAGCTCTCCCGTCTGCCAGATCACGCCGGCCTTGTTCCATATATTCCTTATCCATCCCACATACTCCGCATGGGCGTCGTTGGCCCCGACCTTGCCGCGGGAACCTGTATATTTTGTAAGGCATATGCCATAACCCATTAGTGCGTCGTTGCGCTTCTCGTGAACCTCCTGATAATCGGGCTCAACACCTGCGGTTACATCCCCTGAAATGGCCCTTGAGTTCATAAAGGTGCGGACAAGTGTATCAGGTCCTAGCTTGAACCCTGATCTTCTAATGATGTCATACATGATCAACTCGAGAAATTTGGACTTGGCGCCTGTGTTGCCCTCGCTCCCGATCTCTTCTTTGTCGAGAAATACGGCCATGATAGTCCTGTCAGGCTGTTGCTGTTCTAAAACCGCCTTTAGGGCCGCATATGCACAGGAACGATCATCATGGCCGTATGCCCCTACAAAGGCCCGATCGAGACCTACATCCCTGGCGGTCCCGGCAGGGACCAGTTCAAGCTCCGCGCTCACAAGGTCCTCCTCGACAATGCCGTAACGTTCATTTAAGATCTTCAAGATCGAGAGCTTGACTGCGTCTTTCATATCTTCAGGGCCGAGGAGCGGATTTCCGCCGAAGATCACATTCAGCTTTTCGCCCGGAACGGCCTCTGAGGTCTTTTTTTCTGCCTGCACCTTGTAGGCAAGGTGCGGAAGGATGTCGTTTATCGTAAAGACTGGGTCGTCGGCATCCTCGCCGAGCCTTATATACGCAACTCTACCATCTCCTTTTATCGCCACCCCATGGAGCGCGAGCGGACGGGTGACCCATTGGAATTTTTTTATGCCGCCGTAGTAGTGAGTCTTCAGATAGGCCATGTCAAGCTCTTCATATAGCGGGTTTTGTTTGAGATCGAGCCGTGGCGCATCGATATGGGATGCGATCATCAGCACCCCTTCATTTACAGGACGGACGCCCAGCACAGCCAGGGCGCACATCTTGCCCCTGAAACTCCAGATGAGCCTGCGTGCATCCCCATCCGTCCTTTCAGATTGAACAAAGCCATGATCATCGGCCATTTTCGAGATGGCATCTACCGCTTCACGCTCGGTCTTGGCATTGTTGAGAAATTCCTTATACTCCTCGGCATACTCAAATATCTCCTTGCGTTCACCATCGGATAGTTGTAGCCATGCATGTCTTCGTTTACGCGTGAGTTTCTTTTCCAGCTTCTTGTATTCGGTCTTGGAAAGTCCTTTTTCTGTCATCGCACTTACACCTTATGTCCTTTGAAATGATGAATACCTCATAATAACCACACATAAAAAGAGCGCAATGGTATAAACAATGCCGCCGAAGACTTTGAAAAACCGCAAAACCGGCTACATTTAACAAAATGATAGACATCCAGAATCTGGTCAAGGTCTACAACGGCATTACAGCACTTAAGGGTATAAACTTGAACGTGCGGGAAGGTGAGATATTTGCATATCTCGGTCCAAACGGCTCTGGCAAGACCACAACTATAAAGATACTTACCGGCCTTGCCAGGCCTACATCAGGCAAGATCAACCTGAACGGACTAGATATAGAAAAGGCACCGATAGAGGCCAAGTTCCATTGCGGCTACGTGCCGCAGACCATAAATCTTGACGCAGAGCTTACCGTCTATGAAAACCTCGACATCCATGGGAGGCTCTTTTCCATGGAGCGGTTGAGGAGAAAGGAGAAGATAGACGAGCTCCTTGCCTATGCAGGCATAGCCGAACGTAGAGACAGCCTTGTGAAAGAACTGTCCGGCGGCATGAAGCGCAGGGTCATGGTAGTGCGCGCCCTCATGCACGAGCCAAAGATATTGTTTTTAGATGAACCGACTGTAGGCCTCGATCCGGCCATCAGGCGAAAGATATGGGCGCTTATCAAACGGATAAACAAGGATGGGACGACCGTGTTTCTTACGACCCACTATATAGAAGAGGCGGAGTTTCTGGCCGATAGGGTCGCATTTCTGGATGAAGGGAGGATCGTGACCATCGACACGCCCTTGAATCTGATATCAGACCTTGGGATCTGGGCCATAGACGAGATAGATAATGACAGAATACGCACATTTTATTTCAAGAGCCAAGATGATGCCCGCAGGCATGTCGCCAAATATGGTGGAGAGCTCACCTTGAGGCGGGTAAATCTCGAAGATGCCTTTATTGCGCTTACCGGGAAAAAGGTAAAACGGCAATGAAGGGCTGGTTTGCCGTTTATTATAGGGAACTCTTGATCCTTAAAAGGAGATTCTTCAGGCAGGCGGCCTCTATGTCGGTCTCGCCTGTACTCTATATCGTGGCCTTTGGTTTCGGCATGGGAAAAGACGTCACCCTTCACGGCCGTCCCTATATTGAATTTCTGATCCCGGGGCTCATGGCCATGACCAGCATGACCCAGGCCTTCGCCATAGCAAGCGAGATAAACATAGCCAGGTTTTACTGGCGGATATTCGAAGAATTTCAAGCTGCCCCGATATCCCATCTTGCGTATGTGACAGGCGAGGTTATGGCCGGACTTACAAGGGCGCTCTTGTCCTGTTTTATAATCATTGGCCTTTCCTTCATGATCGGCGTCTTTCTCTCCTACGATGTATATTTTTGGGTCGCCATGGGTCTCAATGCCCTCTTTTTCGCATCCCTTGCGGTTTGCTTCGCCATGCTCGTGCGCTCACATGCCGACCAGATGCTGCTTTCAAACTTCATAATCACCCCCATGGGTTTCCTCGGTGGAACGTTTTTCCCGGTCGAGCGCATGCCAATATGGGCGCAAAAACTGCTGTCCATACTTCCCATCACCCATGCCACATCTGCCATGAGGATCGCGGCATTCGGAGGCCGCCCTGAGGTCTGGTCATACCTTCTGCTCCTGGTGCTCTGGATCATCGCATTCGGCGCTGCGGTGCGTATGGTAAAAAAGGCCATGGATTGATTGGGCGTCTTTCCAATAACAGGCCCTTGAGAAAAACAGGCGCATATTGTAACTATTTTATCCAATGAGGTAGATTATGGAAAAACGCGATCCACAAAAAACCATAGATACCGGGCTGCCGTTGTCACAGAATGCGCTTATCGTACTTAAGCGCAGATATCTCAAAAAAGACGAACAGGGGAAGGTCGTCGAGAGGCCTGAAGACATGTTCATGCGTGTGGCGAAGACCATAGCCGGCGCCGACCTTGCATATAATGGAAACGCCGATACGGACGCCCTGACCGAACGATTCTACAGCCTTATGACCTCCCTGCGCTTCATGCCTAACTCGCCGACGCTCATGAATGCGGGTAGGGAGCTGGGGCAACTTTCAGCCTGTTTCGTCCTGCCGGTGGAAGATTCAATCGAGAGCATATTCGAGACGGTCAAACATGCGGCCATGATACACAAGAGCGGCGGGGGTACTGGTTTTTCGTTTTCGCGTATCCGCCCCGAAGGTGATAGGGTCAAGACTACCCACGGCGTGGCCAGCGGACCAATATCGTTCATGACCATATTCGATGTAGCCACCGAGACCATCAAGCAGGGTGGGACCCGCAGGGGCGCAAACATGGGCATACTGAGGGTGGATCACCCCGATATAGAAAAATTCATCACCTGCAAGACCAGGACGGACAGGCTCAACAACTTCAACATTTCCGTCGCTCTTACAGAGGAGTTCATGAAGGCCGTAGAGCAAGGCAGGGAATATGCCCTTATAAACCCCAAAACCGGCGCTGAGGTGAGACGCCTGCCTGCAGCCGCGGTATTCGAAAAGATAATCGATTCGGCATGGACAAACGGTGAGCCTGGCATAATATTCATTGACAGGATGAATCAGGGAAATCCGACGCCGCACCTGGGTGAAATCGAAAGCACGAACCCATGCGGCGAACAACCGCTTTTGCCCTATGAATCATGCAACCTGGGTTCTATAAATCTAGGGCTTTTTGTAAAAGATGGGGCTGTGGATTATGCAGGGCTCAGAGATACGGTTCGGGATGCGGTGCACTTTTTAGATAATGTGATCGACGTAAACAGGTTTCCGCTTGGAGAGATACGCGATGCCACGCTCCGTACGAGAAAGATCGGTTTAGGGGTCATGGGATTCGCAGATATGCTGATAAAGCTCGGCATATCCTATAATTCAGAAGCGGCGGTCAAGACGGCCGAAGAGGTCATGACCTTCATAGACAATGAGTCAAAAGAGGCGTCTATGGAGCTGGGCCGCAAGCGCGGGAGTTTCCCTGCGTTCAAAGGTAGTATTTATGATGGCAAGGTCGAATGCATGAGAAACGCCACCACAACGACCATTGCCCCTACAGGCACGATAAGCATTATAGCAGGGGCCTCGAGCGGTATAGAGCCCTTGTTCGCCGTAAGCTACATCCGAAAAGTCATGGACGGGACCGAGCTTATAGAGGCCCATCCGTTGTTTGTGGAGGCTATGCGAAAACAGGGACTTTATTCTGACGAACTCATGGAGCGCATAGCCCATTCGGGGTCGATCCAGGGATTCGATGAGGTGCCTGAGGATCTGAAACGCATTTTTGTCACATCTAGGGATATCCGGCCCGAGGATCATATAGCAATACAGGCGGCCTTTCAGCGCCACACCGACAACGCAGTCTCAAAGACCATAAACTTTTCAAATGAGGCCACAAAGGAGGACATCAAAAAGGCGTATCTCCTGGCATGGCGGCAGGGGCTCAAGGGCATTACCATATACAGGGATGGAAGCCGCCCTGTGCAGGTCTTGAACCTCAAAAAAGAAGAACGGCAGGCCGCCGTCAATAAAATAGAGCCGAGACCTAGACCTGTCAGGACGACAGGCATTACCGAACGTGTAAGGACGGGTTGCGGTAACCTCTATGTGACTGTCAACAGGGATGACAAGGACATCTGCGAGGTGTTTGCCCAGATGGGAAAAGCCGGAGGGTGTGCAGCCTGTCAGATGGAGGCCGAAAGCAGACTCATTTCGTTGGCCTTGCGTTCGGGCGTGAGCGTTCATGCGATAATAAAACAACTCATAGGGATACGCTGTCCGTCACCCATCTGGCAGGAAGGCAAGCAGATACTGTCGTGCCCCGACGCCATGGCCAAGGTCATGAAAAACATCGAGGGGTTGGCCGATCCGGATCTGGCCGAGACGGCTGCGGCAGGCAGGGTATGTCCGGAATGTGGTGGCACATTGGAGCCGGAGGAAGGCTGCCTCCTATGCCAGTCATGCGGGTTTTCGAGATGTGATTAGACCGGTCTGTCTGCATCGGAATACAGATAGACCTGGTGATGAAACAGAGGGGCCATGGCCTTTAACGCCTGGGAATATATATTTGCAAAGACGCGACCTGAGCTATTGAAGTCGCAGTGGTGGATAGGGCACATCCCTTTTGCGTTTGAGCTTGTTAAAAGGCTCAGGCCTGAGATGATCGTCGAGCTCGGCACTTACAGCGGCTCATCATTTGCCGCATTTTGTCAGGCGGTACACATCCTTGGGCTACACGCCAAATGCTTCGGGGTTGACCTCTGGCAAGGCGACATCCATATGGGCAAGTTTGATGAAAACATATACCTCGAGATATCGGAATATATCAAAAAGAACTATCCCGATATAGGCGTATTAATAAGATCCAGCTTTGACGAAGCGGCCAACAAATTTGAAGATGGCTCGATAGATATCCTACATATAGACGGCACCCATACCTATGAAGCGGTAAGTGGCGACTTCCATACTTGGTTGCCGAAGGTTTCGATAAAAAAGGGTGTTGTCCTTTTCCATGATATAAATGTAACCCGTGAAAATGTCGGCCCTGCGGCTGAATTTTTTGGCGTAAGACGTTTCTTTGACTCCGTCAAGGACCGCTATCCGCATATCGAATTCGATCATTGCTATGGCCTAGGTGTCCTGGTCATAGGGAGGGAAGTGCCGGAAGACATCTTGAGGATGATAAATGACTCAAAAGACCCTGGCTTCCATAGATTTTTTGAAGAACTCGGGCAAACGGTGTGCAACAGATTTTGGCAACAGCAGGGAAAACGCGGGATTTTAGGGGGCCGCATATCTGCCAAAATTACGAACGACATAAAAAGGATCCTCTATAGGCTTAAATCTTTGATGTTTAATTCTTGATGATCTCGTAAAAAATCATTATATGAGATGGCTAAGCAAAAATCGTAAATGCAAGGTGCGCAGATCCTGGAGAATGAGGCATACTCCCTGTACGCCGCAGTGACGACGGATGCAGCGCAACACAGCGGTTGGCGACCTTTTGCGACACCATCTTAATTCAACATTATTTAACTTAACGTTCAACATTGATTTGATCTTATGAACTTTACACACCTTCATCTTCACACCGAATACAGTCTCCTTGATGGGGCCATAAGACTCAAGGATCTGTTCCCGACCGCAAAAAAATGTGGTTATGAGGCCGTGGCCATGACAGACCATGGCAACATGTACGGCGCCTTGAATTTTTATGAACAGGCGATGAAACACGATATAAAGCCAATTCTTGGCTGTGAGATGTATGTAGCCCCCAAGGGGATAAATGACAAGGGCGCAAAGGGTGCAAAAGATGCAGGCTTTCATCTCGTGCTTCTTGCGCAGGACAACGACGGCTACAAAAACCTCTTGAGGCTCGTAAGCATTGCCCATCTCGAAGGATTTTATTACAAGCCTAGGGTAGATCTGGATTTGCTTAAGGAATACAATAAAGGGCTGATCGCCCTTTCGGCCTGCCTTCATGGAGAGGTGGCCTACAACATGCTTCACGGCGGGATTAATGAAGCAAGGAAAAAGGCACAAATATATGCAAGGATCTTTGATGGACGTTTTTATCTGGAACTCCAGGAAAACGGCATCCCTGAGCAAGCAGAGGTAAACAAAGGCCTTATGGATATCGGCAGGGAGCTGGGCCTCCCGATAGTCGCCACCAACGACTGCCATTATTTGAATGCAAAGGACGCCATAGCCCACGATGTGCTCTTGTGCATCCAGACCAACAGGACAATAAACGACAAGGGCAGGATGCGCTTCTCAACCGATATGCTCTATTTTGCCCCGCCCGAGGAGATGGCCAGGCGTTTCAGCTATGCACCTGAGGCGCTCTCAATTACCAAAGAGATTGTCGAGAGATGCAATGTCACGCTCGAATCGGGAAGATATCACTTTCCGGTTTACCCGATCAAGGAAACTGAAAGTTATGACGGCCTGTTCGAGGCCAAGGCGAGGGAGGGTTTTGAAAAACGGGCTAAGGAGCTCGGGCTCGATGAAGAGACCCGAAGGCTTTATCTGGCGAGGCTCGAAGAGGAACTTGAGGTCATAAAAGACAAAGGCTTCGCCTCATATTTTCTCATAGTCGCCGACTTCATCAATTGGGCCAAGTCCAAAGGGATACCGGTAGGGCCTGGGCGCGGTTCAGCCGCAGGTTCACTGACGGCCTACTCGATGGGGATCACCGAGCTCGATCCGGTGCGCTACGGCCTCTATTTCGAGCGCTTTCTTAATGCCGAAAGGGCATCCCTGCCCGATATAGACGTGGATTTCTGTATGAACCGCAGGGATGAGGTCCTCGACTATGTAACCCAAAAATACGGTGGGGAGGGATATGTAGCCCAGATCATCACATTCGGCCAAATGAAGGCAAGGGCGGTCATAAGGGATGTAGGCCGCGGTCTTGGGATGCAATATCCGGTAGTAGACCGAATAGCAAAACTTGTTCCAGCCACGCTTAATATAACCCTCGACAAGGCCATCGAACAGGAGCCAAGGTTTAAGGAACTGGCTGAAAAAGACGAGCAGGTCGCGAAGCTCCTGGAAATAGCAAAGGCGCTTGAAGGTCTCCCGCGCCACGCCTCGACTCACGCTGCCGGCGTGGTCATATCGGACAGACCAATGGTTGAACATTTACCGCTCACAAAAGGTCAAAAGGGTGAGACGGTCACGCAATTCGACATGAAGTGTGTTGAAAAGGTAGGGCTCATCAAGTTTGACTTTTTGGGTCTCAAGACACTTACTGTAATAGACGATGCAATAAAGATCATCAAAAAGCACCTTGGGGTCGAGGTCGATATAAACAAGATACCTCTTGACGATACTGATACTTATGAACTCCTGTCTAGGGGTGACACGACCGGTGTTTTCCAGCTTGAAAGTCCGGGCATGAAGGATCTCATAAGAAAGATGCGGCCGTCAATATTCACCGATCTGATAGCCCTTGTAGCACTGTACAGGCCAGGTCCTCTCGAAAGCGGAATGGTAGACCAATTCGTAAAGGCGAAACACGGCGAAATAAAGGTTAAATACCTGCTGCCCGAATTGGAGCCAATCTTAAACGAGACATATGGCGTAATCGTATATCAGGAGCAGGTCATGAAGATCGCCCAGACGCTTGCCGGTTATAGCCTCGGTGAAGGCGATCTTCTGAGACGCGCTATGGGAAAGAAAAAGCCGGAAGAGATGGCTGCCCAGCGGGACCGCTTCATCTCAGGCGCCAAGGCCAAGGGTATACCAGGCGATAAGGCGGCGACCGTTTTCGATCTCATGGAAAAATTCGCAGGCTATGGTTTCAACAAGAGCCATTCCGCTGCCTATGCGTTGATCGCATATCAGACTGCTTGGCTCAAGACCCATTACAGGGCACCTTTCCTCGCCTCGCTCCTTTCAAACGAATTGGGTGACACGGATGGCGTAGTAAAGTACATCAGCGAATGCAAAACAAGCGGCGTAAAGGTGCTGCCGCCTGATATAAATCGGAGTGACGAGGGTTTTACCCTGGATGGCGACGCCATACGCTTCGGCCTGGCGGCAGTCAAAAATGTAGGGGTAGGTGCCATAGAGTCCATTATAAAAGAACGCGGACGTCGGCCATACGACGACTTTGAAGACTTCTGTTCAAGGGTAGATTTAAGAAAGGTGAACAAAAGGGTTATTGAGAGCCTGATAAAATGCGGTGCTTTTGATTCGCTGGGACATAAACGCTCTCAGCTGATGGAGGTCCTGGATCAGGCACTCGATCTCGGCCAGGCTGCAAAAAAGGCCCAAGACTGTGGCCAGAAATGCCTTTTTGATGGCGCTTTTGAGCAGGATGTCGGCAGGCCCAGGGTCGGATTCCTCAAGCTGCCAAATCTACCTGAGTGGCCTGAAAGCGAGCTTCTTTCAATGGAAAAGGAGGCCTTAGGTTTTCATATAAGCGGTCATCCACTTGACCCATATAGAGATAGCCTGCAAATGATGGGCGTGGTCTCTACAGAAGAGGTGGTTGGTTTCCCCGATGAAAGCAGGGTGGCCTTGGCAGGCATAATAAAGAGAAAGAAGGAAATCGTCACAAAAAAAGGGGAGCGCATGGCCTTTCTGCTGCTTGAAGACCTGCATGGCTCCATTGAGGTCGTATGCTTCCCTGAACTTTATACAAAGACGAGGGAGGCCTTGGCTGGAGACCAGCCAATTTGGGTGAAGGGGTCATGCCAAAGGGACGATGACGAGGCTGGATTGCTGAAGATTATAGCCGATGCAATAGAACCGCTTGAGGAGATCGGTAAAAAGAAGACCACAGGTCTTATAATAGAATTAAACGGTGGGAATACCGGCCTATGGGTCATTGAAGCACTCAAAGACATAATAACCAACCATCCCGGGGCCTGTCCGATCAAATTAGCCATAGCTATGCCAGGGAAAGGCAAGGTGACGCTGAAGTTGCCGGAAAGCCTTAATGTCGCCCTGGACAACGAATTTTCCGCTGCCGTAAATAACCTTGTAGGTTATAATGGACTCCAGCTGGAATACGGTCAGGTATAAGCAAAGGGGGAAATATGTCATTATTTGCACAGGCAGGCCGCAAAAATACAGCTGATTCGATTGAGAGGCTTAAGGAAGGAATAAGGGAATACGGTATAGGCCAGGTTGTGGTTGCCTCAACATATGGGGATACAGGCCTTGCCGCAGCCAGGGCACTCAATGGTTTCGGGACCAAGGTGGTGGTTGTAACCCACAACGTCGGGTTCAAAGATCCAGGCCAAATAGAGATGAGCAAGGAAATGAGGCGCGAGATAGAAGGGCTCGGTGCAACGGTCTATACCGGCACTATGGCATTCAGAAATATAGGTACGGCGATAAGGGAAAAACAGGGTTACTGCCAGCAGGATCTGATCGCCAACACCTTGAGACTGTTCGGTCAGGGGGTGAAGGTCTGCGTCGAGATAGTGCTTATGGCCTCTGACGCCGGACTGATAACCACTGAAGACTGCCTCGCTGTGGCCGGTACGGGCCGCGGCGCCGATACAGTCGCACTCATAAAGCCTGCGCCATCGAACAGACTCTTTGACCTCAAGATCCGTGCCATCCTGGTAAAACCCATGGATTGGTAAAGAAATTAATGACAAAAAACTCGATCAGGATAGTATGTCAAAACCGCAGGGCGCGGCATGAGTATCAGATAGACGATATATTTGAGGCCGGCATTATGTTGCTCGGTCCAGAGGTGAAGTCCCTGAGAGATGGAAGGGCCAACCTGGGCGATGGATATGCGGCCTTTCATGGGGGGGAACCTTGGCTATACAACGTACACATCTCACCGTATCCCAACGCCTCAGATGCGTTCCATATTGATCCCATCAGGCCTAGAAAGCTCCTGCTTCATAAGGCGGAAAATAGAAAATTAATTGGAAAGCTGGAGGAGCGCGGCTATACGCTCATTCCCCTCAAGATATATTTCAAAGACGGCAAGGCAAAGGTGGAATTGGGCCTTGCAAAGGGCAAAAGGCTATATGATAAGCGCGAGGCCGTAAAAAAGAGGGAGACCGAGCGCGAACTTAGGAGGCGGTACAATATAAGATAGTTACAAGGCGGCTGGCCAGCTGAATTTATTTTTGCGCGGGCATTGACACTTCCACATTAATCCATATATTCTAATTCAGAAATATATTATTATTTGAAAATTTTAAAGATCTGATGCCCATATAATTATTACAAAGGGGGCGAACCGGTCTCGACGGAGGTATGGAAACTTAAGTTGCGTGTCGAGGGGCTGCGACCTCGTTAAAATGCAGATAAAAAAATAAACGCCAACTCAGAATACGAGTACGCACTGGCTGCTTAGTTCAGCCAGCACCCATCCCAGTAGGCCTACAAGCTGGGTCTGGGTGACGGTTCAGTAGGCTGGCTTCTGGACGGCGCCTGTTTGCCCAGAGGTGAGATCTTTACAGGATAGCCTGATTCCATCTTGCCAGAGAAGAAGGTATCGGGCGAAACCTTAAATCTCAGGCTACACACGTAGATACTTAAGTGGAATACTTTCGGACGCGGGTTCGATTCCCGCCGCCTCCACCATTTGAAAAAGACAACTCGTCTCTCGGAGGTCATTCTCTGAGGCGACAGGTTTTCTATTTTCCCTTGTTTTCAAAGGGTTTGCGCTCGTTTCACATCTTCCAGGACTCGCTGCTCACCCGTCGGATTCTTTCTCCTTCCCCGCCTTTCATTTCCTCTCTAGCCTGGTCGACCTCCAACCCTGGGAGGGCGACAACGGCTACGCTCTTGATACCAGCTGCCACTAACTGTAAATTACATAAGTTAGATTAGATAAAATGACATGAAACCTGCCTTGCGGCCAGAGAGGTGCGCTTGATGGAAGAAAAACCAGGTGATGTCCTGACCATCGAAGAGTTGTCTGCCTACCTGAAGATATCGAAGTCCACGCTCTACAAGCTCGTTCGGGAAGGCAAAGTCCCGTGCCAGAAGATTGGCCGCCATTGGCGCTTCCGGAAGGAAGCCATTGACCGCTGGCTGGAAGACCAGCCTGTCGTGCCGAGCGCTGTGCAGGTAGGAACGTACGGCGATACGACAAATCGGCAGGACAGCCGGTTTGGACGCGCCGAGGGCGTGCCCAAAGGGCGAGGGCCAGGGAAGGCCTGAGTCAAAGACGGAAGAAACGAGTAATGGCGGAGCCCTTGGCGGATCAGGTCCTGCGAAAGATTGGCGAGGTGTGCTCTCTCTATCACCGCCTGATCCTGATGGTGGGGCCGGCGGGAAGCGGGAAGACGTCCGCGTTGCAGGAGGTGTCGGCAAGGGCCTCTGCACCGCTCATCAACGTCAATCTCGAATTGTCTCGCCGGATGCTGGACCTGACCGAACGCCAACGGGCCCTGCAGGCTCCAAGGCTCTTAGGCGAAATCGTGGGTGAAGCCATGGGTGCCTTGCCTGCCGCTACGCTCGCGGCGCAGGCAGGGCTGGTTTTGCTCGACAACATCGAGATCCTTTTCGATGTCCACCTGAAGCAGGATCCTTTGCGTCTGCTTCAGGGATTGTCCCGGAACAAGATGGTCGTGGCCGCCTGGAACGGATCCATTGTGGGTGGTCACATGACCTATGCCGTCCCAGGCCACCCCGAATACCGCCGCTACCCGATTCGCGATTTGAGCATCGTCGACGCGTCCAGCGTCGAGCGTCACGCATCGTCAGGGAGATGGTCATGAGCAAGATCGAATGCTTTGAGGACATCCAGGCCTGGCAGGAGGCCAGAATTTTGATCAAGGAGAGCTGCGCGATTTCTGGAAGTGGGCAATGGGCCAAGGACTATGCCCTTCGGGACCAAATTCGCCTGGCGTCAATCTCCGTTTTGACGAACTCTACGAACGATGCGCAAGGAGCCAGATACCTTGGCAGCTTCATCCGCTACCTGCGAAACAATGACGCACGGCGCATGACGTGCGACCCGGAGACACAACCATGAAATACAGAGACCTGATCCAATTCGAGCCTATCGAGTCCGTAGTCCAGCTACGGGACGCCGATGAGGCCGCTGCTGCCCGGCAGCTTGTCCAGACCTACGTCATCTCTGGAGAGATGGCTGAAAGGTTGATCAGCCTGGTCATTCCTCAGCTTCAGTTCGACCAGCCCATGGACAACAAGGGGCTGCTGGTCGTCGGCAACTACGGCACCGGTAAGTCGCACCTCATGTCCGTGATCTCCGCCCTGGCTGAAAATAGCGATCTTGCAACGCATCTGAACGACAAGAGCGTGGCCAGCGCCGCCGGCAAGATCAGCGGGCGCTTCAAGGTGGTCCGAACCGAGATCGGCGCGACCACCATGTCCCTGCGCGACATCCTCGTGGCCGAACTGGAGGAGCACCTGGCCGCAATGGGCGTGTCTTACTCCTTCCCGCCCGCAGATAAGGTGTCCAACAACAAACGTTCCTTCGAAGAGATGATGACCGCCTTCCGCCAAGTGCATCCCGACCACGGTCTGCTCCTGGTGGTGGACGAACTGCTCGACTACCTGCGCACCCGCAAGGACCAGGAACTCATCCTCGATCTCAACTTCCTGCGCGAGATCGGCGAGGTCTGCAAGGACCTGCGGTTCCGCTTTATCGCCGGTGTTCAGGAAGCCATTTTCGACAGCCCCCGCTTTTCCTTTGTGGCCGACAGCATCCGCCGGGTGAAGGACCGCTTCGAACAGATCCTCATCGCCCGCAAGGACGTCAAGTTCGTGGTGGCCGAGCGTCTGCTCGAGAAGACCGCCGACCAGCAGGTGAAAATCCGGGAGTACCTGACCCCCTTCGCCAAGTTCTATGGCCGCATGAACGAGCGCATGGACGAGTTCGTGCGCCTCTTCCCCGTGCATCCCGACTACATCGATACCTTCGAGCGGGTCACCGCGGTGGAGAAGCGCGAGGTGCTCAAGACCCTGTCCCTGGCCGTCAGAAAGCGGCTCGAATGGACAATGCTACGCCAAGGAGCCCGGGCATGAAAAAGGAACACGAGATCGAACAAGGGCTGCTCGAAAAGCTGCAAGCCCTCAAATACACCTACCGCCCCGACATCCGCGGCCGCGAGGCGCTCGAGCGTAACTTCCGGGAGAAGTTCGAGGCGCTCAACCGCGTCCGGCTCACGGACGCCGAGTTCGCGCGGCTCCTCGACGAGATCGTATCGCCCGACGTCTTCGCCTGTTCCGATCGACTTCGCCACCGCAACACCTTCCAGCGCGAGGACGGCACGCCCCTGCACTACCAGCTCGTCAACCTCAAGGACTGGTGCAAGAACGAGTTCGAGGTGGTCAGCCAGCTCCGCATCAACACCCGCTCGAGCTTCCACCGCTACGACGTGATCCTGCTCGTGAACGGCCTGCCCCTCGCCCAGATCGAACTCAAGTCGCTCCAGGTCAGCCCCCGCCGGGCCATGCAGCAGATCGTCGAGTACAAGCAGGATGCGGGCAACGGCTACACGAATACCCTGCTCTGTTTCATGCAGCTTTTCATCGTCAGCAACCGAAGCGCCACCTGGTACTTCGCCAACAACAACGACGAACATTTCCGCTTCGACGCCGACGAGCGCTTCCTGCCCATCTACCAGTGGGCCACGTCGGACAACAAAAAGGTGACCCACCTCGACGATTTCGCAGAGGATTTTCTGGCCAAATGCACCCTCGCCGAGATGATCAGCCGCTACATGGTGCTCATCCAGACCGAGCGCCGGCTCGTAATGATGCGCCCGTATCAGATCTATGCGGTCAAGGCGATCGTCGATTGCATTCACGAGCACCGCGGCAACGGCTATATCTGGCACACCACCGGCTCGGGCAAGACGCTGACCTCGTTCAAGGCCTCGACCCTGCTCAAAGACAACCCCGACGTCGAAAAGGTGCTCTTTGTCGTGGACCGCAAGGACCTCGACCGCCAGACCCGCGAGGAGTTCAACCGCTTCCAGCCGCGTTGCGTCGAGGAGAACACCGACACCGAAACCCTGGTGCGGCGCCTCCTCTCGGACGACTACGCCGACAAGGTGATCGTCACCACCATCCAGAAGCTGGGCCTGGCGCTCGACGCCGACCACCGCAAGGAATACCGCAAGCGCCTCGAGCCCCTGCGAGATAAGCGTATGGTGTTCATTTTCGACGAGTGCCACCGCTCTCAGTTCGGCGAAAACCACCGGGCCATTCGCGAGTTCTTTCCTAAGGCGCAGCTCTTTGGCTTTACCGGCACCCCCATCTTCGAGCCCAACGCCACCTACAAGACCATCGAAGGCCAGGAAGCCCGCATGGTCACCACCGCCGACGTCTTCGGCAACCAGCTCCACGCCTACACCATCACCCACGCTATCGAAGACGGCAACGTGCTGCGCTTTCATGTGGATTACTACAAACCCGAGGGCGCGCCCGTAAGGCCCGGCGAAACGCTCGCCAAGCAAAAGGTGGTCGAGGCCATCCTGGAAAAGCACGACGCCGCAACCAGCGCGCGCCGGTTCAATGCGCTGCTTGCCACCGCCAGCATCGACGACGCCATCGAGTACTACCGGCTCTTTCGGGAGGTCCAGGCCCGCCGGCAGCAGGAAGACCCCGACTTCCAGCCGCTGAACGTGGCCTGTGTCTTCTCCCCACCGGCGGGCGGCAACCGCGACATTGCCCAGCTGCAAGAGGACTTGCCCCAGGAGCAGCTCGACAACCGCAAAGATCCAGACAAGAAACGGGAAGCGCTCAAAGAGATCATCGCCGACTACAACGCCCGCTACGGCACCAACTTTTCTTTGGATACCTTCGACCTCTATTACCAGGACATCCAAAAGCGCATTAAAGACCATAAGTACCCCAACCGCGACCTGCCGCGCGAGCAGAAGATCGATCTCACCATCGTGGTGGACATGCTGCTGACCGGCTTCGATTCGCAGTATTTGAACACGCTGTACGCGGATAAGAACCTCAAGCACCACGGCCTGATTCAGGCCTTTTCGCGCACCAACCGGGTGCTCAACGACTCCAAGCCCTACGGCAACATCCTCGACTTCCGCGCCCAGAAGGAGGCCGTGGACGAGGCCATCACGCTCTTTTCCGGCGAGGCCGGTGAGCGCGCCCGCGAGATCTGGCTGGTGGACCCGGCCCCGGTGGTGGTGGGCAGGCTCTCCGAGGCGGTGCAGAAGCTCCAGGAGTTCATGCAATCCCAAGGGCTGGCATGCCAACCCGAGGAGGTGGCCAACCTCAAGGGCGACGAGGCCCGCGCGGCCTTCATCAACCACTTCAAGGAGGTGCAGCGCCTGCGCACCCAGCTCGACCAGTACACCGACCTGGACGCAGCCACCCGCACCCAGATCGAGGACGTCCTGCCAGGCGATACCCTGCGCGCCTTCCAGGGGGTTTACTTGGATGTAGCCGCCCGGCTCAAAGCCGAGCAGGGCAAGGCCGCTGACCCCGCCGACCCCGTTCAGCAGCTTGATTTCGAGTTTGTGCTGTTCGACTCGGCGCTCATCGACTACGACTACATCATGAAGCTCATCGAGCGCTTTAGCGCCAAGGGACCCAAAAAGCAGAAGATGACCCGCGACGAGCTGATCGGGCTCTTGCGCAGCAACGCCAAGTTCCTCGACGAGCGCGAGGAGATCATCGAGTATGTGAACACCCTGAAGGAGGGCGAGGGCCTCAGCGAGCAGCAGATCCGCGAGGGCTACGAGCGCTTCAAGGCCGAGAAATACGCGCGAGCCGTGGCCGAGATCGCCGCCCGGCACGGCCTGGCGACCGAGGCGCTCCAGGGCTTCATCGACGGCATCCTGCGCCGCATGATCTTCGACCCCGACGCCCTCACCGAGCTAATGAAGCCGCTCGGCCTGGGCTGGAAGGCTCGGGCGCAAAAGGAACTGGCGCTAATGGAGGATCTCGCGCCGCTCCTTAGGAAGCTCGCCCAGGGCAAGGAGATTTCGGGAATTGAGAGTTATGAGTTATGAGTGATGGACGCAAGAGTGTGATTAGAGAAAAGTCCTTTGCGTTCGCGCTGAGGATTGTCAGGTTGTGCAGGATGTTGGAGAGCGAGCACAGAGAGCGGGTATTGGGCAAGCAGCTGTTGCGCAGCGGTACCGCCATTGGTGCGCTGGTGCGGGAAGCGGAGTACGCGGAAAGTAAGGCCGACTTTATTCACAAGATGTCCATCGCCCAGAAAGAAGCCGGAGAAACCGCCTATTGGCTGGAACTCTGCACCACTCCGGTCTTTTGGGCGATAAAGAGTTCGCTTCCATCATTCAAGACCAATCAGAGATAGCGAAGATCCTCGCCTCGATCATTTTGACATCGAAAGGAGTCAGGAAGTGAATTATGAATTATGAGTTATGAGTTATGAGAGCTGGTGCAAAACGGCTATGTGCGATAGACGGTGAAGAGGCAAGGGCTATGACTTGCAGTTTGGCTATTCCTAAGCGTCATCAACTTCACAAATATGAAAGATATGAAACCTAACACTCATCATTCACCACTCACCACTCATCATTCATCACTCGCTCCCGCGCTGCGCTTCCCCGAGTTCCGCGACGCCGGGCCGTGGGAGGTGAAGCAGTTGGGGGACCTCTGTGATATGCGAGCTGGAAGTTTCGTGGCGGCAGCGGAAATCCATTCGGAGCCTGGGGATGGCCTTTATCCGTGTTACGGCGCCAATGGCCTGCGCGGCTACACTCGATCATATACGCATACCGGGGCCTATTCCCTGATTGGTCGTCAGGGTGCATATTGTGGAAACGTTCAATTCGTTGAAGGCAGTTTTCACGCGACAGAGCATGCGGTAGTTGTCTCACTGAAACAACGTGCTAACACTCGGTTCTTTTATTATCGGCTTGTCAAGGCCGACTTGCCACGGCTTGCGACGGGGCAAGCACAACCGGGCCTATCTGTAGGTAGGTTGGAGGGACTTCCAGTTTCGTTTCCAACGCTGGCAGAACAACAAAAAATCGCCGACTGCCTGTCATCGCTGGATGAGCTGATCGAGCTTCAGGCGAAGAAGCTCGAGGCCCTCCAGGCCCACAAGAAAGGGCTGATGCAGCAGCTCTTCCCCCGCGAGGGCGAAACCACCCCCCGCCTGCGCTTCCCCGAGTTCCGCGACGCCGGGCCGTGGGAGGTGAAACGGCTTGGAGAACTTGCGCGCGAGCTCTTAGATGGGGACTGGATTGAGTCGAAAGATCAGTCGCTTGATGGCATTCGATTGATCCAAACAGGTAACATCGGACTCGGTATATATATCGACAACGCTGATAAGGTTCGTTTCATTTCTGAAGATACATTTGAGCGCCTTAAATGCTCTGAAGTCTTTCCGGGGGACCTATTGATTTCTAGGCTCCCAGATCCAGCAGGACGCTGCTGTTTGATTCCCAATATTGGGAAAAGGATGATAACCGCCGTGGACTGCACGATCGTACGGTTAGACCAGCAGAAGGCAATTCCATATTTCTGCCTCTCATATTGCCAAACAGATCGATACTTCCAGGAAGTAGGAACTCTATCTGCTGGCTCCACGCGAAAGCGCATTAGCCGACAAAACCTTGGGGATGTTCGGATCCCCACCCCAAAACTCTCCGAACAACAAAAAATCGCCGACTGCCTGTCATCGCTGGATGAGCTGATCGAGCTTCAGGCGAGGAAGCTCGAGGCCCTCAAAGCCCACAAGAAAGGGCTGATGCAGCAACTGTTTCCAAATTGTGAATTATGAATTACGAGTTATGAGCTGTCAGATGCTTAGAGGTGTACAACAATGAAAAGGAAAAACGAACAACCGAACCATTCATCATTCACCACTTATAATTCATCATTAGGCAAGACGCTCTGGGCCATCGCCGACAAACTGCGCGGCGCGATGAACGCCGACGACTTCCGCGACTACATGCTGGCCTTCCTCTTTTTGCGCTATCTCTCGGACAACTACGAGGAGGCCGCCAAACGGGAATTGGGGAGCGACTGGCCCGAGCTTGCCCCAGACGACCGGCGTTCGCCGCTGGCGGTGTGGTACGAAAAGAACCCGGACGACGTCCCGACCTTCGAGGACGTGATGCGCCGCAAGGTGCACTACGTCATCAAACCCGAGTACCTCTGGAGCAGCATCGCCGAGATGGCCCGCACCCAGGATGCCGAACTGCTGCACACGCTGCAAAAAGGCTTCAAGTTCATCGAGAACGAATCCTTTGGCAGCAGTTTCCAGGGGCTGTTCTCGGAGATCAACCTCGACTCGGACAAGCTCGGCAAAACCTACACCCAGCGCAACGAGCGGCTGTGCGCCATCATCGGGCGGATCGCCGAAGGCTTGGCGGAGTTTCCCCACGAGCGCGATCTCTTGGGCGATGCCTACGAGTACCTGATCGGGCAGTTCGCCGCCGGGAGCGGCAAAAAGGCCGGCGAGTTCTACACCCCGCAGCAGATCTCGAGCATCCTCTCGGGCATCGTCTCGCTCGACGCCCAGGATCCGGCGAACGGCAAGCGGGAGAAGCTCGGCAGGGTGCTGGATTTCGCCTGCGGGTCCGGCTCGCTGCTCCTCAACGTGCGCCGCCGGATGGGCAAGGACGGCGTGGGCAAGCTCTACGGCCAGGAGAAGAACATCACCACCTACAACCTGGCCCGCATGAACATGCTGCTGCACGGCGTGCGCGATACCGAGTTCGAGATCTTCCACGGCGATACACTCACCAACGAGTGGCCGCTCCTGCGCGAGGAGAACCCGGCCAAGAAGATCGAATTTGACGCGGTGGTGGCCAATCCTCCCTTTAGCTACCGCTGGGAGCCCAGCGAAGCCCTGGCGGAGGATTTCCGCTTCAAGGGGTACGGGCTGGCCCCCAAATCGGCGGCGGATTTTGCGTTCCTCCTGCACGGCTTCCACTTCCTGCACCGTGAGGGGACCATGGCCATCATCATGCCGCACGGGGTGCTCTTTCGCGGCAATAGCGAAGCCAGGATCCGGAAGAAACTCCTGGAGGACAACCACATCGACGCGGTCATCGGCCTGCCGGCGAATCTGTTTTACTCCACCGGCATCCCGGTGTGCATCCTGGTGCTCAAGAAGTGTAAGAAGTTCGACGACGTGCTCTTTATCAACGCGGCGGAACACTACCAAAAAGGGAAACGGCAAAACGTGCTGCTTCCCGAACACGTGGAAAAGATCGTCGAAACCTACCAGCACCGCAGGGGGGAACCACACTATTCCCGCCGGGTGAGTATGGAGGAAATCGAGCAGAACGACTTCAAACTCAACATCACCCGCTACGTGAGCACGGCGCAGGCCGAAGCCGAAATCGATCTGAAGCAGGTGCACCGTGAAATTGCCGATCTCACGCACAAAATCGAGGCCGCCCGGACGCGGCACAATGCCTTTCTCAAGGAATTGGGGCTGCCGGAGTTGCCATGAACACCGGTGACACATTTCGGATACAAAGGCCAAAGCGCTCCTGGACTGGCTCTACCGTCTCCAGGCCGAGGAAGGCGACCCGGAGCTCAAGACGCTGGTGTTCACCGAGTTCGTTCCCACCCAGGAGATGTTGCGTCGGTTCCTGACTGAGCGCGGGTTTTCGGTCGTCTGCCTGAACGGCTCCATGGACATGGAAGAGCGTAAGCGAGTCCAGGAGGCATTCGCCAAGGATTCGTATTCTCATCTCCACCGACGCCGGTGGGGAGGGCTTGAACCTCCCGTTTTGCCACGTGGTGATCCACTACGACATAGCTTGGAACGCGATGCGTCTGGAACCGCGGATCGGCCGGGGGGATCGTATCGGTCAGGCCCATGCGGTGCGCGCGGTCAACTTCGTCTTCGAAGATTCGGTTGAACATCGCGTTCTCCAGGTGCTGGAGGAGAAGCTGGCCATCATCTTCAAAGAGTTCGGCATCGATAAGACGGGTGATGTGCTCGACTCGGCCCAGGCGGGACAGATCTTTGATGACTTGTATATGGAGGCTATTCTCAATCCCGATGCAGTGGCGACGAAGGTCGACCAGGCTGTCAGGAGCATCCAGGAACAGGCCCGTGCTGTGCGGGAGAGCGCCTCTGTGCTTGGATCAACCGAGGACCTGAACCCGGTTGAGGCCCAGCGGTTACAGGCCCATCCGCTTCCGTATTGGGTCGAACGGATGACGATGAGTTATCTCCGAGCTCACGGCGGTAAAGCGGAAAAGAAGCACGATGCCTGGAATCTAACCTGGCCTGACGGCGCAATAATGACCGGCGTCGTCTTTACCGGCAAGGAGGCGGAAAAGGGGCGGGCCGTCCGTTACGTGACCTTGGAAGACCCCAAGGTCCGTGGCCTGACCATGCGGCTTTCCCGGTTCGTTCCGGGGCAACCGGTACCGGTCATCACCCTCCCTGAACTGGCCGCGGAGATCACAGGTCTCTGGTCGCCCTGGCGGGTCTCCATCGCCACTGCCGATTGGGCCCGCCGCCGGATTATGCCCCTTTTCCTGTCTGACGACGGCCGGGTATTCCTACCGACTGCCCGGCACATTTGGGATCGCCTCTTGACCACCGCACCGGTCATCCTCCGTCATCTGGATGGCGAGACAGCGCAGCAGGCCTTCGAGCGGCTCCGGAAGGTGGCAGAAGGACAGGGGCAGACGATCTACGAGGAACTGATCCAGGCGCACCGGGCCCGCCTGGCGCGGGAACAGGAAAAAGGCGAGTATGCCTTCGCTGCCCGCCGCCGGGCCATCGAGCGCATCGGCTTGCCCCAGGTTCGCCACCATCGCTTGCGTCTTTTGGAACAAGAGGAACAGCGCTTCAGGAAAGAACTCCAGCGGCGGGCGAAGGTCATGCCGGAGCTGGTGCCCTTGCTGCTCGTTCGTGTGGAAGGTGGAAGGCATGAGTAGCTGGCGTGATCAGATCCTCAAAGAATTTACACCTCAGGTCGCCCGGCTGACCCTGGTCGCAGACCCCGACGGCCTGCTCCTGGAAGAGGGTGTGCTTGAGGGTATACGGGAACGGGGTTTTGAGCTGATCCCCTTTGATGATCACGTTGCCTTTCGCTATGCTTACGAATCCAGGTTTCGCTCCCGGTGGGACCATGGTGAAGAGACCGATCTGGTAGTGGTGTTGCGGTCGCCGTCGAGCGACCTCGCTGCTTTGCCCTACGACCTGTTACAGGCTGGCCGCCAACTTTCTTTCAACCTGGGCGATCTCTTCCCCAACCTCAGCTATCCCGTCCTCGCGGCCCTTGACCGGGCCGATCTGGATGCGTTATACGAGGCACAGACTAGGTATGCGCCGGGTCCGCTGGGTGATAATGCCACGAAGGAATTTGTCTTGCGCCACGTCTTCGAGATCGCGCCAGAACTTATTAGAAAACCGTCGGACCTACTTAAGGTTCTCCTACGTCGCCATTACCGTCGGCAACGCATCCCGGCCATTCTCGATGAACGCCTGATCCAGGTACTCCGTTTGTCAGGCCTGTTTGATGACTGGCCGCTGGAGAGGATTGTCCCGGATCGCGAGGCCTTCTTTGCCTTCCTCCAGGAGCGTTGGCCGGCCTTCCTGGATCGCTGGGTGGCGCGGGAGGATGCATTCCATGAGGATACCCCTGGGTATGGCCTTGAGTTTTCAGGGCCGACGGACCTGCCCTTTGACCATGACGACGTCCGCGTCTATCTCGATAACCTCTTCTTTGATGGAATTCTCCAACCGGTTCCCCATCCCAGCGCGGAATCTCTCGCCAAAAGTTGGGTGAGCATGGGTATTGTCCATTCAAAAACCCTGGACCGCCGGCGGCGCATAAAAGGGCTTTTGGACTCGGTTGAGAACACCATTCCTCAAAACGATGCCCGCCATTCGGACTGGTTTTCCTTTGCCTACCGGTGGGCGGAGCTCGTCGCCCTGGGGTTGGAGTCAGACGATGAGACGCCCGAAGGAGAGGAAGACCGGCAGCGCGTGGAAACTTTAAGACCTCAGATCGATTCTGCACTTGCCACCTGGGTGCTGAAGCGCTATGCCGGCCTCATCAGCCTGCCGCCCATACCCCCGGCGATGCTGCATCACATCCCGCGGTTTCTCGTCCGCAGCTTGATGGACGACCCGCGGGCCAAAGTGGCCTTTCTCCTGGTGGACGGGCTTTCCTTGGATCAGTGGGTTATCTTGCGCACGGTCTTGGGGGAACAGGATGCTCGGCTGCGCTTTCACGAGAGTGCCGTATTCGCCTGGATTCCCACCATCACCTCGGTTTCCCGGCAGGCGGCCTTTGCGGGGAAACCGCCGCTCTATTTCCCGGCAAGCATCTATATCACCGATAAGGAGCCGGTACTGTGGACCCAATTCTGGGTGGATCAGGGGCTGAAACAGCATGAGGTGGCATATGCCAAAGGTCCGGGCGACCTGTCTGCCGGCCAGGCAGGTGGGGATCTGGACCGGATCTCCGAACTGCTGGCCGATACCCGGCTGCGCGTCGTCGGCCTGGTCGTCGATAAAGTCGATAAGATCATGCACGGCATGGAATTGGGCACGGCCGGCATGCACAACCAGGTTCGGCAATGGGCCAGGCAGGGCTTCTTGCGGCACCTTCTTGAACTTCTTTTAGACAGAGGGTTTCTCGTCTACCTGGCCTCGGATCACGGCAACATCGAGGCGACAGGCTGCGGACGGCCTGCGGAAGGGGCGGTGGCCGACCTCCGTGGCGAACGCGTCCGTGTTTACTCCGATCCGCAGCTTCGGGGTGAGGTTAAGAAACGTTTTCCGAACGCCCTGGAATGGCCACCCCTCGGTTTGCCCGTGGATTACCTACCGCTCGTCGCACCCGACCGCGCCGCCTTTGTCCGGGAAGCGGAACGTCTCGTGGGCCATGGGGGCATCAGTGTCGAGGAATTGCTCGTACCGTTTATCCAAATAGACAGGAGAGACCGATGATCACACGCAGCACTCAGATCGGCTTTAGCCAGCGCGTCCGCCTGGAGTGGTTGGAGAGGACGGCCAACCTGGTGCTGGCTGGGAACGACAAGGAATCGATTTACAGCGCCCTCCAGGAGCTGCTCCACGACAAGCTCTCCGTGGGAGGGAATGCCGAACGTGGCAATAGAGAAAAGGTTATAACTATCCTGATGAAGATCTGGGTAAATCCCTCGGTCGGCTTGCGTCCCCTCCAGAGCGATGGGCTGAAGCTTCTTTCCAGCCTGCCACGGGAGGACCATATCGTTGTTCACTGGGGCATGACCATGGCGGTTTATCCCTTCTGGGGGGCGGTCGCGGCCATTGTTGGCCGGCTGCTCCGGCTCCAGGGAACGGCCAGCCACGCCCAAGTGCGCCGACGCGTGATGGAACAATATGGCCAACGCCCTACGGTCAAAGATTCTGTCCGCCGGGTCCTGCGCTCCATGGTTGATTGGGGCGTCTTGCGAGACGCGAAGACGCAGGACGCTCGACGCGCCGACGGCACCTACGTGCCGGGACGTTCACTCGCCATCACCCAGGTCGAGCTTATTGCCTGGTTGGTCGAGGCCTTCTTGCACGCTCACCCCAATGGCTCTGTGGCCCTAGAAACGTTCCTCGATTCCACGAGCCTGTTCCCGTTCCGCCTCAAGCCTGTTTCAGCGGCTCATCTGGTCGCGGTCTCCAGGCGGCTCGATGTGTTGCGACACGGCCTTGACCAGGACTTGATCATGCTCCGCACGCCTGTCTGCTGTGACGCTCGCGGCGCAGGCAGAGAACGCCTGCCAGCGACGAAGGGAGGCGGATCATGAGCTTTCGCTTCTGGAGACGAATTAGGATCGCACCGGGCATGATCCTCACAAATCGGCAGGAGAGCCGATTTAGACGGCCGCAGGCCGCCCCGAAGGGCGCGCGCGAGCCAGGGACGGCGAGCGTCAACGTCTCCCGGAAGGTTGTGTGGTTGGCCGAAGGTATCGAGAATGAGACGCCGTCTACACCGCTCTGCTGCTTTACAAGGCCAGGGCCTTGCATGGTTTCGGGCCCCTGGACGCGGCGCGTGTGCCGTTGATATTTTGTCGTGAATATCTATCGTAAGAGACATAGACCTTGACCAGATAAGGAGAATTCAACATGTTGAGAAGGCAAATACGTGAGGGGGGTGTTTTGGCTGGGCGCTGTTGACTGGGACAGACGCCTTTTTGACTCTCTCATCCCGCTTCCAGAGGGCACGAGCTACAATGCCTACCTGATTCAAGGGAGCGAAAAAAACGCCTTGCTGGACACTGTCGATCCGCCGATGGCTGATGAACTGATGGCGCAACTGACGGATGTGGACAAGATCGACCTTGTTGTCTCTCATCACGCCGAGCAGGACCACTCGGGCACTATTCCTCGTGTTCTTGAGCGGTTCCCGGAAGCAAAGGTTGTTGTGACGCCCAAGGCCAAAGGAATGCTCATGGACCTCTTGAATATCCCTGAAAATGCCTTTATCACCGTCGAAGACGGCGAAAGGTTATCCCTCGGAGGCAAGACGCTCAGGTTCATACATACTCCTTGGGTGCATTGGCCCGAAACCATGGTGACCTACCTGGAAGAAGATCGCATCCTTTTCAGCTGTGATTTTTTCGGTTCACATATCGCAACAACTGATCTTTTCGTGACCGACCGAGGGCGTGTTTACGAGGCTGCCAAACGATACTTTGCCGAAATCATGATGCCCTTCCGGAGTATGATCGAGAAAAATGTCAAGAAACTCGAAGGGTACGACATCCAGATGATCGCCCCAAGCCATGGCCAGATCTACGATGACCCATCCTGGATCATGGATGCCTACCGAGAATGGACAGTGGCACCTCCCCGCAACTTGGTTGCGTTCTCTTTTGTGTCCATGCACGGCAGTACTCGAAAGATGGTCGATCACCTGGTGTCCAGGCTGGTGGAGAACGGGGTACGTGTGGAACTGTTCAACTTGGCCGTTGCTGACATAGGAAAGCTGGCCATGGTGCTTGTGGATGCGGCGACAATCGTCATCGGAGTTCCTACGGTCCTGGCCGGCCCCCATCCCCTGGCGCTCTATGCCACGTTTCTCGCCAACGCCCTGCGGCCGAAGGCGGAATTTGTCTCTATTATAGGATCATACGGATGGGGAGGAAAAACGGTTGAAATACTGGCGGGGATGATCCCAAACCTGAAGGTGGAGGTGCTCGAACCCGTTTTGTGTAAAGGACTGCCTAAAGACTCCGACTACACCGCCCTCACCCGTCTTGCCGATACAATAGCCCAAAAGCACAAAGAACGCGGTTTAGTGTAAGGTAAATCCATGAATGCGGTTTTTCACTACCCGTCGAACTGACCTCATGACTTATACCACGTACTGAAACGGAGAAGTTCGTGGCGCAGCTGGTTGTTCGAATCAAACGCGTCTATGACCGGTGGAGGAGGAAGACGGGATACGGATCCTGGTGGACCGAGTATGGCCTCGGGGTATGAGCAAGGAGCGACTGCACGCGGATTACTGGATGAAAGATGCGGCACCGAGTGCAGCTCTCCGGAAATTAAATCTTCGGTATCTTTCCGAGTTGGATGATAAGCCAGATATAATTCAATACTGGAATTAGCGGCAACCGGATCGGTGTTGGCCTTTTTCTGCACGAGATAATGTCACTCGCGCATAAAAAGGCGGGGTCGAAGGGTGGTTGAATCCCTAAACGAAAGGAGATACGTATGGACGCTATAAATGACCTTAAGAAGGAACACGAAGGAATACGGCTCATGCTGCAGGTGCTACAAGCTGTATCAAGGAAACTTGGCCGCGGTGAACGGATCAATGCCCAACACCTTGGTGGCATCATGGAGTTTCTCTCGATCTTTGTGGATAAATGCCACCATGGGAAAGAAGAAGAATTTCTCTTTCCGGCCTTGGAAGCAAGCGGCATTCCAAGGGAGGGCGGTCCGATAGGTGCCATGCTTGCTGAGCATGACCAAGGCCGCAGGATCGTTTCGGAACTCCGCGACGCCGTAAAAAGCTATAATTCGGGGGACAAATCCGCCGCAGACAGCATCAAGAGCCGTATCGACGCCTATGTAGAACTGCTGACACAACATATAGAAAAGGAAAACACCGTCCTTTTTGTAATGGCGGACGCGAGATTGGATACAGCCAAAGACAGTGAGCTCGTCAAGGCATTCGAACGACTTGAAAATGAACGCATCGGAGCGGGAAAACACGAAGAGTTTCATGAATTTTTGCATGAATTGGACCATGAGTACTTGGGCTGGGGGGGGGTAGACGGCAATGGGAAACATGCAACGTGGAACAGTGGGGAATAATAACCCACGCTTGCATCTAGGATTGATTTAAGAGCGGAGGAAGAGAATGTGAGCAAAAAGATTTACATTGATACGGAAGAATGTCTTGGTTGCCAAAGTTGTGTTGAACCTTGCCCCGATGTGTTTGGCTTCGATGATGGGGCAGAAAAGGCTTTTGTCATAATCGCCGAGGGAGGACCGGAAGTATTGATGAGGCCATTGAGTCATGCCCAGCAGGGTATATCCATGTGTAAAAAACAGGCTTTTTGTTTTGCATCGAATGATACGGCTGAACCAACGTATTCAATGTAAGAATACGGTCAACGGGCATCCTCGGGTCAAAAGAGGTCTTTTTGTATGCAACGCCGCTCATTGATCGACGGCCCGCCCTGATCAATAGCATCATCATCGTCATCGTCCAAAGAGAGACTGATCCTGCCATAGACGCCGTCATAACCAGGAGTTATATGCACATCACCCCTTCTCATCTTCATTATCCCCTTAAGTATCCGCTCAGGGACAAAAGATTTGAGCTCTTCCACCTCCTTCCATAAAAGTATATCCATTTCTGTCCCACCGATCTGTATGAGACGCCTATATTCTTTTCGCACAAAACCGGTTACGCTTTTTACCCCAAAGGCATCCGCTATGATCTCCTCTAGGGGGATTAGATGCACGCACGGCCTAGCTGAATCAGGGACAAAACCCTCCGGCCTGTTCGCCAGGGATTCGACCCTGTAAAGGACGCCAAGGGTCAGCGGGCCGCCGCAGACAGGGCAGATGCCGCTCGCGGCCCGACTTTCATCAGGACTGAACCGAACCCTGCAGGTCCTGTGGCCGTCCAGGTGGTATTTGCCTTCCTCAGGAAAAAATTCGATGGTGCCCTCAAGCCCGGACCTCGGGTCTTTTATTGCTAACATAATATCTTTATAGGTAAGCGGGCAGGAAAATACGTTGGACTCGCGACCGAGCCTTGATGGCGAATGGGCATCTGAGTTTGAAAGCAGCGCATATCCATCCAAGGCCGACAGCCGCCAGTTCATAGGTGGATCTGAGGAAAGGCCCGTCTCCAGGCAATGGATATGGCAGCTCTGTTCTTCAAAACACTCCTCTATCGAATCAAAGCCTGACTTTGCCCCAAATACAGAAAACCACGGCGTCCAGACATGGGCCGGGAGGACCAGGCAGTCCGGTGAGGCATCTTTGACTATCCTGACCAGGTCCTTTGCAGAAAAACCGAATATAGGCCTTCCGTCAGAGGCGATATTGCCAAGGAACGAAAAGCGCCTCTGGATATCTTCCGCCACCTCAAAACCTGGTGCAAATATCACAGTGTGTACCCGGCGACTCTTTCCACCTTGTGTAAATATATTCGAGACCTCAGAGGTCAGGATGAAGCGTGTCCCCTCTGGATCATCTTTTAGCACATAGATACCTGGTGTCCCCTCGATAAGCTGTTCTTTAAGTTCGGCAAGATAGCCGGGGTGCGTAAAATCCCCCGTCCCCACAAGGGCCAAGCCCTTTTCCTTTGCGGCCCTATTCATGGCGACCGGCCCCATGTCCTTGCTTGTGGCCCTGCTATAACGGGAATGGACGTGAAAATCTGCAAGAAAGATCGTCCGTTTCGATCTCCACTGCGACCTGAGGTAATTAGTCATCCGGCCCCCTTTTCCGTCCCGGCCGTCCATGAGGCAAGGACAGAGGCTATGGCTCTTATGGCCTTGGCAGCCTTCGAGTCGGGCGCGGTCTCATAAAACGGCCTCTGCTCCTTCACAGCCTTTGCAACAAGACTATCCCTCGGGACATGGCCTACATAATGGGTATTTACCCCCAAAAACCTCTTTATCACCTTAGAAAACCCCTCGTATATCTGAAGTCCTTCGCCCTCGTCCTTTACAAAATTGGAAATGAGATAAAAATCCTGCATGCCGTATTCGCGGTGCAAGACCTTGATAAGTGCATAGGCGTCTGTAAATGAGGTGGGATCCGGGGTAAAGATCACCATATTTTTTTTTGAAAAGGCATTAAACCAGAGCACCGATGGGCCGATACCTGCCGCCGTATCTATGATCACACAATCAAAACCGTGCATCAGCTCATTCAACACATCGCCTATTTGCCTTTGCTCCTCAGGCCCGAGATTTACCATATCGGGCACCCCTGAGCTTGCAGGTAGAACGCCGAGGTCTGGCCTTGGATAGACAATGACGCTCAGCGGGTCTGCAAGCCCGGCCATCACATCCCTGACAGTAACGCGGACCGTCAAGCCCAGCAGCACATCGATATTGGCAAGTCCCAAGTCCCCATCAACCAGCAGGCACCTTTTCCCTGCTGCCGCCAGGGCGAAGGAGGCGTTTACGGCAAGACTTGTCTTGCCCACCCCACCTTTTCCGCTGCTTATGGAGATAATCACTGGCAGGGTGGTTTCTCTAAGGCCGATCTCTTCGTTCATAATTGTTTTCCCCATCAAAATTTGAATTTATTGCAATTAATAGCAAGGGCCCTGCATTGCTACGGCCCCCCATGCCAAGCCCATGCCGGTCTTGATGTGTAGATCACCATGTGGGAAAGGCTGGCGCCTGCCATGTCACAAACCCGGCGGGGCCATGCCCCTGCACACCCCATCTGGCGACTGATCTAACCGACCGTTGTCATGCTTGTTGCAACGCATGAGCGCCTTCTTCTCATCGACACCAAGGGCGGTCTCATTCATAACCTTCCGCATCTCTCTGAAGCATACTCGGTCTCTTCCCTCCCTCTTTGCCGCAAGAAGCATCTCGTCGGCCGATTTTATAAAGGCCTCAGGCGAACTGAATTCATTCGCATGCCCAAAGACCTCTACACCGAAACTTGCAGTAAGGGATATTATAGAACCGTTTACATCAACAGGCGAGACGGCAAGTGCCTGCCTAAGGCGCTGGGCGCTCTTTACCGCCAGATTGAGCCTGGTGCCAGGAAGAACGATCGTGAACTCCTCCCCGCCATAGCGGCAGACTACGTCCATTCGTCTCACGTTTTTTCTCCAGATGCCCGCAGCCGCTCTGAGCGCCGCATTGCCGGCTTCATGGCCGTAAACGTCGTTTATCTTCTTAAAATGATCGAGATCGATCATGATGAGCGCGGTCGGGAGCCCGGTACGAAGCGTGCGCTCCATCTCGATATCCAGGGTTTTTATGAGATAATTGTAATTATAAAGCCCGGTGAGGCCGTCGGTCTCGGATAGGGACCTGAGACGCAGACACTCGTTTTTGAGATTTATAAACTCTTCGAGTATCAAACAATCATCCTTCCCTGCAGGGCAACGCATCATAAAAAACCTTCAAATGGTAAAACGGCAAGCCGTTCTTCTTTTTTATCTTACAATAAATTAATATAATCTATTATTGACCAATGGTCACTTAAGGTTTAGCTTATTTTAATATCATTTAATCTATCATCAAAAGGCTGTGGAAGGCTCGAGACAGATTCTGATCTTCGTGGTAATTTTTAATTCCAAAGGTTGTTGAAAGATATGCTGTTTGAAATTGACGCTTTTTTCTCGAACATCCCGGATAAAATAAAAGATCTCTTTGATGGCGGACCGCTGTGGAAGGCGCTTGACCTATTGAAAGGACATATAAGGAGGATTATAAGACCGAACCTACCGGATATAGGTGATATATTTCAGCCCGGCCTTCCACTTGCGTCTCATGTAATCCTGCTTCCAGAGGGCTTCCTGACAGAAGGGTTTGAGATCGTCTGCAACGATGAGACCGCTGGAAGGATCGAGGTCTGGATCGAGGGCGAAAGGGTGCCCAAGGCCTCTCTCATATGCGCCGGCGCAATATTTTCAAACGATCAGGTCCAGCTAGGAAGCGGCGTCGTCATAGAGCCTGGGGTAATGATCAAAGGGCCGACGGTTATAGATGACGGCGTCGAGATCAGGCAGGGGGCGTATATAAGGGGTGATTGCTTTATAGGCAGGGGCTGTATAATCGGCCACACAACAGAGATCAAGCACTCCATCCTGATGGACGGTGCCAAGGCGGGACATTTCGCTTACATAGGCGACAGTATTCTTGGAATGGATGTAAACCTTGGGGCCGGCGTCAAGCTCGCCAATCTTACCTTTTCCAAAGGAAATGTAATCGTAAAGACGGCGGATGGCCCAATTGATACAGGGAGACGCAAGCTTGGGGCCATACTTGGAGACAGCGTCCAGGCAGGCTGCAACAGCGTAACAAACCCTGGAGTGCTTTTAGGCCGCGGGTCGATTATTGCCCCGCTCGCCTCAGTAGCGCCAGGCATCTACAAACCACATTCGGCAATAAGATAATAAATTAAGATAATAGAAGATAGGCTGTTCAAAATTAAATAAAAAACCTAAGGAGCAACAAATGGGAAAAGACATGTCTTTTAGAACAAAATCATTGCTGTATCTCTTTTTTTTCATGTTGGTGGCGATCGTTTCCGCGGTGCAATATGCAAGCGCGGCGGACAAAAATGCCATACTAGCCGAGGTCGGGCCTTACAAACTCGATGCAAAGACGTTTGAAGAACAAATAAAATCCCTCCCACCCCAGTTGCAGATGATGGTGGCACAGAATCCGCAGGCAAAAGAACAGCTTGTGGAGAGATGGACGCAAATCACGCTCCTGGCTATGAAGGCGCGGGACATGAAGCTGGATCAGGATCCAGAGGTGAAATCGAGGATTGAGGACCTTAAGAACTCCCTTCTGGCCCAAGAGATCATCCGCAAGGAGATCGACAAGGATATACCTGTAAGCGATCAGGAGGCAAAGGAGTTCTATGAAAAAAACAAGGCCGAATTTAGCCAACCGGAGATGATCAAGGCCAGACACATCCTCATAAGACCTCAGGGCAATAGTGAAAAGGCATGGAAAGAAGCCGAGGCAAAGGCAAAGGATATAAAGAAAAAGCTTGAAAAGGGCGCTGACTTCGCGCAGCTTGCAAAACAATACTCGGAAGACCCTGGCACAAAAGATAAGGGTGGAGAGCTAGGCCTATTTCCAAAGGGTCGCATGGTGCCGGAATTTGAAAAGGCCGCCTTTGCCCTCAAGGTAGGCGAAATAAGCGCACCGGTGAAGACGCAGTTTGGATACCACATCATAAAGGTGGAAGAGAAAAAACCCGCTGAAACCAAACCACTAAAAGATGTAATGTCTCAGGTTAAACAGATGGTCAAGATGGAAAAGCAACAGAATGAGCTTGAGAAACTCATTGACCAGATAAAGACCAAATATCCGGTCAAGATACACAAAGACGCCATCTCGGCGCTCCAGGTGGAATCACCTGCACAGACACAGGCGGTGCCGCACCCAACCAAATCCAAATAGTTAGTTAAGAAATTATCCGGAAACGCACCCCTTCTTTCAGGAAGAAACCTGAAAGAAGGGTAAGACATACATGGATAAAGATAGAAAAAAACTCATATTCCACGCCATATACTGGATTATCGGCCTGATTATAATCTTCGGCCTGCCGCATCTGTGGCTCAGTCTTCAGACCGAAGTAATACCTTACGGTCAATTCAAAGATTTGGTCAAACAAGGACGGATATTAAAAATAACTATAGATCAAAGCGAGATAAAAGGCCTGCTTTATAAGGGTCCGGCGGTTGAGCTCCCTGACATAAAAGAGAAATTGAAGAAACTCACCTCCACTGACCAGGCGGGCGATCTCGACACCCTGATGGGCAGGAGGGCCGTTTCATTCCAAGAATTGGCCCAGCAACTAAACAGCAAAATAAATCCGCCTGGACAGGTCATCCTTTTTCGTTCGACAAGGGTTGAAGACCCCAAACTCGTGGAGACGCTGGATCAATATGGGGTGGATTATTCAGGTCTGCAGGAGGGTTTTCTAGGTCAGTTGGTGTGGGGCACGCTCTTGCCGATACTCTTTTGGGTAGGACTGTGGTTTTTACTTATGAGAAGCATGGGAAGACCCGGGGCCGGGCTGCTTTCTATAGGCAAATCCAAGGCGAAGGTCGCCATGGAAAAGGATACAGGCGTAAGGTTTTCAGACGTCGCCGGTTGCGAAGAAGCCAAAGAAGAACTTGCCGAGGTAGTGGAATTTTTAAAAGAGCCCCAGAAATATGAGGCGCTTGGCGCGAAGATCCCAAAGGGCGTGCTGCTTCTTGGTCCGCCTGGTACCGGCAAGACCCTCCTTGCAAAGGCCCTTGCTGGTGAAGCAGGTGTGCCGTTTTACAGTATTTCCGGCTCTGAATTCGTTGAGATGTTCGTAGGAGTCGGGGCCGCAAGGGTAAGAGACCTCTTTTCCCAGGCCAAGACAAATGCGCCGTGTATAATCTTCATAGACGAGATAGACGCCATAGGCAAATTTAGAAGTGCAGGCATGATCGCCGGCGGCCATGAAGAGAGGGAACAGACATTGAACCAACTCCTTGTCGAGATGGATGGCTTCGAACCGAATATTGGCGTAATTCTGCTTGCTGCCACAAACCGTCCAGAGGTACTGGATCCAGCCCTCTTGAGACCAGGGCGTTTTGACAGGCAAGTGGTGCTCGACGCCCCGGATGCAAGGGGTAGAGAGGCCATACTGGAAGTCCATTCCAAAGGGAAGCCCTTGGCGCCGGGTGTAAGCCTTAAGGATATAGCCATGAGGACACCCGGATTTTCCGGGGCCGACCTGGCCAACGTAATGAATGAAGCCGCATTGCTTGCCGCCAGAGAAAAGAACAGCCAGATAACGCAAGCGCATCTTGAAGCTGCGGTTGAAAAGATATTGGCCGGACCGGAACGCAAGAGCAGACATCTTGGCGATAAGGAACGGAGGCGCGTGGCCTATCATGAGGCAGGCCATGCACTTGTGGCGTTTTACTGCCCGAACGCCATGCCTGTTGCCAAGATATCCATAATACCAAGGGGCAGGGCCGCACTTGGCTACACGCTTCAACTACCTGAGGAGGAGCAGTTCCTTATCACAAAAAATGAGATCCTGGACAAGATTTGCGTCTCTCTCGGCGGCAGGGCCGCCGAATCAGAGATACTGGGCGAGATAAGCTCGGGGGCGCAGAATGATCTTGAAATGGCCACTGAGATGGCAAGGGGGATGGTGTGCCGCTTCGGTATGAGCGAAAAGATAGGACCATATGCACTTTCGAGGGAGACCAGTCCGTATCTCCGTCAACAGTTCGCGCCTCAGCAGATAGAGGCAATGGGGCCAGAGCTTGCCTCCGAGGTTGATGGGGAAGTACGCCGCATCCTTGCCGAACAGGACGCCAGGGCTAAAGATATAATAGGGAGGCATAAGGAGATATTGGGAAGAGTGGCTGACAAGCTCCTGGCCCAAGAGGTGATGAGTGCCGAGGAGTTTCGTGTTATTATTGAAAAAAATACCAATGAAACAGGAGGAAAAGATGGATCTTAAAAGACGTCTCAAATCTCAAAATGCGCCCGTAATAATAAGCATATGCATAGCCCTTGTCCTGAGCCTGGGCGTATGGGCGACATCCCACTGTGCCTTCTCGTCCAGCGATATCCGCGGTACGGCCAGCGAGGTCCACAATACAGTCCAACCCGCAGTGGGCCAGGATATCACGACCCTTGCAAGACTCGGCAAGGCATTTGCGTCCATAGCCAAATCAGCCATCCCTGCTGTTGTATCAGTTCAGGTGGAAAAGACACTGAAACAGGAACAGATAACTGAGGAAGACCCGTTCGGATTTTTCAACGACCCATTTTTCCGCAGATTTTTCGGGCCGGAAGGGCCGATGTTTGGGAATCCGCATAAATTCCGCCAGATGGGGCTTGGATCCGGTTTTATCATCAGTCAAGACGGCTACATCCTGACAAACAACCATGTAGTGAGCGGAGCGGATGTCATCAAGGTCAAGCTCTATGACGGCAGGGAATTCAAGGCAAAGGTCATAGGCACCGATCCACAGTCCGACATAGCGGTGATCAAGATCCCGGCAACCAACCTCCCGGTACTCAAGCTCGGCGATTCAGACAAGATCGAGGTAGGCGAATGGGCCATTGCCATAGGGAACCCGTTCGGCTTGAAGGAGACGGTCACGGTCGGTGTCATAAGCGCCAAGGGAAGAGATCGTGTAGGCATAAGCGACTATGAAGACTTCATACAGACAGACGCGGCCATCAACCCAGGTAACTCTGGGGGTCCGCTTTTGAATATATATGGGGAGGTCATAGGCATAAATACCGCCATTTTCTCAAAAAGCGGCGGCTATATGGGCATAGGCTTCGCCATACCCATAAACATGGCTAAGGTCATTAAAGACCAGCTTATAGCCAAGGGCAAGATAACGAGGGGTTGGCTTGGTGTAGTCATCCAAGACGTAACCGAGGATCTCGCCAAGTCTTTCGGTCTCAAAAAGAAAGAGGGTGTATTGGTTGCTGACGTGACCAATGGCTCCCCTGCGGAAAAGGCCGGAATCAAGCGGGGAGATGTCATAATTGAGCTGAACGGGGTGAAGATAAACGATTCCGGCGAACTCAGGAACAAAATAGCCCTCACAGCGCCCGGCACCGTGGTGAAATTGGAGATCGAACGCAATGGCAAAAGGCTTTCAATCCCTGTAACCATAGCGGAACAGCCCCAGGGGATTGCGGCCTCATTAACCCAGCCCAAACTGCTTGAGCGGCTTGGTTTCACGGTACAAGATATCACGCCTGAGATAGCCGAGCAGCTTGGCTACAAAAGGGGTCAAGGCGTTGTCATCTCGGATGTGGAATATGGCTCCATTGCAGCGCAGGCAGGACTCCGCCCTGGCATGCTGATCGAAGAGGTGAACCGTCAACGTGTACATAATGTTGTTGAATTCAACAAGGCCCTGTTGAAACAGAACAAGATGGTCCTCTTGAGGATACGATACGGGCAGATCAGCCAATATATCACGTTGTCCCTAGAGTAAATTCACGGCAGGGGGTCTCGATGAAAAGAGACCCCCCTTTTTTTAACAAAAACTACTTTTGATGATCTCGTAAAAGTCATTATGATATGGCTAAGCAAAAATTTTAAATGCAAGGTGCGCAGATCCTGGGGAATGAGGCGTACCCCCTGTACGTCGCAGTGACGAAGGATGCAGCGCAACACGGCAGTCGGCGACCCTTTGCGACGCCATTACTTTATAATAACTACTTAGGTATGTATCCATGTTTTTCAACCCATTCGCCATAATATATTTCGTCATATTTCTCTTTATATTGTTGCTGCTGTTCGCCTTCATCCAGATAGGTGCCATTACGATCGCCTTTGCAAAGATAGGGCTGAGCCCAACTCAGGCCTTCGGTTTTTTGCTCCTGTCCCTGATCGGCAGCCACATAAACATCCCTATAAAGCGCATTGCAGGCGATGACATAGATGCGCCTGACACAGTAAGGTATTTCGGCGTAACCTATAAAATACCCAAAAGGAACGCAAACACCAGTATAATAGCCATAAACCTCGGGGGGGCCGTAGTTCCGATATTTCTATCCATCTATCTCTTCGTAAAGCAAGGCCTTTTTTTTGAACCCATACTCGGCATATTTATAATAACCATTATATCTTATCTCCTTGCAAGGCCGGTGCCGAGGCTTGGCATCGCCCTGCCGGTCTTTATACCGCCGCTCCTTTCTGCGCTGGTGGCTGTGATGCTCTCCTCAGGCGAACACGCCCCTGTCGTGGCTTACATATCAGGGGTTATCGGGACCCTTGTCGGGGCCGATATCCTACATCTAAAAGACGTAGGGCATCTTGGCGCGCCGGTGGTTTCAATCGGCGGCGCAGGGACGTTCGATGGGATATTTTTAACTGGTATAATAGCTGTGCTTTTGGCTTAAGGTCAAAAATCTCAAAAAGGGAGAAATATGATCATAACACCGATTTCTTATCCCTCTGATGAAGGGGACGCCAGGATCAATGCCCTGTGTTCTCGCAGATTCGACATCAAGGAAGACATAGAATATGCCGTAAAAGAGATATTGAAAGATGTAATGGTCTACGGGGACGATGCCCTTGTAAGATACACGCGCATGTTCGATGCCCCTGACTTTTCCCGTGAAGACTTGAAGGTCACCTCTGAAGAAATGGAGGATGCCCGTTCAAGGGTGGATGAAAACTTCCTTGCGAGCCTTGGAAAGGCCATAAAAAACATCGAGGAATTCCATAGGCACGAATTGCCGAATTCATGGATGATGACCAGGGAAAACGGTGTGGTGCTCGGCCAAATGGTCCGACCCGTAGACGCCGCTGGCCTCTACGTGCCTGGTGGCAAGGGCGGTCTGACACCGCTTGTCTCATCCGTGCTCATGAACGCCATCCCGGCAAAGATCGCAGGGGTAAAAAGGATCGTCCTCGCAACCCCGCCCAACGACAAAAAGGAGATAGATCCACATATCTTGGCCGCGGCGTCCTTGTGCGGCATAAATGAGATATATAAGGCCGGCAGCGCATGGGCCATCGGTGCAATGGCATACGGTACCGAGTCGATCGCCCCTGTTGATGTAGTTGCGGGCCCTGGCAATATCTACGTCGCCGCAGCTAAAAGGTTCGTCTCAGGGCTTGTAGGCATAGATATGATTGCAGGACCGAGTGAGGTAGTGATCATAGCGGACAAGGGTGCAGACAAGGGATATGTGGCTGCGGATCTTCTGTCGCAGGCCGAGCATGACCCGATGGCAACCGCCGTACTGATAACCACAGATGCAGGACTTGGAAAAGATGTAGCAGTAGAGGTTGAGCGATTGGCGGCAGGGCTTGAGAGAAAAGAGACTGCGATAAGTGCCCTTAGAGATAACGGCCTCATATTGGCTGTCAACAGCCTCGACGCGGCCGTGTCTTTGGCGAACAGGATATCGCCCGAACACCTTGAACTGATGGTCAGGGATCCATGGGAGGTGCTTCCTCATATACGCCATGCCGGGGCCATCTTTCTCGGCGATTACACCCCTGAACCTGTTGGAGACTACATCGCCGGGCCGAACCACGTCTTGCCCACCATGGGGACGGCAAGATTCTCTTCAGCCCTCGGCGTCGAGACATTCCTCAAACGTTCAAGCATCATATCATATACAAAAAAAGGTTTTGCAGATGACGCCAGGGACATAATCGCCCTTGCAGAAAAGGAAGGGCTTACGGCCCATGCAAGGTCTATAGAAACAAGACTCAATTCAATAACCCCCGACTAAAGCCTGCGGACTTCCGCGCTAGAGTTTTTGTGAAGGCCAGCTCAGGGTTAGGTCTTTATCCGTTCCCTTGCCGAGAGTGCTCGCTTCAAGGTCATGGTGTCTGCATATTTGATGTCCATGCCCATGGGGATACCGCATGCTATACGCGTCACCCATGTACCAGTGCCTTTGAGGATGTCGCAGAGATAGGCGGCCGTAGCCTCGCCGGCAGCGGTGCTGCTGGTTGCAATAATCACCTCTTTTATACCGTCCCTGGCGATGCGGCTTACAAGCTCGGATATCTTAAGCTGTTCAGGACCCACGCCGTCCATCGGGGAGATAACGCCGTGAAGGACGTGATAAAGTCCTCTGAACGCCCCGGACTTCTCTATGGCAAGCATATCGCCTGGATCCTCAACCACACAGATCACATCATGCTCGCGCTTGGGGTCCACGCATATCCGGCACGGGTCCTCCTCGGAAAAGGCAAAACATGATGAACAGAGCCTTATCTTCCGGTGGAGCTCGGCGACAGAATCCGCCAGCTCCCTGGCCTTCGCCTCCGGCCATTTAAGTATCTGGAGAGCGAAACGCATGGCGGTCTTCTCGCCGACGCCAGGAAGCCTCTCTATATTCTTCATTAATCTCTCCAGTGCAGGGGGAAATACTGATGACATAGAAGTTAAATGAGACCAGGGATCCTGAGACCACCTGTGATTTTGGACATCTCCTCCTCGGCCATCTCCTTTGCCCGTAGGATAGCCTCGTTTACAGCAGCCACAACGAGGTCTTGAAGCATCTCGACATCGTCAGGGTTCACCACTTCTTTTTCTATGGTAATGGAGATGATTTCTGGCTTTCCATTGGCCACGGCCTTGACCATCCCACCGCCGGCAGAGGCCTCTATCTTCTTCTGGACAAGTTCTTCCTGAAGCTGTGCGATCTTGGCCTGAAGCCTCTGCGCCTGCCTCATCATTTCCTTCATGTTGGGTTGCATACTTTGCTCCTCTCTTTTAACAAATTGAATCAAAACGAACCATCCCTGTCTTTGTCGGGAAACAATTTAACATCCATGATCCTGGCGTCAAATACCTTTATGGCTTTCTTTACCAGAGGGGCGCTCAAAAGTTCGTCGCGTGCGGATGATTTTTTTGAACCATTCGGCATGCTGCCGCTGGCTTCATCTTCTTTTTTCAAGACCTCTACGACCAAACTAACAGGTCTCTTATAGAACTCCCTGGCGAGGTCTTGAAGACGTGATATATTATCTCTCTCGGAAAGCAGGTCATAGTGCATGCCTGGTACGCACAAAAGCCTTATTATCCCGTTATTTTCGTCTACATTAACCTGCTTGCAGCACACAAGCTTTGACGCAAGCGGCTGGCTCCTTTTCCTTGTAAAACAGAGAAAATCCTCCCAGCTCCCACCTGACAGCGGTGCCGGTCCTTCAGTTGAGGCAATAGATCCTGTCTTGATCTCCATAGAGTCCATCGATGTGCTGTTTGACACAGACGAAGATGCAGGGGAAACAGCTTCGGACCCCACTGGAGACCGGAGCTCGTTGAGACGCCTTAATATCTCATCTATCTTAACGGCATCCCTCATATGGATGAGACGCATGAGCAATATCTCCAAGGAGATCCTTGGGGTTGAGCTCCGCCCTATGGCATCGAGCCCTTTCATCATGGCATCGAGCATCTGCATAAGCCCGTTCGGGCTTACATCGGACAAAAGTGGGCTGAGTTCGTTTATGTCCTCTCTGGACAGCACGACAAGGCCATCGGCCCGCTCAGGCCCAAGCTCCTTCACTACAAGCATATCTCTAAGATAAAGGGTGAGGTCTGAGGCAAACCGCTTGAGATCGACACCATAGCCCTGTACGTCATCCAGGATGCTCAACATGCCCGCCACGTCACCTTTGATAACGGCCCCGGCCATATCCCGCATGACCTGAGAACTGATCACTCCAAGCGCCTCACACACCTCTTCGAGGGAAGATGCGCCGAATGCTACAACCTGATCAAGCAGGCTGAGGGCATCCCTGACGCTTCCCCCGGCCTCTCTCGCAAGGAGCATGATGACTTCACGGTCGAGCCTGAGACCTTCGGCGTGGGCGATCTTGTCGACGTGGGCGGCAAGCGCGGCCGCACCCAATCTCTTGAAGACATGGTGTTGGCACCTTGAATGTATGGTGACAGGGATCTTTTGGGGCTCGGTTGTTGCTAAAATAAAATAGACATGATCAGGCGGCTCCTCAAGGGTCTTCAGGAGTGCATTAAACGCCTCTTTGGTCAGCATATGCGCTTCATCTATTATATAGACCCTGCATCTGCAAAAAGACGGGTGGAATCGACTATTTTCCTTCAAAAGCCTTATCTCATCAATACCCCTGTTCGACGCCGCGTCTATCTCCTGGACGTCCACCGAGCGACCTTCGGTGATCTCCACACATTGCACGCATCTATTGCATGGGTTTTTCGCAGGGCCGGCCTCACAATTTATGGCCTTGGCAAGTATCCTGGCCACGGACGTCTTGCCCACCCCTCTAGCTCCGCTGAAGATCATGGCATGCGAGAGTCTTCCCATCTCAATAGAATTTTGAAGGGTCCGCGTGACATGACGCTGGCCGGCGACATCTTCAAAGGTCTGAGGCCGCCATTTCCTGGCAAGGACTAAGTAAGACATAACAATTGATTAATGATCCAAATAAAACAATCAGCGTGCATAAGGAACAACAGAAAATGATAGCCAGGCACCCCTGCGGCACACGAAATTACCTGCTGCCGTTGCTTCCTTCCGGACCTGGCGGGGTCCACAGGGTTTCGTTGCGCAGGACCCGGCTATCAAAAATTTATAGCTGCCCGAACTTGAGGCCCTTCTCAGTATCAGAAATTCTATATTAAACACAATTCAATCCGTATTCAATAGGCCCCCTCCTGTTTTATTACACAACGAATGGTCTTCATCAAGATAATGACATCGAGACCTAGGTTCCAGTTCCTGACATACCAAGTATCGAGCCCGATCCTATCGCTGTAGGGCGCCTCATTTCTCCCTGAGACCTGCCATAACCCGGTTATGCCGGGAAGCACGCTCAGGATCGTATCACCCTGTGCCATGACAAAAGACCTCTCGCTCGGAAGATACGGTCTTGGACCCACAAGGCTCATGTCACCCTTTAGCACGTTCAGTATCTGTGGCAGTTCATCAAACGACGTTTTCCTCAAAAAACGTCCCACCCTCGTCACCCTAGGGTCATCTTTAAGTTTCCATCGGTCTTCCCATTCAGCTCTGGCCTTCGGATCCTTTTCCAGTATCTCATTGAGTTTTTCATCCGCGCCGAGATACATGGTTCTGAACTTGAGGCATTTGAATAACCTGCCATGCCTCCCGATCCTCTCCTGGGAAAATATGACTGGACCTTTTGAATCAAGCCTTATCATAATGGCTATAACCAGCATGGGCACTGCCAACAAGACAAGCAAAATGAGACTCAGACCCATATCGAAACTCCGCTTTACAAAGACATTCAAGGGCCTTGCAAGGTTGTTTTTGATCTCGAACGCAAAGGTCTGCTCGTTGAAAAAGTGCTGGAGTTCGGCGCCAAGGACGGCGACACCGAACATATCGGGCACAAATGAGATGCCATCTACCTTATGCTGGAGGTTGTTTATGAGATTTTGGAGCCTTTCGCGGCCTGCCGATGGCATGGCGATGAACACATCCGTGACCCTCATCCTTTTTAAATATTTAAAGACGTTGTCCACGCCATGATGGACTTTGACACCTTCAATCCGCATGCCGGCCTTTTCCGGATCGTCATCAAGGATACCTAATATCTCATAGCCATAGTTGGGTTCCCTGCTAAGGGCTTGGATTATCCGCACCCCGGTCTTGCCAGCCCCAAGCACTATCACCCTCTTTTTCAAGAGACCGAACATCCTGAGCACCGCTTTTGCAGCCATCCTTATGGGCGGCAGGGATACCAGCGAAAGCCCTCCCATCAATACGATTACCGTTCTCGAGACCTCCCCGCTCAATTTCCCCATTGATACTAGGGTAAAGACCCCTATTGTGGCTAAAAACGAGACCTTCCATATGGACATGACCTCGTCCCATAAAGAAAATCTCCTTGTGTAAAGCCCCTCGTAATAATAAAAAAAGAGCCATACGATGGGAAACCACCAGATATTTTTAAAAGTGATTACACTAAAATCCCCGCGAAAGCCGGAATATAGAATAGGTAGGATATCCGTTCTAACAAAAACAGATAGGCCTAAAATTAAAGAGATGGCAGCGGCATCTATAAAAAACAAAACAGCGCGTTCAAAAACGGTCTTTAATTTATTGTTCATTCCATGCCCAGAGGTGCATTATCCAGATTAGGCGCACGCCAGTTTTCTAATTTCTAACGACCTTTGCTATAAGCCCGTATGCAGGAATATTATATTCAGATTTATTTCGATTTTGAACATCCATCGTCTTTATTTTTGTCATTTTAACCTGTACATAGGCAGACGCTGGATTAAAATAAAAATCTTCGACCGTATAGATTCTTTTTTGAGGTTCTGATATAAAAAGGCAGTGAAAATCAAGACCCTATCCGTACTTTTCCTTTATAATGTCCTTTTGTACATGTCTTTGCCCGCCGCAGCCCTGCCTGTCCTTGCATTTATGGGATTTAAAGACAAATACCGCGGCCAGCTCAAGGGAAGGCTTGGTATAGGCCTGGATGCAAGGGCCATCGAAGGAAGATACCCCCGCATCTGGGTGCACGCCCTGTCCCTGGGTGAAGCGAACGCCGCGGTTCCCTTTATAAGGGAGGTGGCAAAAAGGTGGCCTGATGCCGGAATCATCTGCTCGGCCTCTACCAAGACCGGCCTCAATGTGCTGAAAGACGCCTTTGCCGGTGCAACGCGTATGATCATCATATCCATGCCCTTTGATTTGCCGCCCGTAATCGCACACTTTATTCGGCGTCTTTCGCCTAACTGTCTCGTGCTGGTTGAGACGGATCTGTGGCCCAACCTCCTCTGGATGTTGAGGCGAAACAGGATACCTGCACTTTTGATAAACGGCAGCATCTCTTCTCGGGCGCATAGCCGTCTTAAACGCCTCGGCACGGCATTCACCGACCTGATCTACGGTGGGCTCAGTCATATAGCCATGCAGTCGGAAATGGATCGCGCAAGGCTCCTTGACCTGGGCCTGCCCGAAGACAGGATAAGCACGGTGGGAAACATCAAATACGACATAAAATGTACAGAGGCGCTCAATCCAATGGATAAGAGGCGCAAACTCGGGCTGGGCGAAGATGGTCACGTCTTTGTAGCGGGAAGTACCCATAAGGGTGAGGAGGCGGTGATATTTTCAGTCTTCAAGGCCCTGAAAAAGGAATTTGCCACCTTGAGACTCGTAATAGCACCAAGGGATCCTGCCAGGGGGAAAGAGGTAGCGGCCATAGCAAGAAACCTGGGGCTAGCCGCAGACTTGCGCAGCGCCGGATCGGGTAAAACAGGAGCTGACATCCTTATACTCGACACGCTTGGAGAGCTTAAGGAGTGCTATCTTGTAGCTGACATCGCCTTTGTCGGAGGTAGCCTTGTAAATGCATGCGGTCACAACATTCTTGAGCCTGCCGCATGCGGCGTGCCTGTAATCTTCGGTCCTAACATGGAGAGTTTCAGATATGCCGCCGATACGTTTGCATTGAAAGGAGCGGGCCTCTACGTTATGGATGCAAGTGGGCTCGAAAACGCAGTCCGCACCCTGTTGAAAGACGATGGCAGACGCATGGAGATGGGGAGGCGCGCGAAGGATCTCATTGCGGAAAATAGCGGCTCGGTTATACGCTGCATCGAGCTGTTGGAAAAATACATTAAAAGGAGACGATTTGTTTGAATCCAAGGCTTTTGCCCCTGCTCTTCCTGCTCGGCAGGCCTTTTTCGCCGCTCTATTCAGGCGTCATGAGGCTCAGACCATGGGCCTATAGAAAGGGCTATCTGGAGACAAAGGCGCTTCCACGCCCTGTCATAAGCATCGGCAACATTACCCTAGGCGGTACCGGCAAGACCCCGCTTGTGATGGCTGTAGCAGAGTGGTTTAAACGACAAGGCCTCAGGGTCGCAGTAGTCACGCGTGGCTATGGCGGCAGTATCGGCAAAGGGCCCGTGCTTGTATCAAAGGGTGAGGGTGCTGTCATCTCTCCGCATAAAGCAGGAGATGAACCGGTCATGATGGCCGAACGGATGTACGGGATCCCTGTAGTAGCTGGCTCCGACAGGTTCAATGCCGGACTTTTTGCCATACAGGAGCTGGACGCACAGATCATCCTGCTTGATGACGGCTTCCAGCACCTTGCGCTCAAGCGGGATATAGACATCTTGCTCCTATCGGCAAGGCGGCTGTTCGGTACAGGCAAGGTCTTTCCTGGCGGTGATCTGAGAGAGCCGCTTTCGGCTATCAGCCGAGCAGCGGCCATTGTGATTACCGATTCGCAGATCTTTGGCCCTGATCAGATCGAGGCCTGTAGGCAGATGCTGGACGTGCTCGCACCTGAAAGACCTGTCTTTTTCAGTCAGACCAAGACAAAGGCCATAAGGGATCTTAATCCATCGACCCCTGTCTTTGCCTTCTGCGGCATAGGTTCTCCCGAGGCGTTTTTTGAGATGTGCGCCGAGACATGGACAGAAATAAGGGGCAAAAAGGCCTTTCGAGACCACCACGTCTATACCCTGCGAGATATCAATGAAATAGCTACGGAGGCCTTGAAGGCAGGGGCGTCATGCGTCGTCACGACCGCAAAGGATGCTGTAAAAGTGACGGGGATTTGGTCGAAGGCTACAGCTAGGGAAGGCAAGATCCTGCCTCTGATGGTCTTTGAGATAGAGGCCGCGCCCGAACCTGAATTGTTCGATTTTATCAAAAGTCAACTGCCCCCTCTTACAGAAGTTGGAGCTTCCTACTTCACAGGATGATGTTCTCTAGAAGGGGATTTTATCTTTCGGTTATCCCCATGCCGGGTTCGCGAAACTTCACAAGGACCCCCCTGATTTTAATCAGAGGAGGAATTGTGGCGTGATTTGCCATCAGCAAGATATTTTTTAAATTCTACCAGTTAAAGAATATCCTAGCCCTGTCCGGGAGGCATCATAGAGCCAATTTGAGAGGCGCACAAAGTCATCAATCGAAAGCGCCTCAGCCCTATGAGAGGGATCTATGCCACATTCGCTCAGTCCTTTGAGCACAAGGCCTTCATCAAGATCCGACAATGACCTGAGGGCGTTGGAAAGCTTTTTTCTCCTCCGGCCGAAACCTGCCTTTACAAGATTTAAGAAAAGGCCGAAACTTAAGGCCTCTCTCTGCGGCGGTCTGAATTTTAACTTGATGACCGTCGAGACCACCTTGGGTATAGGGCGGAAGAGACCTGGAGGGATGTTTATGAGCCTCGAAATCTCTGTACAGTAACCTACAATGATCGAAAGGATGCCGTAATCCTTGCAACCCGGGCCTGAGAGCAGCCGGTCCGCAACCTCTTTCTGGAACATGAGGATCGCAAGGTCGATGGCCTCCTGCTCCTCTATCAGCTTGAACAACATCCGGCTTGAGATATTATACGGGAGGTTTCCAATGATCTTGAGTCTTGAGCCTAATTCATCTGCAAGGGCCTTGTAAGATACATAGAGCATGTCCTCGTTTCTTATCTCGACATTCGGTGCAACCCCGCCCTGAGCCTCAAGATACTCTATCATGCGCCTGTCAAGCTCGATCCCTATCACCCTTTTCACCCTGGGGGCAAGGGCGTGGGTCAAGGCCCCCAGGCCGACACCGAGCTCTACTACCGTGTCTCCTATTGTCAATCCTGAGAGCCTTGCGATCGTCTCGCACGTCCCTTTGTGCACCAAAAAATTTTGTCCCATGGCGCGCTTGGCATAAGGCCTAACACTCATCATCAAATTAAAACCCCTTCCATCATATGGCCTGACAGGGCCTGACATCCTGGCAAGAAGGCCATGGATGGCCTCTGCTCATATCCCCAAACAACGAACAACGAACCTTCCTGGGCTCCACCGTATGCCCGAAAGAAAACAAAAAATGCCTGCTTTTTATTTTGCGGATCCATTGAGACATCACAGCGGGGATATCCGGCTTGGCAAACGGCGTAGCTGAATAGTATTGAATCTAAAAAGGTTTGCATCGGGGGTTTTCCCAAAACAGTATCTACTTTTTATTATACCATTTGATTCATTCATCTAAGTCTTTTTTAATTCTTCAAGATCTGAATATATTTTTTGGTTCTTCGTCATTTTGTGTGGATTTTCAGCATATCGCCCAGAGGTGCGGCCAGCAGGTAGATCATGGTAACGAACGTCTGCACGTTGCGATATCCTCTGGCCCTGGCCCGGGCTGCCTGAAATATCCCATTCAGTCCTTCCAGTCTGGCGTTTGTGTAGTCGTTGCCCCATCGGTTCAAAATACGATCCCTGTGACGCTTTACTGTCTCTATCGCCTTGAAAACTGGCCTTAAAATCGGAGTGTCATTCAATAAACTGTGGGCATAGTTCAGAAAGTGAGTCAACCGCCACTTGGCCCCCTGAGAAAACTCCGCTTTCTTCACCCAGCGAAGCATCTCCTTGATGCGCCATGCCTTGGCTGTATGAACAGCAAAGCCCTCCAGTTCATCAAGAAGTCCCCTCTGTTTCTCTGTCAACCTGCCGCCATCCGAGGCCTTCAGCAATGTCCAGCGGGTCCCCCGCGGCATCCTGCTTTTGACTGATTCACGCCGTCTGACCTCATCCACAGCCCTGTTGAACAACTGCACCACGTGAAACCAGTCCACCACTACCACCGCATTCCCGAAGCGCTCTTCACTGCCGGAGATAAAGGCCTTTGACATGTCGCATACCACCCTGGCTATGTTTTCAGCCTTGCCATTACGCCCTTCAAGATACCTCTCAAAGGCCTCTATGGTCTCCTTGCCCTTACCCTCCGTTGCAAACAAAACAGGACGATCCTTACGGTCAAGATCAATAAATACCGTCACATAGTGATGCCCCCTGGATACAGCGGTCTCATCTACCGCTATGCCCTGAACAGCGCTCAAATCCAGACCGGACATGGCCTGGTTCACATAGTGAAAAACAATCCGCCACAGCGTCTTGTCATCTGTGCCAACTATCCGCGTCGCTGCTGATACAGGCATCTCACGAACCAGAAGCATCGCTGCCTGCTCAAACAACAGCGTGAAACGATTCCCGCTTCGGGCCCATGGCACCCTTACCATCTTAACCCCATGCTCAGGACAATCCGTCCTCGGAACCGATGCCGTAATATAACAATGGTGCTGAAAGAAATTCAGATGCCTCCATGTCTTTTCATGGAAATCATGGGCCTTGCACATACGGCCACACTCAGGACAGGGAAACTCAGCGCCTCTGTCGGCCTGTATCCGTATCTTCAGTTGATGAGGCTCAACACCTGTATCCAACGTCTGACCCGCTATCTTTACAGGGAGGCGTAATGCCCAATCCCTAGATAGATAATTTTAGATAATTTTTAGTCTTGACAAAAAAGCGGTTTTAGTTTCTATATCGTTATATTTAAATAAATATAACGTAGTGATAAAAATCACAAAAAGGAGGCAGAAAAATGAATTATAAGGAGATGGAAAAGGTATTAATGGACGAACTCAGGCTCATGCATCATCCCATTGCGGTTAAGTATCTGTTCACTGATGAACAGGTGCAGGAGTTTAAGGACAATGTGGATGATTATGTAACCCCAGTAAAGCCTCTTACTTTCTGTCAGTCAGAGCTTGGCCCGAGAATGGAGGCCAAGACCGTGGCGGTGACAAAGGAATACATGGGCTGCGCCAATGCAGCCTTTGTTCTGGGCTGGAGCAGCATGAGCGACAAGGAGATAGAGAGCCATTTAAAATATGTAAAAGACAGGGCCCAGGCAGAACGGTTTTTAAAGACAAAACCCAGACTTCCAGAAGGAGCGCTTAAGGTCATTGTGCTGTCAACCCTTGGCAACTCTTATTTTCAGCCCGATACGGTCCACTTCTACTGTGACAATATGCAGGCATATCACCTGGCAGTGGACTATATGGCAGCTATGGATATACATCCATTGCGCACAAATATTACCATGAACTCCTCTGCATGTGCTGGAAATGTATATTCATATCTTGAAAAGACTGCAAACATGCTTCCTGCCTGTAGCGGAAGCTACAATTCAGGCAAGACCGAAAGGGGAGAGATAAATTTTATCATACCAGGAGAGCACATTGAGCCTACAGTTCAGCGCCTTTTGGCCAGAAAGGAAAAATATCACGGTGCGTCTATCACCAGAGTGGGGGATCCATTCCCGGGTATAGATGTATGCAAAAATTGCCCATTGATAAATTTTTGCACAAGAAGGATTTAGCTTTGGTAAATGGTGAAATGGTTTCATGAACGATGAAGCGACAGGTCACTCTGACCATTGACGCCCGACAGATAGTAGTGTCTGGGGGCGCCACAGTGCTTGACGCCGCTAAAGGCGCTGGTATCCCGATCCCGCACTTGTGTCACCTTCCAGGTAAGGATGATGCCCTGCGGCCTTGTCTCTTGTGTCTGGTTGATATAAACGGCGAACATCGCAGGGCTTGCCGCACCGAGGTCAAGGATGGCATGGTGGTGACGACAGACACCCATGCCCTTATAGCATGGAGGCGGGAGAGACTTCAAAAACTGGCCTCTCACCACTACGGAGACTGCAAGGCCCCGTGCAACCTTACTTGTCCTATTGGCATAAACGTCCAGGGTTATGTAAATCTCATAGCAAACCGTCTGTTCAGGGCCGCCCTTGAGCTGATTCGGGAAAAGAACGCCCTGCCTGGCATCATCTGCCGCGTCTGCCCGAGGTTCTGTGAAAGCCGTTGCCGCAGGGTCTTGGTGGATGAGCCTATCGCTATCAACGACCTGAAACGTTTTGTGGTTGATAACTCCATAAAGGAAGGGCCGAGGCCGGTAAGTATTGCGCCTCCAACCGGCTACAGGGTGGCCATTATAGGAGGCGGACCAGCAGGACTTGCCGCTGCCTATTATCTTCGAAAGAACGGGCATGAGGTCACCATATTCGAGACCGAAGAAGATCTGGGCGGGATGGCCCGCTATGGGATACCAGCATTTATGCTTCCCCGAAAATATGTAGATTATGAGATAAATAACATCCTTCGCATGGGCATTCATCTCAAGACCAAGGTCAGGTGGGGAAGGGATTTCGACCTTAAATCATTGTTTGAACAAGGCTATAACTCCATTCTTATTGCCACAGGACAACCACGTAGTAAGCCGCTTGAGATAGAGGGGGCGCACCTTGCAGTAGATGGCATGGAGCTCCTTAGAAAAATAAACGACAATGAGACGGTCAACGCAGGCCGCAGTGTAATAGTCATAGGAGGTGGGCGGACCGCAGTGGCAGCGGCCCGAGCGCTAAGGCGTCTTAAGGCGGAAGTAACCGTGGTCTATCCCAGATCGAGACAGGAGATGCCGGTCCATCTGAGGGATGTAAAAGACGCCGAGGCAGAAGGGGTGCGTTTATTTCTCATGGCCATGCCTGTGAGAATATCAAGGCTCGGCGACCAAGGCCTTCAATTGGAGCTTGCAAGGACTGTCCTTGGAGAACCTGATGAACGAGGAAACAGGGAGCCAAAGCCGATGGATGGGTCTCGTCTTGTATTGGCAGCGGATACCGTTGTCTCAGCCCTCGGTCAGCAAGGGGATCCTCGAATTATTGAGTTTGGCGAGGTTGAGGCAAGGCTGTCGATAAGCTCAACAGGGACCATCAAAGTCAACCCCACCACCATGAAAACAAATCTTCCATGGGTTTATGCCGCCGGTGATGTCGCCTCCGGCCCAAGGACCACAACCCAGGCGGTTGATGCAGGACGGAGAGCGGCGGAGGCCATTCATAAGGACCTTACTGGTCGACACAATATCTCCTTTGACGGTCGCTTCAATTTCACCAGAGGCAGGCGTTTTGAGGAAGTGGACATGAAAAATTTTGACGGAATGTCACTTTATCCTCGTGTCTCAATGCCTGCTCGCCCAGGTGAAAGGCGGGTAAAAGATTTTGACGATGTCGAATTTGGCTATACAGAGGAAATGGCCGTGCGCGAAGCCAGACGCTGTCTTCAGTGCGGCTGTCTGGGCCTTGCCAAGTGTAAATATCGAGAACTCTCAAGAGATTACAATATAAGCACAAAAGATGCGACTGATCGACTCAGATATCCCATAATAAATAATCACAAATCTATTCAAATTGATGCAAATAAGTGCATAATTTGTCATAAGTGTGAGCGATCTTGCGCATTTGATGCCATCAAAATTAATTATAAAGAAATAGATGACACAGTTACAGAAAAGGCAATCGAAATAAATAGGCAATGTGTTTCTTGCGGAGCCTGTGTTGATAACTGTCCAACAGGGGCTTTAGTAAAAAAGAATGTCTTCCTGCCTCTTCTTCCAGGTGAGGCCGATATTACAAAGAGTGTCTGCACCTACTGCGGGACAGGTTGTAACATCGAAGTCCACACAAAGCATAATGTGATACTTGAGGTGAAGGCACAGCCGGATGCCCCGCCAAACTACGGCGAACTATGCGTAAAGGGTAGATTTGGATTTGAGTTCCAGCGCCATCCCAATCGACTTACGCGTCCACTTATCAGGGAAGGCCTGACCGAGCCATTCACCGAGGTGCCCCATGAATATGCTATTGATTTCATAGCCAAAAAATTATCAAATTACAGAGGAGACAGCTTTGCCACCCTCTCCTCTGCCAAGTGCACCAATGAAGAAAACTATGTGTTTCAAAAGTTTGTTAGGGCGGTAATGGGTACAAACAACATAGATCACTGCGCACGCCTTTGTCACGCCCCTACAGTATCCGCTCTGGCCGCCACGCTTGGAAGCGGTGCAATGACAAATTCCATTGAAGAGATAGGAGATGCGGCCTGTATCCTGGCGATTGGTACAAATACGGTGGAGAATCACCCTGTTATCTTTCTTCAAATAAAAAGGGCGATAAAAAATGGCGGGAAACTCATAGTGGTCGATCCGAGGGAGATCGGTCTTTGTAAACTTGCTCATATCTGGCTGAGACACAAATCTGGGACAGATGTGCCATTACTAATGGGTATGGCCAGAGTAATTCTCGAGGAAGGCCTCCTGGACAGGGAATTTATTGACAAACGATGTGAAAATTTTGATGAATTCAAGTCATCGCTTATCAATTTTGACCTTAAGCGGGTATCTGAAATTACAGGTGTGACAATAGCAGATTTGGTCAGGGCGGCAAAGGCCTTTGCTGAAAACCGTCCCGCAACCATTCTCTATGCCATGGGTATTACTCAGCACTCCCACGGGACTGACAATGTGATGGCCGTTTCCAATCTCGCCCTGATTACAGGAAATGTAGGCAAACCATCATCCGGGGTAAATCCCTTAAGGGGACAAAATAATGTACAGGGCGCCTGTGATATGGGCGCCCTGCCGGCTTCCTACCCAGGTTATCAGCGGGTCGATGACAAGGCAGTCAAAAATAAATTCGAAAAGGTCTGGGGTTGCACCTTGTCCGACAGACCTGGCCTATATCTTACAGAGCTTTTTGATGCTATCGACGAAGGAAGGGTGAAGGCCGTCTATATTATGGGTGAGAATCCGGTTCTCAGCGACTCTGACGCAAGACATATTGCAGAGCTTACCCCTTCATATGCCGGTATCAATTACGAACGGCTTAAAAAGATCAGCCTGCAATGGCCATGTCCAAATGTGACCCATCCAGGCACCCGGTATTTGCATGCTGAAAGATTCACACGTGGCAAGGGAAAATTTGTTCCGCTTGAGTATAAACCTTCCATTGAAAATCCAGACCATAAATATCCATTCATTCTTTCCACAGGCCGAAACCTTTTCCACTACCACACAGGCACCATGACAAGAAAGTGTAGCATACTTAATGAAATGCAAAATGAAGAATTAATTGAAATCAATCCCTATGACGCCAAAAATTTAGAAATTGAAGATGGTGATACAGTAACTATATCCTCAAGAAGAGGAGAGATTAAGGCTAAAGCAAAAGTAAGTGAAAGATCGCCAAAAGGGACAGTATTTATGACCTTCCATTTTGCCGAGAGTCCTACCAATCAGCTAACCAATTCTGCCCTTGATCCTGTGGCTAAGATACCAGAATTTAAGGTATGCGCTGTAAATATTAAAAAATATCCTGATTGAATAGTCTTAAAAAATTATAAATTACAATAAAGCTCATAAATTACAGATGGAACTAAAGATAGAAGCTCAAACTCTTATTCTTGAACCAAAGGAAGAAACATATAGGGACGAAAATTTAGCCATAGAAGTTCCTTATCAAGTATTCTTAAATGATAAATACACTGCTTCTTCAATGCTGCTTCCTGTCGGACTTAAAGAGTTTGCCGTTGGTTTTTTATTTGGACAAGGGTATATATCTATTCATGATGAAGTGAAAGAGATATATATATGCCAAGAAGGTAGCATAGCTGTCTATGCAGACATAGAAAGCATAGAGCCAAAAGAGATGATTGTTACTTCAGGATGTGGTGGCACAGGAAGGATTGCGAGAGAGATGCTGAAAGACATTTTTAATAAAGTTCAAGAATACACTATAACACTTCAGGATATCAGACAATTTATTACAGAGGTACTCCATTACTCAAGCTTACAACAGGAAACCCACTGTGTTCACACATGTGGGTTTTGGTCTGAAGATAAAACTAAACTCTGTTATGAAGACATCGGAAGACACAATGCTGTGGACAAAATTATCGGTGCTATTCTCTTGAACAAATTATCGCCCAATGGGGCGATATATACTACAGGCCGATTGACATCGGATATGGTTCTTAAATGTGCGCAGTTAGGCATACCAATTGTCATGTCACGGACTGCCCCATCATCGCTTGCGCTTGAAATCGCAAGGCGGGCAAATATTACACTGATTGGATATGCCAGGCCAGATAGGGTCAATATCTTTCATGCTCCTTGGCGTATCATTCAATAATCATAACCTGAAAAAGGAGAATAACTATCTAAAATGATATCGTTTAACGATGCAAAAGACATTATTGATAAGAATTTGCCAATGATAGATAAAACAGAAGAAATTGAACTTGATAAAGCACTGATGAGGGTCTGTGCTAAAGATGTCTTTGCTAAAGAAAATATTTTAAATTTCAAGAGATGTGCAGTAGATGGATTTGCCATACGAAGTGAAGATATAAAAGGGGGAATGGAAAAAGGATTAAAGATAGTGGATGCAATTGATGCTGGAGAAATTTCAGAGATTGCAGTGCGAAGAGGCGAATGTATAAAGGTTGCAACAGGTTGCAAATTACCACAAAACTGCACTATGGTTATCATGATAGAAGATACACAAATTATAAATGAAGATAAAATAGTAATATTAAAAACAAGTAATAACAAAAATTACGATGATATTGGAAGCGATGTCAAAAAAGGAGAGAAAATTGTAAACAAAGGGGAAATATTAACTCCGCCAAAAATAGGGCTTCTTGCAGCAAATGGAAATGCAAAAATAGAAGTATACGGCAAATTTAAGATCGGAATTTTGATAACTGGAGACGAAATTATTCCTCTAAATGGGGTACACGAAAGAGAACTGAAAAACGGGAAAATTTACGATTCTAATTCCTATATCATCAAATCTATGTTAGCGGGTTTTTTTACTATAAAACATTATGGGATTGTAAATGATGTTAAAGAAGATATAGATAAAATTTTGGAAAGAGCCTGGCAAGATGATGAAATAGATATAATGATAATGACTGGCGGGACATCAATGGGAGATAAAGATATAGCATATAAAATTATTGAAGAAAAAGGTGATATGTTATTTCATAAACTTTTTATTAAACCAGGGAAACCAACATTTTTTGGAAAAGTTAAAGACAAATCTATCATTGGTTTACCCGGCAACCCTACGTCAGCATTTATAATAATCGATGCATTATTCCTTCCAATTTTGTTTAAAAAATCACGCCTGAAATTTAAAGAAAAAAGAATTTCTGCAATCTTAGATAACGATGTTGAAACAGGTGATAGAGATACTTTAATGCCGTTTAAACTTAAAGAGGCAGAAGGAAAGGTTTACGCTGAAAACACATTTAAACACTCCGGGGCAATATCAAGCGTCAGCCAGGCAGATGGATATGCAATGATACCGGCAAATAGTAAATTTAAAATGGGACAAAAAATTGATGGGATATTATTCCATTTTAAATCCTGTGACTATTTGCGGACCATCTGAAATTCCACAACTGAACGAGGTTCCGTATGTTCCGCTCGACTTACAGATCTCAGGGCGGCGCGGGCAGACAGGGTTTTTAGATAGATAATTTTAGATAATTTTTAGTCTTGACAAAATAAGCAATCTTTGTTTCTATATCGTTATATTTAAATAAATATAACCTTAACCAGGGAGGATCGCATGTTTGACAACAAGTTGTCGAGAAGGGGATTTATTGCGGGGGCAAGCGCGCTTGCGGTGGGGGCAGCCTATGCCCAGTTAAGTGGCCTGCCTTCGGCAGAGGCCAAGGGTCAGCCATCTGAAAGGTGGCCGTGGCCTTATGTGAAGCTTGATCCCGCAACGAGCGCCGAGATAGCCTACAAGGAGTGGTACAGGCTATACTGCGGAGGAGCTGTAATCAGCAGTATCTTTGGCCAGCTCAGGGAAAAGGCGGGCGGGCCTTATAAGGCATTTCCCATTGATCACTTTATTTATCTTGAAGGGGGCACCTGCGGCTGGGGGACGATATGCGGTTCGCTTGCAGGGGCGACTATGGTCATAAATATGATAGTTGGGCCAGAGAAACTTGAACCAAGCGTATGGGAAAACCACACGGACGCCATACTGATGGGTTCCGAGGTGATGCAGTGGTATTCGGATGCGAATATGCCGGTCTTTGTTCCAAAGAATCCGAAAACAACCGCCGGATTACCACACACCGTAAGCCATTCTCCGCTTTGTCATATTTCAGTAGGTAAATGGATGAAGGCCGCGAATAAACCGCTTGGAAGCCCAGAGAGAAAGGACAGGTGCGCCCGTGTTGCTGCAAGCGTAACCTACCGTGTCGTAGAGCTTTTGAATGAATGGAAAGACGGCAAATATGAAACCAAGGGCCTATTCCCGCCGGAAGAATATGACATAACGGCACAGGGCAACTGCGAAGAATGTCATGGTTCAAACGTTCCAACACCGCCTTCAAGCAAAAAGCGTGAGAAAGCCTCTTAATTAAAAAAGAGGGTGTTGTATTGAGTGGGCCTTTGGTCAATAAGGTCAAAGGCCTTATAATTTTATATTGTTTTCAGCATAAGGCGCAGCATACAGACACCGGCAGAGATTTGTTATGGCAGGAACAATTAATAAAGCAGGCTCAAAGTGTAACTTAAAAACGCCGTCTTACTGTCTTGATAATTGGGCGCACTTTATTCAGGAAGAACGCATGCGGAATGTATCAACGGCCAATTCGGCCATGGTGCTCCTGTATTGGGAAGTTGGGCGGATGATTCTGGTGCGGCAGGCCCGGTCAGGCTGGGGGGCCAAGGTCATCGACCGGCTAGCCAGGGACCTGCACGAGGCCTTTCCTGGCATGAAGGGGTTATCGCCGCGGAACCTCAAATACATGCGCGCCTTTGCCGCGGCCTGGCCGGATCAGACAACCGTACAAGAGACACTTGCACAAATTTCATGGTATCACAACCTGACACTGCTGGAGAAACTGGACGAGCCAAACACTCGGCTTTGGTATGCCCGCCAGACCATCAAACATGGCTGGTCGCGAAGGATTTTGGTGCAGCACATCAGGTCCAGGCTAAAAGAGCGCCAGGTGCAAAGGCTGGCGCCGGATTCAAGGCTGTTTACCCGCCGGCCTGCCGCAGGATGGACATCGGGACCCTCGGATCGTCATCCCTCTGTCTGTGTAACGACAATGTCTGTAGTGCTTGTATAACTGAATGGACAATCAGTTGTCGGGCTGGATAGGCGCATTGCCTTGCTAGGTGCTAGGCAGGGCCTGCCGCCTGGCATTGTCTGTTGGCCAGAGGTTTTTGAGGAGGTTTATTAGCGCCATCGCCTCATTTGGCGGTTTACCCTTGGGAAGGATCAGGTTTGCAGCTAGGAAAAGTCTTCCCCTCTCACCAGTCTCGTTTGTCCAGCCCTTGTCGGCTACGGTGATGATTTCTCCCTGCGCAAGCCCTGGAGGTATATCTATGAGTAAGGTGCTGTCGATCGCCGCCACGCTTACCTTGCCCCCCATAAGCGCGGTCCAGATGTCGATGTCGAGTCTTGTATAGATATCAAGGCCGTCAAGCCTCCAGCCTTCAGGGAATTCCACCCTTATTTCCACAAAGGCCGGATCCCTTGCATTTTTGTCCGCACGCCATGGACCCTGTCCCTGGAGCCTCAACACCTCGCCGTTCCTAACCCCTTTCGGTAGGCGAACGGTTATGTCCCTTGTTATGACGATACACCCCCTGCCCCGGCAAAGCCTACATGGCGGTTGGCCTACGTAGCCCGTTCCGGAGCATGTGGCACAGACGACAAACAAGTTTTCGGTGCCCCATACCAAGGCCCGGCGCCCTGTGCCGTTGCAGTCTGCGCATATGCATATGCCGTTTCTTGTTGCCGCTGGATCCGCATAGGCGCGTCCGGAGCCGCTGCATTCAGGGCATATGGCCTCCCTGTCGGCAATTGTTATCTTTTTTGCAGCCCCACGAAATGCCTCTTCGGCGGTGACATTCAAAAAAAAGAACGCCCCGTCTTCGATCTCATTACGATCTGGCTTGTTCGTTGTCTTTGTGTGTCCGGGTGTTATGTTAGTGAGACCTTGGATGAGTTGCTCATAGGCGGCCCTGATGCGCAAAAAGGTGTCTATGCCGTGCAAGGAAGGCCTTGTAATATCAGGATGGCAAAGCCTCACCAGCCTTCTGTATGCCTGCCTGATCTCCTCGCGGCTCGCGCCAGGAGAAAGACCGAGCACCATCCACGGATCTCCATCACGATCATGTCGGCTGATTGCCAATACCATAAACTCCTTTTTTCATAAGCAATATCATTGACTATATGTTTCCGGCACTGCTCCTGCGACGGCTCGAGAGGCCCTGGCTTTCAAGGGCGTTGCAGTCGAGGATGACCAGGAGTTTGCCAGGCAGCTTACATACCTCTTTTACAAATTTTACGTTGATGCCCGCCAATAGATCGGGTGGCGGTTCTATCTCGGCCTTGGGTACCGATATGACGTCTCCGATATGTTCTACAAGCAGACTTATTGGTTCCTCACGCCTGCCTACTATTACGTTGTTGTATTCTTTTGGTTCGTTTGTATTTTCAAGTCCTATGCGCCGTCCAAGGTGTATGGCGGTGAGTATGTGCCCCCTCAGGTTTACGACCCCGGAGACATAGTCGGGTGCAAGCGGTACCGGGGTCACATTGAGACAGCGGTTGATCTCTATCACATTGTCGATAGGTAAGCCAAAGAAGTGCTTACCCGCATAAAATGTAACAAACTGCCTGGTCTGCTCGACGGCTATAATTTCGTCGATGCCGTTGTCGGTACCGGCCAGGGCTGTATTATTCGTCTTCGCCGGTATGGCGCTTACTGATCGCCGTTCCATTTGTCTTTCCTCCTTTCGACTTTCCAACCTTGGCTATGCGGCCTGTTCAAGATTTTGAACTTTTTGGGCGTTCAGAAGCGACTCGACCGATTTTAGGACCATATCCCGCTCCAGTTTTGCATGGAAGGCGTCCACCCCCACCTGGGAGGCCCGTCGCTTGTCATCCTCACCGGAAAGCGAGGTCACCACAATAACCGGGATGGTCTTCAGCCGTTCGTCTTCCCTTATCTTTTTGGTGAGTTCAAAGCCGCTCAGCCTCGGCATCTCTATGTCCGTGATGACTATGTCGAAGGATTCCTGCTGTAGCTTTTCCCATGCATCCTGGCCGTCTTCGGCGGATATCACATCGAATCCGGCGGATGACAGGTATGAACTCAAGAGGTTTCTATAGAAACCGGAGTCTTCAGCCAGCAGTATCCTGCCGCCCTGGAAACCGCTGCCTTGCCTGTATCTGATGAAGAAGTCGGGGTTGTACATATTTATTATTTGATATACGTCTAAAAACAGGGTGGTTCGGTCCCTGATGATGGCAGAGCCCAAGATGCCGTCCTGCCTGAAGTTCTCTTCATCTACATTTATGGCGATATTTATACTGTCCTCGATCTTCGATACGAGGAATGCTATGTCTTTATCGTTCATATTAAAGACTATCAGGTGATATTCATCCTGTTCGGGCAAGGGCGAAATGGGGAGATAGTTTTCCAGTCGAATGACCGGCATGGACTTTTTGCGGTACTGAATGACCTCCCTTCCGCTTATGTGCTCGATTCGGTTTGCCTTTATCTTGTCTAGACGGTTTACGAGTGCGAGGGGGATGGCGAAGAATTCGTCCGGATTTACAGTAAAGAGGAGCAAGAATTGCTGATCTTCTTCCTTGACCCCGCTTTCGGCCACCAACTTAGTCTGCTTCAGTGTCTCCTCGGCCCTGAGGTTTAGGGTGGACGCTATGCCAACCACATCTAGGATCAATGCGGCCCTACCGTCTCCCATGAGAGTGGTGCCGGCATAACACGGGATGTGTTTCAAGTGGTCACCGAGGGGTTTTACTACGATCTCCTCAGAGTCGTTTATGCTATCGACTACGAGTCCGAACTGTCTTTCCCCCGAGTTCAGTACGACTATGTTCATGGTTTCATGATCGGCTGCCTCGACTGTCACGGCATTGTCGGCATTGGATTTGGATGATGATGTCGTGGCACCCGCGTCTGCACCCCGCCCAAGCTTGAAGATGTCTCTGAGTCTTACAAGGGGTAGTATCTGGCCGCGAAGACGATAGAATTCCGCATTCCCTATGAGCTGCACATCCCTTGCGATGGTCTCGGGTTGCAGATGCACCAGCTCCACAAGGTTTACCTGGGGTATGGCATAGCGTTCCCCGGCTGTTTTGACTATGAGCGCCGGTATGATGGCCAGCGTCAAGGGGATCTTTATCTTTACGGTTGTCCCGACGCCGGGTTCACTCTGAAGGTCGACCACACCGCCCAGTTTTTCGATATTTGTCTTCACAACATCCATGCCTACACCCCGGCCCGAGATATTGGTGACCTTCTCAGCGGTGGAGAAACCGGGCTGGAATATGAGCATGAGGGCGTCTCTGTCCGAGAGCGCCTGCGCCTTTTCAGGGGTGAGCAGCCCCTTTTCGACGGCCTTTGCCCTGATCTTTTTAGGATCTATGCCTGCGCCGTCGTCCTGTATCTCTATGATCACCTGGCCGCCTTCATGGTAGGCGCGCATGACCAATACGCCTACCGCCGGCTTGTCTTTCTGGATACGGATATCCGCCGGTTCTATCCCGTGGTCTATGGAGTTTCTCACCATATGAGTAAGCGGATCCTTGATGGATTCGATTATCGAGCGGTCAAGCTCGGTCTCTGCGCCTTCTATCCGGAGCTGTATCTGTTTCTGTGCGGCTTTTGCAAGGTCGCGGACGATCCTGGGGAACTTGTTGAAGACGTTTCCGATCGGCTGCATCCTGGTCTTCATGATCTGTGTCTGCATCTCAGTGACTATCAGGCTCATGTGCTGATTTGCAGCCAACAGATCGATATTGTTCATCTGGTTGGCGAGCTGCGTCAACCTGTTTCTTGAAAGGACCAACTCGCCGGCTAGGTTCATGAGGTTGTCGAGGAGCTGGACGTCTACGCGTACATGGGTCTCGGTGAGGTGCTGCTGTGTCGGCGGTGGAGAGACGGATTGACTGGATTCGGGCCTTTCGGATTCGGAGGCGTTAGTTGTTTTCTTCGGTGCCTCCGACCTAAGCGGTGTCGGTGTCTCCGATTCAGTACCCATTTCAGTACCTGTTTCTGGGATCTTTGGTGTCGCGGCGGCCTGTTCTATCGCAGCGGTCGATGCGCTGGGCCCAGCCTCCACACCCGATACCTCAGTCTGGGCGGTTTCGGACGGGGATGTCCGCGCCGGCTGTTTTATGACCTTCTCGGCGAAATTCCTCAGTTCCACAATGAAGTCCAGGTATGTCAGGTCGTCCGGCTCCTTGCCTGTCTGTTCAAGTGCGACAATGATGGCCTTTATGTGGTCGACTGCCCTCAAAAGCATCGTTGTGATGTCTTCATTGTTTCTGATCGTCCCGTCCCTGAGTTTGGAGAGTATATCTTCTCCGAAATGGGCGATTGCTTCAAGGGTCGTGAAGCCGAAGAAGCCGGATGTCCCCTTTATGGTATGAATAGTCCTGAAGATGCTCTTTATGAGTTCGGCGTCTTCAGGTTTTTGCTCCAGCTCGACGAACTGCTGGTCGAGCAATTCGAGGTTTTCTTTACATTCCGACAGAAAGTCTTTGAGGATATCGTTTTCTATGGCCATAGCCGCCTCCCGATTTAAAGCCTGAATACGCCGAGACGCTCTCTGAGTTCTTCAGAGAGGTCTTTCAGTTTGTCCGAGGCCGTTTTCACCGTCTGTGCACTTTCGCTGGTCTTTTCACCGGCCGACGCTACGTTTGTAATCATATTTATTATTTCGCCGACCTCTGAGTTGACATCCTGCGCCCGGCGGCTGATCTCGCTCACTGTGGCAGTCTGTTCTTCAACGGCGGCGGCGATGCTGTCGGAATGCTCGGTCATCTGTTGAATCGTCCCAACGACCTGTTCGACGACACTCACGGATTCCCTGGCCCCTTGCTGAAGTCCTTTTACGATCTCGTCGATCTCGACGACGGATGTACCTGTCTGTTTGGCGAGCTCCTTGACCTCGTTGGCTACTACGGCAAAGCCCTTGCCTGCCTCACCCGCCCTGGCCGCCTCGATGGTGGCATTGAGCGCCAGGAGGTTTGTTTGTTCCGCGATGCTCCCGATGATCTTGCTGGTCTCGCCTATCTTGGCCGAGGCCTCGGCGAGTCTGTGTATGATCTCTTGGGCGTTTTTGGCCTCATCGCTCGCCTGTACCGCGATATTCCTTGCGCCGTTTGTATTTTGGGCGATCTCGGAGATGGTGGCTGTCATTTCTTCCATGGCCGCAGCAAGGCTCGAAACCCCGGCGCCCGCCCTTTCGGCCCCGTGTTTTATCTCTTCCGATCTGTTTCTGACCTCAGCCGCAACGCCTGCAAGTTCCTCTGTGGAGCCGCCGAGCGTATTCGATTCCTCAAACACATAACCCGCAGCCCTGTCCACGCCCTTTATCATGTCGGCAAGCTGGTCCTTGGCCTCTGTGAGTGCCTTTGCCAGGGCGCCTATCTCATCGTGTTTGTCTATGTCTAGCCTTGTCGTGAAATCGCCCTCGGCCAGGGCCTGCGCAAAGGAGACGGTCTTGTTGAGCGGGCCGATTATAATCTTCATGTTGAAGAAGGTTATGGCAAGGGCCATGAATATGGTCAGGGCGATTATCAGAGAGATGAACGTATAGGCTACGCTCTCCATGCCCCCGATCTTTTCCTTCAACACGGATGCATCTTCTCCGACCAGATTTATCCCAATCTCCTGTCCCTTGAAGTCCTTGAGCGGACTGAATGTTATGAAATATTTGTCGGTCAGGAGATAGCCGTCCTTCAGGAGTTTAGGATAATCGAGACCTCTGGCGAAATCTATAATATCTTTGTCGAACCACTTGTCGTTGGCTACATAAAACCCATCCCCAACATCGGTGTGCCCGCTTATGAGCGTGGCCGTATTGATGACATCTTTATTCAAGAGCGTGATGTATTTCTTTTGTTCCTTTGCAAACTTGCGGCTAATCTCCCCAGTGCCATCGAGAAGCTCCACCGACCCCAGATACTGCCCATCCCTGATTATCGGCGAGATGGCCCTGATGGCAAGCCCGTCGCGGCCCACCTCGATAAAACTCATGGCCTTTTTCTCTTCCTTTACCTTCCTGAGTGAATCACGAAACGAGATGTCATCTCCGAATTTATCCTGAGCCCAGCTCCGCACAAAGGACTTCAGGTCCGCCGTATGGATATGTATCTTTATATTCTTGCCGTTTTGTTTGTAGGCATCGATCATGCCGTCAAGACGCGCAATCGCAAGGTCTCTGTCGTTTTCCTTCAGGGCCTTTGAGATCGTGCCGTTTTCAGCAATGCCTATAATGACCGAGAGCCCGAAATCGCCCTTTTTTGCTAAAGAGGCGTCGACCTCGGCGCGCAGGTTGTGGATTTGGTTCTTGATCGTCATGTCTGTCAGGTGGCTTTTGGTATAATTCATATAGATTACGCCGCAGACGACGGAAAAAAGCCCGATGACAGTAATGAGTATGAGAAGTTTCGTCTTGATGGTTGAGGTCTTCAAGATGTCCGGCATGATTCTTACCCCCTAATGGTTGATTTTAATGTTTGATATTAATTAAATGTTTAATTAAAACCCTTTCATCCATCATTCAATGTCTCTTTTTACGCCAACAGGTGGTCTTTCCTATGGTCAGCCTCTCCATAGCCGGAGAAAGGCCTGTCGGCGTCTCTGTGGCCCCGAAGAAGAGGTATCCGCCCGGGTTCAAAGCCTTCTCCAGTTTTTGAATTATCTGCTGTTTTGTCTCTTGATCAAAATATATAAGGACATAGCGGCAGAAGATCACATCGAAACCGTTGACCCCTGTAAAGGGATCTATAAGATTCAATATTTTAAAATATACCATATTTTTGATGTCATCGTTTATCACCCAAAACGCCCCCTGTTGCCTGAAATACTTGATGAGCATGGTAATGGGTAGGCCCCTGTTGGCCTCAACCTGGGTGAATCTCCCGGCCGCCCCTTTTTCGATGGCCTGTTTTGAGATATCGGTTGCCAGGATTTCAACCTTGCCGTTTGCAAGGTGTCTAAAGTGTTCGGCTATGATCATCGCTATGCTGTAAGGCTCCTGGCCTGTTGAGCAGGCAGCGCTCCAGAATTTAAGTTTGGCATCGGCACCCTTTCCTGCAAGGAGTTCAGGTATGACCTTGGTCTTGAGCGCATCAAAGGGGTGCTGATCCCTGAAAAAATATGTCTCATTGGTGGTCATGGCCTCAATTATCTGATTTTTGAGTTGAGGCGTCATCTGGCGCACGGCCTTATGGTAAAGTTCGTCGATATCGCGTAGATTCAAGAGTTTTGAGAGTTCATTCAGTCTGCTCTCGACTAGGTATTCCTTGCCCATTGTCAAGCTGATGCCGCTTGCCGATCTTACTAGGTCTGCAAAGAAGCGGAATTGTTCGGGGGTGATCATCTCCTGCCCCCTCTCATAGAAAATTCAAGTATGTATTCCGCTATCTTGTCCAGCGGGGCTATCCTGTCCGCAAGTCCAGCCTCGGCTACGAACCTTGGCATCCCCCAGACTATGCAGGTTTCTTTGTCCTGGGCGATGATCACGGCCCCTTTGTCCTTCAACTCCCGGCAGCCAGCGAAGCCGTCCTGGCCCATGCCGGTCATGACTACTGCGATGGCCCTGCCCCCATAGACCCGTGCTATAGATTGAAACAGCACATCGACCGCCGGCCTGCAGCTATTGACTGGCGGATCCTGGTTAAGTCTTATTATCCTATTGTTTTTTTCACCGTCCACCTCCATATGGAAATCGCCTGGCGCTACATAGACCGTTGCAGGTTCGACCAGCATACCGTCTTGCGCCTCGACCACCTTAAGGGTCGATCTGTCATTAAGCCTCTTGGCAAGTTGGGTTGTAAAGACAGGCGGCATGTGCTGCACAAGGAATATCGGCAGACCGAAATTGCCCGGGAGTCTCGGAATGACGTCGTTCAACGCGTTCGGCCCGCCTGTCGAGACGCCGATCGCTACGGCCTCGGGGCTGAAGAGCCGTCTCAGGACCAGTGCGGCCGAGGTGGTGCAAGGTCTGGTTTCTTTTAAATGCCCTGGCGCCGGTTTGGGCGGGATCTGGGTGTGGTCCGGCTGTCTTGTAGGCCTCTGTGTTTTAGGGACGGGCGCCGTTGGAGGAGATGATATCGGGCCTCTCTGTATTACCCTGTTGATCTTGGATTCGGCATAGGCCCTGATCCTTGGTATAAGTTCACCCTTTATGCGCTTTACGCTCTCTGAAAACGCCCCTGTGCCCGTAGGTTTGGGCACGAAATCAAACGCACCCTTTGCCAGGGCCTCAAGTGTGGTTGTCGCGCCCTCGATGGTAAGGCTTGAAAACATTATTACGCCCACGTTGAGCCTCTGACGGCGTATCTCATCCAGGGTCTGAAGGCCGTCCATCTCAGGCATCTCGACGTCGAGCACTACAAGATGCGGCCTTAGAGTCCTTATCAGCTGCAAGGCCTCCTTGCCGTTTGCAGCGGCCCCAACTATCCTGATGCCTGGATCCTTGTCAAGGGCCTCGGTCAATATCTTTCGGAAGACCAGTGAGTCGTCTACAACCAGGACCTTGATCATCATAGACCGAGCACCATCCTAACCTTTTCCTCCAGCATGTCGGCGTTGAAGGGCTTCATGAGGTACTCGTTGGCCCCGGCCATAACCGCTCGGATGATGTTCTCCTGTTGGTTTTCAGTGGTAACCATCATGACCTTTGTATCGTTCCACTCCTCTCTTTTGCGGATGTTCAAAAGGCAGTCAAAACCTTCCATTTCAGGCATGTACCAGTCGAGGAGGACAAGGTCGAAGGGGCCTTCGTTTTCGAGTTTCTCCAGGGCGCGAAGCCCGTTTTCAGCCTCGACGATCTCATCAAACAGGTTCATCTTCTTCAGCCCAGACTTGACTATGTTCCTCATGGACTGAGAATCGTCCACTACAAGAGCCCTCATAGTCCTTCCCCCTGTATTTTCAAATAAAAATCCATACCTGCCGCTCAATAATTTTTATTATCGAGACTTTAACAAAAAAAATCAAATGGACAAGCAAATAAAGCGGAGCCTATGGCTGGCGACCATTCGAGGGCTAGATGGGATCTTGAGCGATTCTCTCCGATTCAGGAGGAGGGGTCGTGGCGGGGATATCCTATGGAAACGAGGCATGGCGCATCAGCGGGCTATGGGTTATACAAAATGATATAAATTTGATCGAAGGGATTTTCTCATGTCAAAATCTTGTCCACCACGCCTTGTGATCTCGGCTATAAGGGGCGGATCGGGAAAGACAGTCTTGACACTCGGCCTTATCCGCCTTTGGCGTGAGCAGGGGTTTAAGATTGCAGCATTTAAGAAAGGGCCTGACTATATAGACGCTGGGTGGATGGCCCTTGCAAACGGAAGCAATTGTTATAATCTTGATCCCTTTCTCATGTCCCATGATGTAATCAAAAGGTCTTTCTTGACCAGGGTGTGTGGCGCTGATATTGGGCTCATAGAAGGCAACCGCGGCCTCTTCGATGGCTCTGACTCACAGAGTTCAGCGAGCACCGCTGGGCTTGCCATGGCGCTCAGCGCCCCGGCCATTCTCACACTTGACTGCGCCAAGATGACCAGGACTGCGGCCGCGGTCTGTCTCGGTTGTAAAGTGTTTGAGCCCAAGTTGAATCTGGCTGGCGTAGTTCTCAATCAGGTGGCCCAGAGGCGTCATGAAATAGTGCTCAGGCGGGCCGTAGAAGAGGAGGCTGGGGTCAAGGTCTTTGGGGCTCTTCCTCGCCTGAAAAAAGACCCGCTTCCTATGCGGCATCTTGGTGTGACGCCTTGCGAGGAATACCCTGAGGCGGAGCAGGCCCTTGATGGGCTTGGGCAACTTGTAAAAGATCATGTTGACACCCAAGGTCTCATGGAGGCGGCTCGTGATGCAGGGGACATGGCCGGGTGTGACGTAGAAGGCCTGGATGCCCCACTCTTCAGGAAGACTAGGTCTCAAGGGCTCAGAATAGGGGTATTTCGTGATGCGGCGTTTCAGTTCTATTACCCGGAGAATCTTGAGGCCATCGAGTGCGCTGGCGTGGAACTTGTGTTCTTAAACGCCATAAACGACAAATCCATTCCGGAGATTGACGCCCTCTACATAGGCGGCGGATTTCCTGAGACCCAGGCCAGGGCGCTTTCCGCCAACAAGGAGATGCTCTCTGAGCTTAAAAGGCGGATTGAACAGGGCCTCCCTGTCTATGCAGAGTGTGGAGGGCTCATGTATCTGGGAGCCGCGATTGTCTGGAAGGGGGAAAGATACCCGATGGCAGGTGTCTTTGGCTGGGATTTTGTGGTGCATGAACGGCCTGTAGGACATGGCTACAGCACGATTGAGGTCATGCGTGAAAACCCGTTTTATAAGCGGACTGAGGTCATCAAGGGCCATGAATTTCATTATTCAAAACCGGTCATTGCTGACCCAGGCACATCCGGCGCATTCACATGCAAGGTCATTCGGGGATATGGCTTTGATGGCGCATCGGACGGTATATGTTACAAAAATTGCTTTGGCACATATACACACGTCCACGCCCTCTGGCAAAAAGGCTGGGCGGAAGGCCTGATAAACGCCGCAAAAAGGTTTCATAAGGGCGTCTTTAAGGAATAATTTTAAAACAGTTAAAAGGCTTAAAAAGTGCTGCGCTGTTTTTAAAGCCGCTTGCAAACTTGGCGGAGAGGGTGGGATTCGAACCCACGGTCCGCTCACGCGGACAGACGATTTCGAGTCGCCCCCGTTACAACCGCTTCGGTACCTCTCCGTTGTGACAAAAACCCTTGCGCCTTGCCCTGAAAAAGCCCTGGATCATCTCCCTGCATCGCCCTTCCAGTATGCCCTCGATGACCTCGATCCGGTGATTGAGCCTTTTATCCTGAACAATATTGTAAAGGCTTGCACATGCCCCTGATTTTGCATCCCTCGCTCCGAATACCAACCTGTCTATACGGGCGAGCACCATGGCCCCTGCACACATCGGGCATGGCTCTATCGTAACATAGAGTGTGGCGTTCGCAATCCTATAATTGCCTGTCTTTCCCGCCCCGCCCCTCAGGGCTAGTATCTCTGCATGGGCCGTGGGGTCGCAGAGTTCTATGACCATATTCCTGGCCCTTGCCAGTATCTCGCCCTGGCCGTTTACGAGGATAGCCCCTATCGGCACCTCGCCGCGTTCGGCGCTTTCTCCGGCAAGGGCAAGGGCAAGTTCCATAAAGGCCTGGTGATCCAGCTGCTTGAGGTCAGGGTCAGATTGTGGGGGCGTCTTTGAAATCATCTGACAGACATGCCTTGATGGCAGGACCGTATGGTGGAAAGAGTACGCCGCGTTCCGTTATGATGGCTGAGATGAGGCTGGACGGCGTCACGTCGAACACAGGATTCCATGCCTCTGCGCCTTGAGTTGCGATGTATCTTTGGCCAAGGTTCAAGACCTCACCACCGTCCCTTTCTTCAATGGGGATGGCATTACCGGACGGCGTTTCGGGGTCTATTGTCGAACATGGCGCGGCTACATAAAACGGCACGCCGTTCGCCCTTGCAAGTTCGGAAAGGGTGTATGTCCCTATTTTGTTCGCCGTGTCCCCGTTTGCAGCTATCCTGTCGGCACCGACGATGACCGCATCTATAAGACCGCGATGCATAAGCAGACCTGCGGCTGAGTCTACGATCAATGTCACGGATATCCCGTCTCTTATAAGTTCCCAGGCCGTAAGGCGTGTACCCTGGAGCCATGGCCTTGTCTCGTCGGCTATGACCTTTATGTCTTTTCCCGCCTTGGTTGCCGCCCTTATGACACCAAGCGCCGTGCCATAGCCGCCTGTCGCAAGGGCGCCTGCATTACAGTGAGTAAGTACGCAGCACTTATCCGGCAGTAGCGCTGCGCCGAACCGGCCCATTGCAAGATTTGCCTCGATGTCTTCGGCCCAGATGGCCATAGCCTCTCTCTCGACGGCCTCGGCAATGCCGGACGGATGGCCGGCAGGGTCGGCGAGCACTAGATCTTTAAGCCTTTTAACTGCCCATTTAAGATTCACCGCGGTAGGCCTGGCTGTTAACATAATATTTGCTGCTTTCAGCCAGAAGTTGAGAAATTCGGCTTGAGACCTTGTTTCGAGCCTTCTAGCCTCGAGCGCAAGGCCGAATGCTGCAGCTATGCCTATGGCAGGTGCGCCGCGCACCACCATATCCTTTATGGCTGATGCAGCCCCGGAAGCGCCTGTGATGGCAAGCCACCTTTCATTATGCGGCAGCAGCCTCTGGTCTAGGAGATACAGGACGCCGCACTCCCAGCGGAGCGGCGTGATGGATGAGCCACCTTCTTTAAGGAGATCAATAGGGTCGATGGAACCATGTCTCAACGGAGGGCCTCCAGGAAGAGTTCATTTACCTTCTTGGGGTTTGCCTTTCCCTTGGTCTCTTTCATGACCTGACCCACAAGAAAGGCCAGGACCTTGGTCTTGCCGGCCCTATACTTTTCCACCTCTTTTGGGTTTTCATCCAAGACCTTCTTGATCACGGCCTTAAGCGTAGATTCGTCGCTGACCTGGGAAAGCCCTTGGGCCTTGACGATCTTGACAGGGTCTTTTCCTGTTTTGTAGGCAGTCTCCAGGACATCCTTCGCCATCTTGCCACTTATGGCACCTGAATCGATCAGTCTTAGGAGTCCTGCAAGGCCGTCGGGGCCTATCGGCGACGACTCGATCTCGCGCTCATCTTCCTTTAGAAGTCGTACAAGCTCTACCATAATCCAGTTGCTTACGGTCTTTGGGTTAGGAAAGAGTTTTACACACTCTTCGAAATAATCGGCTGTGGCCCTGGAGGCTGTAAGGACTTCGGCATCGTAGGCAGGCAGCCCGTACTGTCTGGTGAATCTGGTGCATTTTTTGTCAGGCAGCTCCGGCAACCCGTCCGCAATATATTCTATCCATTCCTTGCTGATTTCTAAGGGCGGCAGGTCTGGTTCAGGGAAATAGCGGTAGTCATGCGCCTCTTCTTTGCTGCGCATCGACACAGTAATGCCTTTTGATACATCCCATAGTCGGGTCTCTTGGGCCACCGTCTTTCCGTCAAGCAAAAGGGCACTCTGGCGTCTTATCTCGTAGTCGAGGGCCTTTTGGACGTTTCTGAAGGAATTCATGTTTTTGAGCTCGGTCTTGACCCCCATTTCATTAGAGCCGACAGGTCGGATAGAGATGTTTGCATCACAACGTAGACTTCCTTCTTCCATATTGCCGTCGCTTATACCGAGATAGCGCACAAGCTGTCTTATCTTTTTAAGATAAGCAGACGCTTCTTCTGGGCTTCTTATATCGGGTTCGCTGACGATTTCTATAAGCGGGACCCCTGTACGGTTGAGGTCTATATAACTTATTGGGAGCGTCTCGTTGTGTATGAGCTTGCCCGCGTCTTCTTCCATGTGTATGCGCGTAATACCTATACGCTTGATCCTGCCGTCTATGTCTATAGACACCCAGCCATGCTCGGCCAAGGGCGCTTCATATTGAGATATCTGATAATTCTTCGGAAGATCCGGATAAAAATAGTGCTTTCTGGCGAAGCGGCTCCTTGGAGCGACCTTGCAATTGGTGGCGAGAGCCATCTTTATCGCGAATTCTATCACTTGCCTGTTTAGGACAGGCAGGACCCCTGGCATACCGAGGCAAATCGGGCATGTATGTGTATTAGGGACAGCACCGAATGCAGTGGAACACCCGCAAAATATCTTGCTTGAGGTCTTGAGGTGACAATGCACCTCAAGACCTATGACAGCTTCAAATTCCATAAAACCCTCTGAAATTTAAGAGATACCAGTTATTTTTTGGATTTGCTGGCCTTTGATTCTTTTGTGCTTGTTTTTGGTGATACGCCGCGTTTTTCCAGAAATTGAAAGATTGGATTTGGTCTTTGGATGGTCTTTTTAGGGAGTTCCATGTGTTTTCTGAGTTCGCCGACTATCTTTGAGACCTGAAATTTGCTTATGCCAAGCTTGTCAGCTATTTCGCTTGCCGTCATCTTTGCATAGTTGTCGTATACAAACTCTACATCATCTACTGTATAGGGCCTGCTTCTTTTTCCTGCCATGATATTATACTCCTTTCTTTTATTTTAAGAGAAAATTACTTGCACAAAGCAAATTGTCAAGTCTTTTTTAAAAGGGTTTTTATATTATTCATAAAGATACGAGTTCAAGCTCGATATATTGTTTTGTATTGCATGATATGTTTATGTCTATGCTGCACTTATGCGCTGTTCGATTCGCCGCTGCCATTTATATGGCGATTTGTTTCATCCTCTTTTTTCATCTTTTCACGGGATAGATAATATATTATACATGCCTGTCTGAAAGGACAATAATCCATTGGATGCAGGCATCCCTTCGAGATATCGGCTTCGCGATTGTCTTTTTGACAAAATCCATGAGTCGTCATAATCTTGCTCCGTGAAAGGCTATTGAATTTTTTCTCTAATACCTGTTATCTATCAAGGATTTTACTATACAAGGAGGAATGTTGAATGGAAGAGGCCAAGATTATCGTAATAGGGGCTGGACCGGCCGGTATAGCGACGGCCGTCGAGGCCGGTGCGGCGGGCGTATCCCCGGTTATGGTCCTTGAGAAGGCCGATCATGCATGTGACACCATTGTATCCCTTTATCACGAAGGCAAAAGGGTCGATCCGGTATTTCGGAAGATAAAGGTAGAGCCCATAGGAAAGCTCTCTTTTGATACCGAAACGCGGGAGGAGTTTTTGGCGAGGATCGACAAGGCTATAAAAGAAAACAGGCTCGACATAAGATATAAAAACGAGGCCAGGGGCGTCGTTCAGAAAGACGGCCTTTTCCATGTGACTACAAGCGGCGGGCTTGAGGTCAAGGCGCCGATCCTTGTGATAGCCATAGGCATATTCGGCAAACCGGTAAAACCGCGTTATCCCATCCCCAAGGAGGTCAAGGACAAGATATTTTATGCTGTCCCAAAGACACCGTTGACAGGCAAAAAGATACTTGTTGTTGGAGGGGGCGATTCGGCTGCCGAGACGGCCTGCTTTTTGTCAGATGCCAATGATGTAAGCCTTTCATATAGACGGCCCGAATTCTTCCGCCTGAACGAGGTGAATGCCTGCAATATCCATGACCTTGCCGCAAATGGTAAATTGAATCTCATGATGGCCAGCGATATCGAAGGGCTCGAACAGGCGGGCGAAGGGGTGCGTGTCCGCTTCAAAGATGGGAGGGACATGGTCTTTGACATGGTGTTTTATTGTCTCGGTGGTACGACGCCGAGGGCATTCCTTGAGTCAGTCGGTGTTGAATTCGACGGCGAAAGGCCGAGAGTGGATCAATATGGAGAGACGAATGTCAAGAGGATCTTTCTGGCAGGGGATTTGATGGTCGAAAAGGGATCGATAATGGCTGCGTTTAATTCGGGCAAGATCGTTATGGACGGTATACTTAGCCGTTACGGCGATCTGGTGAAATGATGCGGTTCGGCTAGAACCACCTCCAGCCGTGCATGTTGAAAAACGTAGCGGCTGACCTGACAAACATGACTATTGAGCGCAGTCCCTTGAGGGACGAGCGTCCACCAAAATGGATGATCCTGACGGAAGGTACATAGGCGATCCGCCAGTTTCTGGACAGTCTGAGAGAGAGGTCAAAGTCCTCGAAATAAAGAAAAAATCTGTTTGAGAAACCGCCTATCTCGTCAAGGGCGCGCCTGCGGCAGAGCATAAAGCAGCCGCTTGCAATTTTGATCGTGTCGATGTCACTTTGTTCGGTTACGCCGCGGAGTTCATAGTCGGCCAGGCGCCTTGCAAAGGGCGCGGCAAAGGGCTTTGGCGCAAAACCCCTTAGGAACAGCGTGAAGATCGATGGATATCCCTTGCACAGATATTGGCGGCTTCCGTCCGGCCAAGAGGCATAAGGCGTAAGGCAGCCTGTCTCAGGGTGTTTTGTCATGTAGAGCAGGGCGTTCGATAAAGCGCTTTCTTCCATGATTACGTCAGGGTTCAAGATAAGATGGTAGTCAGTCGAGCTGCTGGCGATCTCCTTTAACGCCATGTTGTGGCCGACCCCGAATCCTACGTTTTTAAATGGCCTTACTGATTTTAAGCTGTACGGCCAGATACGGTGGAGGCCGCCTCTCAAGAAGACATCCAGCCCGCCGCCAGGTCCGTTGTCCACAAGGACAAGGACTGCATGATCGAGCAATCCTTGTCTCTTGGCGTATTTTACAGCCCTGGAGAGGCTTTTTATTGTTTTTTGAAGGAGATGAAGGTCTGCAGCGTATGTTACTATGGATATGGAGAGGACTTGTTGGGCCTCTTTGATGGACTCGTTGGATCTTTCACCGGACAGGGTAGACACTTACCCGTTTTCTGTTTTGGGCGGTTTCGAAACGCACCTCACCGTCTATCTTTGCAAAGAGTGTATAGTCATTGCCCATTCCCACGTTGTGACCAGGATGGATCTTTGTGCCAACCTGACGCACTAGGATGTTGCCGGCGCGTACGATTTGACCGCCGAAACGCTTGACGCCTCTACGCTGTCCTGCACTGTCACGCCCGTTTCTTGAACTTCCGCCGGCCTTTTTATGTGCCATTAGAGACCTCCTTAGACCCTTATATCTTTAATTTCAATGGTGGTATAGGGCTGCCTGTGCCCCTTTTTGATCTGATAGCCCTTGCGTCTTTTCTTTTTCATCATTAAGATCTTTTTGCCGAGACCGTGTTCGGTCACGTTGGCCAGGACGGTGGCGCCCTTGACCAGGGGATTGCCAATCTTTATATCTGAGCCGTTCACGACCATCAATACGTCAGTTATCTCCAATTCACTTCCCACTTCTCTGTCGAGCCTCTCCACCCTCAAGGTCTCGCCGGTCGATACTTTGTATTGTTTCCCGCCGGTTTTTATTATCGCGTACATATTTCCTCGCTATCGTCAAAAATCGAACAACGCAAAAAGATACCATGAGGGCGCCATATGTCAAGGCTGAATTTCGCGATCCACCTCGGACCATGGGCTGACCTCGCGATGTGCCGAGGAACGAGGCGCATCGGATTGGTTGAACCGCGAACGGTGCGCTTCCTGCGTCAGCGCACCCTGCATCACTGCATCGCTATGTTTGGGAATGGCAATTTTATAATGAAGCCGCCCTGCTGTTTATTTCATGGGCTGCCAGCCGCCAAAGTCGTCTCCTGTAGTGGCTGCCGGGCAGGCGGCCAGGGCCACGTTTCTTGCGCTGTCCTGCTGGTAGTATTGTCTTGTGTCCGAGTCGTAGCCGTAGATCTTGTCGCCCCAGAGGTGCTTGGCGCAGGCATTGAAGGATGTGCCGTTTACGGCGAAGGGGGGGATTGTGACGTTGGCGTGGGGGGTGAAATGGAGGGTGGCGACGTCGGGTGCATAGGTGTTGTTGTCTGCAAACCAGCGCTCCTGGGAGGTAACGACCGACATGATGTCGCCCTTGGCCTGGTCGTTGTAGCCGGAGGCCACGAATGGCGTGTAGATAGACATTATGACTGCCGCAAGTATGCCTATCAGGGCCAGGGTGATCATCAGTTCGATCAGGGTGAAACCGCCTTGGTGCGCCTTGGTGTGATGGTGATGCGGGCAGGCTGGCATGATTACCTCCTTTATCTAAAAATCGCCCCACCGGGCAGTAGGGGCGCGGCATGCCGCGCCCCTACTGGGCTTGATGTCAGATGGTTATCTTAGTCTATGGTGTTAATGTGCATGTGATGTTGGTATTATATGCACCGGTGCAGGCGGCTGTATAGGTTGTCCCATCCTGTGTTTTGCCTGTAAGTGTGGAGTTAATTGCGGTGCAGGTGCCACCACCACTTGTAAAAGTTGTATCAGTTAAATAAGGAAGGGTGGGGGGGGTGGCGCATGAAACAAGGGCCGTGGGGTCAGCAGCAGTATCCTGCTGACAGGCCGCTGCATATTCCTGGGCGCACGCCCTTGCGGCGTCTATAAGCTTTGACGCCTGGGCCTTTCTTCTGTAGGCGTTATACTGCGGCAAGGCAATGGCCGCCAGAATCCCAATGATTGCGATGACGATCATCAATTCGACCAGTGTGAAACCCTTTTGACCGTTTACAGGCCTCTTTGCCATTTCCGCCATTTTAATTAACATCTTTTGTTCCTCCTTCTTACTTTTTTATTTTATTTATTTTTCTAAAAGATCCTGTCCCTTGTCTTTTCGGCTAACCGCGAACGGTGCGCCCCTACAAAGGCTGGGCCTGTCTGCGATGCGTCGGCGCACCCTACATCTGTCTTATCGGTCATGGCCCCGGCCTCCTTGATTTTTGCCCCACCCCCTTTCCAAGGCCTTGTCATTATATAGAGCAATTTGTATGCCAGCATCAGCCAACCATATATAGCGCCATCAAAAAATCCAACCACTAAATATGGTGGCGGCCTATTTGCCGCACTTACAAATTTTGTCATGTCATGACAATTTTTTGAAAACAGCCAGTCGTAGATACTGTTATCCATGTCAAGTGCCATGATGTAATATAATACCGTTGGTTGAGTCAAAGATTTATCCTATTTTTGAGCCGTAGTGCTTGGGCTTCAAGGCTTATAGATGGAAACATGGCGCCAGTTAAACGCCATGGAGGGCCGGATCGAACGGCTTACCAGACTTGAGGATGCCAAAGGCAACATGGATCAGTTTGCGCATCATGGCGCCAATAATGACCATGGGCGTCTTTCCTGCCGAGGCCAGGCGATCTCTGAACGCACGTCCCCATGCGGTCTTGGTGATGGCGACCATGGCAGGCATATAGAGCGCCTTACGCAAAAGCGTATGCCCCATCTTGGACAGGCGAGGTTTGCCACGGACGCTGCTTCCTGACTCATGTTGACGCGGATCGAGTCCGGCGAAGGCGGCAGCCTGTCTGGCATTTTCGAACCGAGGCGGCCCACCGTAGTACGACAGCAGCACAGGAATGGTTTTCTCGCCCAGACCGGGAATGCTGTCGAGAATCTCACGCTGTTCCTTAAGGTCGGGATCATTGTCGATCTTTTTGCGGATAGAGTCCTCAATCTCAATGATGGCTTTTCAGATACTCAAGATGCCCCTCAATATCTTTGCGTACTGCTTCGCGGGCCACCAGTAGACGATTTTTCTCCTGTGTGCACATGGCGTCCAGCGCCTGACGCCTGGCCACCAATGCCCTGAGTTCCCTGATGGCCGCAGAGGGCGCCTGCCATGGCTCCGGATGGTGAGTCACGCAATACTCGGCGATCAGTCTGGCATCCACACGGTCGGTCTTGGTGCGTACCCCGGAGGCGGCGCCGAACGCCTTGATTCTTGCCGGGTTAACGACACTGACCGTGAAGTCTGTATCGGAGAGGTGCTCGGCCACGGCCTCCCAATATGTTCCGGTCGCCTCCATGCAGACATGAAGGTCAGAAACATCATGCTTGGTCAGCCAGGCTGTAAGGGCCTCAAAACCCTGGACGGTGTTGTCAACGATCCTGCTACGAAACTTGCCCTCTGGAAGACGCAGGGCGCAATCCAGTTTGGCTTTTGCCACATCGATTCCAAGTGTGTGTCTCATAATAATCCCTCGCGCAATCAACCTTGTAAATGCGGGCTTCCGGCTATGCCGGGCCAAAGATACTGTCCGATTTCTCGCAAAAAGAAGGGGAAGACCGGCGCATTATCTACGCGGCGAGCTTTCAGCTCAAGGATGCGCACGGCGTCCGGTCTTCTCTCTCGGTCAAACCCGAGTAAAGCAACAACACGTTCACAATACAAGGATGCGCCGAGTTCCGTAGGGGCGCGGCATGCCGCGCCCCTACTCCATCACCCTCTCCTTAATCCCCGTCAACCGTCAAGGGAAGGGAAAGAGCATGGGGATTGAACTACACCCTAATAAGGAGGGGAAAGAACAGATAGGCCTTCCAGTATCCAACCCTCTTCCCTTGCGGGAGAGGGTTGGAGTGAGGGGGAAGAGATGGAGGTTTCCCGGCGCACATTGCGCACCTGTTTTGTTTACTCAATTCCCAATCTCTGCTATTATTTCTTCAGGTTGAATTGGACAAAGGAGATGCCCTGCCATGGAGATGGAGACCATAAAAAGGCGATGGCCGAGATACTTCTCCTGCAGCTTGTAACCATTGAATCCGGTTACAGGGAGATCAAGGTGGCCCTTGACGGTATCCAGAAGAGGCTCGATGACGTCAATATCCACCTGCCGACCAGAGCCGGAGGATAGACGAGACCAACCAGCGTATAGACGAGATCAACAACGACCTGGTGCAGCGCATCGACAAGGTAAACGCTGATCTTACCAAGCGTCTTGACGATACCAATAAGCGTATTGACAAGATCAATAACGACCTGATCCAACGTATTGACAAGGTGCACAACGACCTTATTATGCGGAACGACAAGTTGAATGAGCGTATCGACCAGCTTGCCCTGGCTGTCGTCAAGCAGGAGGAGCATTTGAAGATAGCAGAGAGGGTGACGGAGCTTGAGAAGACTGTAGTTGAGATGAAGGTCAGGCTTGCCGCATGATGCAGGGTCTCAAGACAAGCAAGGCCATGACCCTGATCCGCAGGTTGGCTTGGGATTTGGTGTTGAGGGCCGAGGAGGAAGGGGTGGGACTTTCCGCCTTTACGGTAGTCTTTCCAGGGAAGCGCCCTGCGTTTTATCTGAGAAGGGAATTGGGCAGACTTTTGAAAAGACCGTTTGTCCCGCCGCAGATCCTTGATATAGAAAGGTTCATGACCGCATTGGCCGCGACTGCGCCGACAGGGGTCGGCAGGAGGGAGGCGTCTCTTGTAGAGCTTCTATACCTCCTTTTTCGTACAGCCGTTCATACAGATGGGCGTGGATCGGCAGGTGGATTTGAGTCCTTTTCCCCTTGGGGAATCAGACTGATCAAGGCCTTTGACGAGTTCGGGGCCGGTCTTGTATCGCCTGAAGAGCTGGATAGGGCCGTGCCGCTTGCCCTTGCCGATGCAGGTTTAAGTGGAGAGGCCTGTGGGCTTTGGCGCGGGTTCCCCAATCTCTACCGTGCATGGATCGAGCGTCTTGCCGCAGACGGTCTGTGGACGCGCGGCGAGAGGTACCGTTTGGCAGCCGAGACGGCAAGGGCCTTGGCCAGCGGCGGGTCATACCCATTCCCATCCTGGATGGAGCCAGGTCGGCGGCGGGTGTGGCTGGTCGGGTTTTCTATGCTTACAAAGGCCGAAGAAGAGGTGTTTTCTTCGCTTTCAAGGCTTGATTGCATCAGAGAGGTCGCGGAAGGTCCTGAAGACGACCTCTCTTCTCATCCATCGCTCACGCTTCATATGCAGCCTGACCTTCATTCCCAGATATTCGAGGCACGCGGACTCTTTACAGGCCTTTCGGATCAGGGCGCCATCGGTCCCGATGAAGAGGCCATAGTCCTTCCAGATCAAAGCGCCCTTATACCTGTTTTGGAATGGCTGGTCAGCGCCAGAGGCGTGCCTTTCAACATCTCAATGGGGTATCCGCTTGCCCATACGCCTCCTGCTAGACTGTTGTGTCTCGTCTTGGACGCCCAGACAGGCCGCCGCAGTGACGCCTTCCATGTGCAGGAATACCTCGATGTGCTGCGTCATCCATATGTCAAGGGCTTAAGGCCCCTTGATGCCAGGGACCGCGAAGACCTGCCGGCCGAGGAGTGTTTCCGCAAGATTGTCCACAGGATAGAGGCCTGGGTTGCGGAAAAGAGGCCCATCTTTGTCAGGTGTGGGGATGTGCTGAAGGATCTTGAAGATGACGAAGGGGTGGGCGGCGTATGGGTCAGATTTCTGTCCGAAGTGCACAGGAGGCTCTTTCTGGACCCTGGGGAGGCGGCGGATGTGCGCGGTTTCGCAGCGGCCCTGATATCCATCCTTGATTTGATCGTTGATTCGAGCACCTGGCAGTCCCATTCCATGGCAGGGGAATTCATGTCGGCCCTGTATGAGTTTCTCGATACCCTGATCCAGGGTCCGATAGCTGCTGAACCGTTGACTGCAAACGGGTTTAGATTCCTTTTCCGCCATCTTGCCCGCGAAATCCATATCCCTTTCGTCGGCATGCCGTTGGACGGCCTCCAGGTCCTTGGCCTCATGGAGACAAGGTGTCTGGATTTCAAGAAGGTCCTGGTCTTTGATGTAAATGAGGGCATACTGCCGCCAGAGGAGGACATAAATCCCTTGCTGCCGCCTGGTCTAAGGCGCCGTCTAGGCCTGCCGGGCCGCAAGGAAACGGTCGATTTGAGCAGGAGGTATCTTCAAAGGCTCCTCTCAAGGGCGCAGGAGGCACATTTATTCTTTTCTGAAGGGGGTGAAAGGGTTAAGAGCCGTTTTATCGAGGAGATCCTATGGGAAAAAGAAAAGGCAGGCCTGATCCCTGTTGGGTATGATGTTAGACATGACGATGGGGTCGGATATCGGTCGGTTTGTTCATCCGGGGGTGCTGGACTGCCATCTGGACTTTTTGAACAATGCGGCGCGGCGGCGGTCTCCATGCCGAAGGACGGCGTAGCCAGCCTGCTTTCTTCCTTTATCTTTTCTTCGACCTCGATAGACACATATCTTTTTTGTCCGTTCAGGTTTTATGCGGCCTATTGCCTCGGCCTGAGACAGGGCATTGCAGACGTAGGCCGGGCCTTAGGTCCAGATGCCGTCGGGCGCCTGATCCACAGGGTGTTAAAGGAGGTGTACGGGCGTTGGCTCGACAAGGAGATGGTGTTTAGTGGGGATGAGTCCGTTGTGCTTGCTGAGCGATTGGATTGTGTGTTGAGGGAGGAGTTCGGCGGGAACGAGTGGCTCAATGCGGCCGTGGATCTGTTCCGAGAGGCCGCGTTTTATAGGCTGGGGCATCTCCTTAGGCTGGAGCAGGATTGGGTCAAAGGCCATATTTTGCTCGGGCTGGAAAGGCCGTTCGAGGCCGGATTCGATCTGGACGACGGGGTGCAGGTGAGACTGAAAGGTATCGTGGACAGGGTTGAAAGGGACAGAGGCAGCGTCTTGTGGGTTATAGATTACAAGACCGGGGGCGATATAAAGATGCCCAAGGGTAGGTATGCGACGGACTTTTCGAGGGAGGCCCTGAAGGCGACCATCGGCTCCTTTCAGCTTCCCATCTACCTCATTCTTTGTGACCGGATCTTTGATCTCAAGGGCCGGTGGGACCGAATGAATGCGGCAATTTATGAGCTTAAGGGCATCGGGGCCTCGACAAGACCCGATGATGTTAGAAAGGTCTTGTTCGGGACCGGAGACGATCATGAATCGCTCATGGATTCGCTATATCTACCTGCCCTTAAGTCCATCGTTTCAGAGATACTTGATCCCGAGACATCGTTTGAGCCTGACCCGTCGGATCCGGCTCAATGTCGCTCCTGTCCGTACAGCACTGGCCTTTGCAGGGCAGCTGTATAGATCGCCCTTTCGCTTTTTTATGATTGCGGCTAGAATCTCGATTAGCTGGATTGCGCGCAAATTTCTATCGGTAAGAGGTTTTTATGGGTAAAGGGTATTCAATGAAAGGCGTGCCTCTTCCAAAGGCGTATGATTTCAGTGCAGTGGAGCGCCGCTGGTACGGCGAGTGGATTAGCGCCGGGCTCTTCAGGGCGGATGCGGGTTCGGACCGGCCTGCGTTTTCCATGGTCATCCCCCCACCCAACGTGACAGGGGTATTGCATATCGGACATGCCTTGAACAACACGCTTCAAGACATCCTTGTACGCTACAAGCGCATGGACGGCTTCGATGTCCTTTGGGTGCCTGGTACGGATCACGCGGGCATCGCTACGCAAAATGTGGTGGAGCGCCAGCTGGCAGCGGAGGGCAAGACCCGTGACGATCTGGGCAGGGACGAGTTTATCGCGCGGGTCTGGAGGTGGCGGCAGGAGAGCGGCGGCCATATCATCGAACAGCTCAAACGCCTCGGCTGTTCATGTGACTGGAGCCGCGAGCGCTTTACTATGGATGATGGGTTGTCGCGCGCTGTCCGGGAGGTCTTTGTGAGGCTCTTTGAAGAAGGGCTCATCTACAAGGGCGATCGCATCATAAACTGGTGCCCGAGATGTCATACTGCCTTGGCTGACATAGAGGTCGAGCACGAGATGGCTGATGGCCGGATCTGGTATATAAGATATCCGGTCTCTGGCGGTGGAGGCCATGTGACGGTGGCCACCACAAGACCTGAAACCATGCTCGGCGATACGGCTGTTGCGGTCCATCCAGACGATGTGAGGTACAGTGCCGTTATCGGGCGGATGCTCCACCTTCCTTTGATGGAACGCGACATCCCGGTGGTGGCGGACGATACGGTCGATCCGGCATTTGGTACAGGCGCGGTCAAGGTTACGCCCGCCCATGATTTCAATGACTTTGAGACGGCGAGACGCCATGGCCTGCCGGCCATAGACATCTTTGACAAGAATGCCCACATCAAGCCGGGGTTCGGCCCTTATTCAGGTCTCGACCGCTACGAGGCGAGAAAGAAGATCATTGAAGACCTCAAGGCCCAAGGGCTTCTGGAAAAGGAGGAATCTTACAGTCTTGCGGCTGGTGGTTGTTACCGTTGCAAGACTACGGTCGAGCCTAGATTGTCGAAGCAGTGGTTCGTGAAGGTCGCCCCGCTTGCAGGGCCGGCGTTAAAGGCGGTCTTGAATGGAGAGACCAGGATCATGCCGGCTTCATGGATCAAGACCTATGAGGAATGGATGACTAACATCCGCGATTGGTGCATCTCGCGCCAGATTTGGTGGGGGCACAGGATCCCGGCCTGGGAGTGCAAGGCATGTGGAGAGCTGATCGTGGCGAGGGAGACACCTAAGACATGTCCAAGATGCGGCGGTTTGGAACTCATCCAGGAGGAGGACGTGCTCGATACGTGGTTCAGCTCGGCCCTTTGGCCGTTTTCGACCCTGGGCTGGCCTGATGAAACGCTGGAGCTCAGACGCTATTATCCGACTTCCGTGCTCATCACTAGCTTTGACATCCTTTTTTTCTGGGTGGCCCGTATGATGATGATGGGGCTGCACTTCATGGGGGATGTCCCGTTCGTGCATGTCTATCTCCATGCGCTGGTGCGCGATGGATCGGGTCAGAAGATGAGCAAATCCAAGGGGAATGTCATAGATCCTATCACCATTATGGACAGATATGGCACGGATGCGGTGCGCTTCACTTTGTGTTCATTGGCTGCACAAGGTCGGGACATCAAGTTGTCGGAGGAGAGGATTGAGGGTTACAGGCACTTTGTAAACAAGATCTGGAATGCCGCAAGGCTTGTGTTGATGAATCTTGGGGGCAGGCATGAGGCCTTGGACGCTGCAAGGGTGTCCGGTCTTACAGCCCTCGCCGGTCTCGATCTCGCCGATTGTCTTTACGAAAAGTGGATACTCTCGCGTCTCAGCGCCGTCATCGCCAAGGTAAGGGCTGCATTCGACAACTTTGATTTTGATGTGGCGGCAAGGGAGATGTACCAGTTTTTTTGGCATGAATTCTGTGATTGGTATCTCGAGCTTGCAAAGCCATCCTTTTCAAGCAATGACGCCGCAAAAAAACGGACTGCGAGGGTCGTTTCGCTCATAGTGCTCGACAACAGTCTAAGGCTCTTACACCCAATCATGCCCTTTGTGACAGAAGAACTTTGGCACAGCCTCCCGGGCAGACAAGGTTATATCATGACCGCTCCATTTCCTATGTCTTCGCCTGAGTTCGATTCCCCTGAGGCCGAGGCCCTGGTCAACGGCCTTATCGAGGTTGTGACGGCCATAAGAAACATCAGGGCCGAACTGAATATCCACCCAGGGGCCGGGGTGAAGGTCATGGTGATCGCCCATTCGCAAAGGGCAATGGACATCATGGAGTCTCATGGGCCTGCCATATCCACGCTTGCCAGGGTTGAAGAAATCGTCTTTCTCCCTGTGGGCGGGAGGAGACCTTCGGGTGCTGCGACCGTGATCCTTGAAGACCTTGAGCTATTCGTGCCGGTCGAAGGCCTTGTTGACATAGAAGGTGAGATCAAGAAGGCCACAAGGGAAGAGAAAAGACTCGCCTCCGAGATTGAAAAGGCCATGACAAAACTTGCCAGAGAGGATTTTCTTTCAAAGGCCCCACGTGAGATCATTGAAAAGGAGCGGGAGAAGCTCAAGAGGTTCGAGGCGCAGATGGAAAAGATCGTAAACCACAAAAAGATGCTTGAATCCGCCATAGGATCAAGGGATAGAGATGGACAGGCGTTTCTATGAAGGGATAGTGGCGCAGGCGCTCCGTGAGGATATCGGGCACGGGGATATCACTACTTCGCTTTGCGTGCCGCGGGATGTCAAGGGCCGTGCCGTTGTCGTTGCCAAGGAAGACTGTGTCGTTGCCGGGATATTTGTCGCTGAAGAGGCCTTTTTGCAGTGCGACCCGGATTGCAGCTTCCCGATGGCCCTTAATGAGGGCGCAAGGGCCAACAGCGGCGATGTGGTGATGGAGATACAGGGCAGTCTCCAGGCCATCCTTCAGGCGGAGCGCACGGCCTTGAATTTCCTGCAGCGGCTCTGCGGCATTGCAACCCTGACCAGGCACTTTGTAGAGAAGATAGGCGGCCTCCCCTGCCGCCTTGTTGATACCAGAAAGACCACCCCGTGCCTGAGGGTGCTTGAAAAATACGCGGTGCGGGCAGGGGGCGGCTTCAACCACCGCTATGGGCTTTCAGACGGCATCCTCATAAAGGACAACCACATAGCGGCCTGCGGTTCCATAAAAGAGGCCTTGTCAAAGGTCAGGGCCTCATGTCCACATACGCTCAAGATCGAAATCGAGGTCAGTACCCTGGATGAACTAAAGGAGGCCATCGATGCCGGGGCGGATGCAGTGCTTTTGGACAACATGGATGTCAAGACCTTGACAGAGGCCGTGGCCATGGCCCGCGGTTTAAAGCCAGGCCTCCTGCTCGAGGCCTCGGGCGGCGTTTGCCTTGAAAACGTAAGGGATGTGGCCGGAACCGGGGTCGATATCGTGTCTGCAGGGGCGCTCACCCACTCGGCCAGGGCCGTTGATCTGAGTCTCAGGGTGATACGTTTTGCCTTTGCGGATGGCCATTGTCTCACCCCTTCAAGTTCGGCATCTAGCAGGGGATCGGAGAGCTCGTCGACCTGCAATTGACAACGAGGAACTACGAAGCATTTAGACTGGCTTCTTAATGTCTTTGATGCGTAACGAGACCGTTCCTTTGGGTAACTTTGCCTCAACGATGGAGTTTAATGGCTTACCTAAAAGCGCTCTTGCGATTGGCGTGTTGATATTGATAGCCCCGCATTCCGGATTTGATCTTTCATAAGTTATTAATGCCTGCTTTTCGTCCTGAGGATTTTCAATATCTACATAAACTACGGTATCCTCAACTTCGACTTTGATATCGATCTCTGACCCATGAATAGACCTATCGGGCTCGCTTTCTCGGGGGTTCTTGCTCGGTCGCTTCGTCTTGCGTCTCAAAAATGAGTATGTACTTGATTCTTTTGAAACATCAACATATTGCGGATAAATATCTCTTTTATCTAGTGCATTCCAAAGACCATTCAAGGCATCCACCTTGTTTGAGTAAAATGCCGATTCCCTGACATGGAAGAACTCCCATCCGCAACGCTCCAATTGTCGCTGGCGTTGCATGTCGTCTTCATAGCGGTCAGCGCCATGCCAACGGTCGCCGTCGCACTCGACCGCCAGACGCGCTTGTCCGCCCTCGACCACGAGATCAATCCGCTTGCCTGCGACTTCATGCTGGGCAAGCACCGTGAAATCCCTGCGAAGAAGTTCCAAGGCGATGTCAACCTCGAACCAACTTTCGAATGGTGCGGGAGGACTCACAACGCGCCGGTTGTCCTGGGCCGCTCGCCGCTCCAATTCGTCCCGCTCGATTCCGGCGATCTGTTGCGGTTTCGTGTTCTCGAAGAACTCAAGCAACTGACGTCGAAGACACAAGGCGCTGAGATCGTCACAAGTGACCGAGTGGAAAAGAATCATCATGTCACGGGCGCGGCTGGCCGCGACATTGAAACGTCGCTCATCCACCGCTTTTGTGAGGGGACCGATTCTTTCGTTGCTGGCAGCGACAAGCGACAGAAACATGATGTCTCGCTCGTCGCCCTGGAAACTGTAGGGATTGCCGCAGATCAAGCGGCGCCGCTCCATTTCCTCGGCGCCCAATCGTTCGAGCAATTGACTCTCGATCAAAGCCGCTTGCGCCTCACCTTGAAGCACTACCACGCCCATCGTCTTGCCGTCATAACGACTGTCGCCGCTCATCTCTGCAATTCTCTCAACGATGGCTTCGGCCTCCGGACGGTTGATCGCACGGTTGTTCGAGCCCTCACGATATCCGCCTTTCACAAAGACATGGTCGAGCGGAGGCAGGCGGTTCGGGCCATATTGCCGCAAGGGGATCAGCGGAGTATCCGAATAGCACAGATTGTTGCTGAATCGAATGATCTCCGGCATACAGCGGAAATGCTCCCGCAGCGTTATACGTCTGGTTCCATACCGAAGTTTCCCGTGATCGAATAGGCTGCTCTCAATATCGAACGACGACCTGAACTGGAAATCGTGAAGGAATTCTTCCATCAGGCGATGCACCGGATCGCGGGGCAAACCCACAGCGTCTGGGCTGATCTGCTTGTCATCGCCAACGATCACTATCTTCTTTCCCAGATAGAACAAGGGGAGGGCTTCGAAGCCACATTGCGAAGCCTCGTCAACGATAATCACATCGAACATGCCGGGCGCGGGAGACACCGTGTCCCAAACGCGATGGAGCGGCATGACCCATGCCGGAACCGCCTCACGGCATTTATTCAAATGTTCTTGCGCTTCACGTCGGTGATGCGGCGCGTGCTTTCCCGTCCCTTTGCCAAGTTTCCGCATGGACAGTTGCCAAGCTGCCATGTGACCGCAATGGTCTTTCTTGAGCCGCGAGAAACAGAACGACCAGGCGTGAAGCGCGGCAAGCTTCGCTATAATGTTGTTGATCTCGTCCTCGATTTGTTTGGCGCGTTTGGCGAGCGCTGGAACGTCTTCCTGCCGGATGTAATCCTCGAGCCAGTACCGCGCCTGGGCCCAATGCCAGGCGTCATTGATATGCTGGACTCGCTCCTCCCAATAAGGATCGTTGCAGGTTTGTTCCAAGGATTTTGTGAACTGCGGGAGCAAACGGCGCAAATCTGACAGATCATCGTCCATTTTCTGAAGGCACTGACGCTCATTTGTCAAATCTTGAATCGTATTCACGCATCGTGCGAACTTTTCCACGTCGCGGCTGTGCACGGCGCTCAGCAAATCGTTTGTCACCGGATGCGTGTCGCCACTGGCAGCCATGAGTGAGATCGTGGTCTCAATACTCTGAATTTCCTCGATGGCGCGCCGCTTGCGGATACGGGCCAATGCAAGGCGACACGAGGAGATAACCCTTTCAATCTGGGATTCGTCGGCCCATACGGGTTCGCCCATGCCTGAACATTGTTTTATCGCTTCTTGGCATTTGGCAATGAGTTCCTCAAGCGCCAGGGCGTTTTTGAGCGCATCGCACAATGACTTGAGGGCGGTCAGTTGGAGAGTGTACGGCCTTCAACCTTTTCACTTCGCCCATTCCAGAACCCCCACGCCTTCTCGCATTCAATGCGAACGTACAGTGCCTCGGCAAGAGTTGAGAAATGTTCGACCGTGGAGCATGGGCGGCCGCCAATCTTCACGGCCTTGATAACGTATAACCGCTCTTTCACCGGTTTAGGCCGAAACAACCCCCAACCCAGTTTCCCGCCGTTCTCCATGTGCTCTTTCAGTTTCCCGCCGTCTTCATACAAGGATCTGATATCGGTAGTGTCCGGGAATTCGATTCGGGTCTCGTCAGCGACCGCAACGAGTGCTTCGATTGACGCAATAACGTCTCGTGTAACACGGAAAAGCTCATGCCACAGGGACGAATTACCGCCCAGAATATCGCGCAAGGCATCGATCATCCATGAATGCGGCATTGCGAGGAGTCTCCTGCGAGTGTCACGGAACGTTGAGAAAGCGTTAAGGATCGCCTCGATGGCCAGAGGATTGTTTCGTTCCAAAAGATTGGCGATATGTTCATCGGCCCCGCGAGCCGAGTTTTGCTCTTCTTCAGTCGCGCTGGTTTCATTCCCTACGAGTTTGGCAAATTGCTCAGGGGATGGCAACTCCTCAGGCCATGCAAGGCCCAATTCCTGGCGCTTCTCTGGCGTGAATTGGCGCAAAGCCGAGAGAACGCTTCGCAAAGTGTCTGTGGAGATCTGACACGTCTTGTCTAAAGGAACGGAATCCGCGAACCATTCGTAGTCGGTGCGATGCTGGTTCACAGCTTCAGCGATTCTCGCCGCCGTCCCTCGATAGGCTCCCTCCGCGACGGACTGCGTATGAGTCTCGGACTCCCTGATGTCGCGGAGCCGGCGGTTGACCTTGGCCTTCTCTTCACGGAGATTCTGAAGGCGCTCTTCAAGTCCCGTGCGCTCTCGCCCGGCGCGATCTTCGTTCCACTCCTCATTCTTGCGGAGAATGCCGCCAACGCTGGATTCGAGAGAGCGGCGTTCTCCAAGTCCGCTACCAAGCAGATTGATGCAAAGAGGCCGTAACTCAACAGGCACAAGTCCTTCAAGAACCTGAAGAGCGCGAGGCGTCTTCGCCGTGATCAGCGTTCGCTGTCCTGTGGCAAGCAGATGGCAAATCAGATTGGCGATGGTATGAGATTTCCCAGTGCCGGGCGGCCCTTGGACCAGCACACCGCTTGCCGCTCGAATCTTGTCAACAATCAGGCGCTGCTCATCGTGGATGGCTTTGGGAAGAAGATTTCACTATCGAACGGGACGTTGGCCTCCTCCGGGCCATCGCCCGTTGCGCGATCGTTATTCGGGCGAATCTCCGCAAGGTCCGCAAATTCACAGGGAACGTCTTCCCCGTTTTCTATCTGCTCCTTGATCCGTTTCAAGGTTTCGGCAAGACCTTTGGCGGAACGTTTTCGCAGAATCAAGGCGGGGGCGTATTCTACGATGGGCTTTGCCGAGGCGCGGATGTTCTTGGCTTCAAGAGCACCCTCATAATCGCCCTGTGAGTTGATCGAATGCACCAGGGCCTGAAGGACGCCTTCGACACAACCCTTTTCCCACGGATCGTCTTCGGCCGCAGCCAGTGACGCCTTTGCGGTTTCCTCCGCGCGCGCCGGTTGCTCCTCGATGTCCAGCATATCGAGTTCAAGGCGCAGCTTGGCACCCTCGGTGTGGGGACGGACGGTGAATTTCCCCAGGCGGGCTTCAAACTCCAGAATGGCGTCGGCGACAACCAAATGACGTCGGGCGCGCTGCCCGGTGGGTGTTTGCCATGTCAGCAATCCCAAACCGAGCACCAGTTCGTATTCCTCGCCGAGCCGGAGCTGTTCTTGATGGATGGCAAAGAGAGAGGAATAGACCTTGTGGACCTTTTCCCATGCATTGTGCTCTTCCGTCCAGGGCAACCATTTGTCTTCGACATAGCGATTCCATGCTTGTTGAACCTCGGGATGATCCTCAAGGCGTTCAGTATGCGGGATGGTTTCCGGCTGATCCGATCCCTCGCGCCAATCAGGATTCTGGATTTGCCGCTGGATTTCCGGGAAGAGTCCGGGCAGGTCGTTCTTGTTGCGGAGCGCCTCTTGGTTCACCCAGTCTTTGCATTGAGCAGGAACAGCAGGCAATTCCGGCTCATGCCGGTTTTGAACTTCCAGCCATTCGTCCGGTTCATGTTCTTCATCGCTCCCCCAAGCCTGTGTGAAGCAACCTCGCTCATTCGGAACCTTCGACACCCAAAGCACTTTCTCGTATTCATCAACGTCGCGGATCAACTTGGTGCGTAATGACGCCAATCGAAGCAGATAATCGACCAATCGAACGGCTTTTTCATTCGAGCTTTGAGTTGAGGAGGGATTCATTCTGTTCCTCCGGTTGGCACCTTACCCGTCACTGGCCTCTGACTTTTCATCCACTGGTCGATTCCATCTCGGTCGAAGCGCCATTGGTTGCCGACCTTGGAAGTCGGAATGTCCCCATCTTGGGCCATGCGGTACAGCTTGGCCCGCCTCATTTTTAAATTCACACAAACCAAATATAGTCGACAGTATCCTGTCTCATTCTCATGCGGGTGCTGCAAAATTGAAGGATACGGGAACGGGCTGGCTTTCGTTTGTTTCAATACGTTCCGCCATAACGCGAAGGGCCAGGGCTTCTGCCTTGGCCATCGCTTCTTTTGCAGTTTTGCCGTAAGCAAGGACACCTGGAAGTCCGGGCACCTCGGCTATCCAGCGGCCGTCTTCCTCTTGTTCATATTCAATATTGTAATCCATTGCAGTAATCTCCAGAGTGGCAGGTGATGTAAACTCAATTATGTTTGAAAATAATAAATCTGGTTGAGACTTTCAAATCAGGCGATAAACCGCCACAGTCAGCCTCTCGTTTTAAACGCTGATATTGTCTTTCAGGATACCAAGGGCCGCCACCTTCTCCTCTGAAAACCTTCTGGTTATAGCCTGTTGCACCTGCTGGGCAGAAGAACCGAACTGGCGGCCTCTTATGTCATATACGGCATTTATGATGGCCTGATCGGAGAGATCGCCTTTGGCCCTGAGGCCTTCAATGGCCTTCTTGAATATCCTGGCGGCCCCGTCAGGCCCATGTTGGACAGATGTACTCCACAGCACCTCTTTAAGTGCGGATGACCTTTCACTCAGGTCGATACCAGTGTTCTGGGCGATTTTTTGAAGCGCTGGGCCGTAGTGGGTGTCTTTGATGAATTGTCGCTGCAGGGCCTCAAAGCCCCCTGGATCTTCCTTTGCGATCCTCTGCCATTCCTGCGGGACCTTGCCTGACTTTCCGCCTGTATCCGGGTTCCCGGCGGCCTTAAGTCTTGCTGCATAGTCAGGGGCGTATTTTTCAAGAAATGAGATGAAACGGTTAAAGGTACCTCGGCGGCTTGAAATCTGGTATGTCCCATAGGACGTTCCGCCTGTTTCATCATAACCTATTGTTCCAGGACCTTGATTGCCAGATTCAAATTCAGCCGAAAGCCTTCCTATTTCTCCATGCCCGGTATCTTCCAAGGTGTCGCCATGGATACTGCTTGCAGCGGTGTCATGTGCGGCTGGTACATGGATCGCCTGTGTTTGGAAAGAGATCACCTGCGGCGCCTCTGCAATATCCATAACTGCGCCCTGATCCTGAGCTGTCGGGACCTGGCCGAGTCTAGTAAGCAGAAAGGCCAGAAAGCGCTCCTGTTCAAGTGCTGCCATAACCTTTGCAAGGTTGTCCGACATTGATTCGGCTGGCGCGTTCGGCGGCGCATTGGTCGACGCCGCGTCTTCGGCATGGAAATTTTTACCTGCCTGCATCGTGGCAGTATGGTCATTCGGCATAGCATTTTCTTTTGCGCTGGCCAGGGCAGCGTTAAAGGAATTGACAGCGCCGAACCCATTGAGCTGCATATGGTATCTGTTTTGTGACGCTGTGCCGATTGCAATGGGTGTCTTGAACCTGATAGGGGCGATGCTCATCATCCTGCCTCCATTTCATATATCCGCGGATTTTTTAGTTATCAGATAACTTATGCAATATTCATGCTTAGTTTGATATTGGAGGTGTAAGTTTTTTGCCGTATATGATCTTGCCGTCACCTTCGGCATAAAAATTTTCCAAGAAGGCAAGGCGCTTAAAGCCGCATCTTTCATAAAACAGACGGGCTGTTTCATAAGAGGGTTGTGACGAGGTTTCGGCATAGAGCCTTTGGCCTCCTGAGCTGATTATCATGGATTCGACGAGACTGAGGATGACCTTGCCGATGCCAAGGCCCTGCATTTCAGGTTCTACGGCTATCCAGTATAAGTCAAAACTCGCTTTGGTACACGGGATGCGTCCGTAACATGCAAAACCTGCGAGACCTTCAGCGCCGCCGATAGATGTCTCCGCCACGACAAACAGGTAATCGCTTTTGTCTCCGTGTAGAAACAGGCGGTCGTTTACCAGTTCCAGGGCCACGACCACCTCATCGGCCCTGAAGAGGCCTGTGCGATCGAGCAGCGCCTTGATTCCGACCGCGTCCGTTGCGTTTAGATGCGTTCTAAGGTTTATGGGATAAAGGCTGTTCATATCGCATTGCGGCCTCAAGTATCCTCTTGATGACCTCTTCTTTCGAAAGTCCGCCCTCCCTGGCCGCAGCCATGAATCCTGCATTACCGGACAGGCATGGGTTTGCATTTATCTCGAGGATCCAGGGCATCTTGTTTTCATCTACTCTCATGTCGACTCTTGCATAGCCGTTTAGTTCAAAGGCCTTCCAACACGCCTTTGCCAGGGCCTTCAGCTTCTCGAGAAGCGGAAGATCTTCTGGCGTAAAGTCAAATGATCTCACCGTGTTATGATAAGATAGGGCTGATGTGTCCCACTTCGCCTGCCAGTCAAGTATCTTCGGGCGCCCTTTCGGGTGATTGCGGAACACGATTTCCGCCGGAGGCAGACATTCGACACCTCCAGGTCTTTCAAGCATGGATATGTTGAATTCTCGTCCGTGTATGTATCGCTCTACCAGGAACGGTTTAGCGTCAGGCGCCTTCCATCTCGACGACAGCCCTGCCATGAGATCATCCGCGGAGGAAAAGACGGCATCTTCGTCTATGCCGATAGAGGCATCCTTTGCAGCGGGCTTTACGATCCACGGACCCCCGGTTTTTCGACAGCGGACATCATGTCCGCAAGCCAGCAGGTGATCATCTGCGGTCCATTCGCCTGTGCGGCAGACCCGGTAGGGCCGCATATCCTCTGGATATGTCCAAAAATCAGGGGTTGGTATGCCCCTCGCCTGCATTATCTCCTTGGCAATGATCTTGTCAGTGGTAAGCCAGAGACCTCGGGCCGATGATCCGGTAAATGGAAGCCCGATCAGTTCAAGCACCGCTGCGATATTTGGATGGAGTTCATCTTTTCCGCTAACTGATTCAACGAGATTGAAGACTATGTCAGGCCTGAATCTCTCGATGCCATACATAAGATCCTTGAATATCTTAGTTATGGGTAAGGCGGCATATGTTACCCCTAGTACATCGAGGGCCTTACCCACTGTCTGTGCCTGATCCAAGACATCAAGTTCGGACGGATCGCAGTTCCCGTCTACGGCATTATATATTATTGCTACCCGCATAAGGGGAATGGATTCGTTTGAGCGCTGAGGATATGATATTTTCTATCAGCTTGTGATACTCAATACCTTTAAGCCGACAGAGTATAGGAAGGTCTGAATCAACTGGGTGCAGACCGGGAAGCGGGTTCACCTCGAGGAAATGCCATTTCCCATGACCGTCAGCCCTGAGGTCCACCCTTGATACATCCCTGCACCCCAGGGCCGTGTGGGCTGATACGGCAAGCTCTTCAGCCTTCCGCGCATCATCTCCTGGCTCAAGTAGCCTGTATTCTACGAATTTTTTGTAGTTGTCTTTTACGTGGTGGGAATAAAATGCATCTTTTATCCCTGGTTTGAATATGATCTCCATAACGCCTATTGCCTCGGCCTCGTCATCGGTGCCTATTACGCCCACAGTGACTTCGCGTCCAGGGAGATAAGCCTCAACCAGTACGGGTTGGGCATAGGTCTTGAGCATTTCTAGCGCGGCGGACTCGAGTTCGTCATGATCTCTTACAAGGGATCGCGATGATATGCCCTTGCCCGTACCTTCTGCCACAGGCTTTAAGAAAAGCGGAAATGGCAGCGTGACGGTGTTTATGTCGCCGGGCCTTTTGATCACCGTGAAATCAGGGGTGGCAAGGCCGTGGTCGCGCACTATCCGTTTAGCCGTTTCTTTGTCAAGTGTTATGGATGCGGTAAGGGGGTCGCACATGGTGTAGGGTATGGAGAGGCACTCAAGGATAGCAGGCACCTGGGCCTCCCTGCTTCTCCCGTGTGTGCCTTCGGCTATGTTAAATACGAGATCCCAGCGTTTACCGGCGGCCAGCGCCGTTATAAGGTCCAGGCAGTTGCCTATACGGCTTGCCCTGTGTCCAAGCCTTTCTATCGCAGAGGCTATGGCGTCTATAGTCTCGGCTGAGTCGAATTCGGCCGCATCATCGGGCCTCCATCCTCTATCCATGTAGTCTTGCTTGAGGTCGTATGTAAGGCCTAGGTGCATTTATATTGTACCTCCGGCCTTTAGATGCCTGCGTCTGTATCGGTCTCCTTCATCAGCGGGTGGCGGTGATGCAGCATGTCTCTTTGCAGGGTCATTTTCAGGATACGGATTGGGATATCTTATGATCAACCCCTCATAGTTCCTGAATATCACCTCTTCATCATTGGCTGACAAGAGGTAGAAGGGTTGAAGGGGTATCTTACCGCCCCCGCCTGTTGCATCCACCACAAAGGTCGGGATACAGAGGCCGCCTGTATGTCCCCTCATGCCTTCGATAATATTGACGCCAGTCCAGATGCTGGTGCGGAAGTGTTCCGCCCCTTTTACAGGATCGCACTCAAACAGATAATATGGCCTTACCATGATGCGCTGCAATGCATGACATAGTGCCTTTATGATCTCCAATGAATCGTTTACGCCCCTCAGGAGGACGGTCTGGTTCGAGACAGGAATGCCGGTTTTCAACAGTCTGTCGCACGCCAGGGCCGCTTCGGGTGTCACCTCGTTGGGGTGGTTGAACTGGGTGTTGAGCCAAAGGGGGCGGTGGCGGCCGAGCATTGCACAGAGTTCGTCGGTTATGCGCATAGGCAGTACAACGGGTATGCGGGTGCCGATCCTTAGCACCTCGACGTGGGGGATGGCCTCAAGTGCGCCCAGAAACCAGTCGAGCTTGTCCATGTTCATGGTCAAGGGATCTCCACCCGATACAATCACCTCCCTTACCTTTGGTGTAGCAGCGACATAGTCGATCATGCGCTGGAGGTCCTGGTAGCTCCTTTCCGCCTCTGGTTCGTGCCATATGCGTTTTCTGGTACAGTGGCGGCAGTACATGGAACACCTGTTTGTCACGACCGCAAGGACTCGATCGGGGTAGCGGTGCACTAGTCCCGGCACTTGGCTGTCTTCTTCCTCTTCGAGGGGGTCTTCCGTATCGATCTCTTGCATGCAGCTGATCTCTGCACTGGTTCCGTTGTATTCAATCTCTGCAAGGTCAGGGATGCATTGACGGAAGATAGGGTCATTTGGATCGTTCCAGTTTATAAGGGAAAGGTAATAAGGCGTTGCCGAAAAACGATATGTGTCAAGGAGCCTTCTGAATCTATCCAACACCTTTGGTTTGAGGCCAAGAAGGAGGGTGAGGTCTTTCAGGCTGTGAAGTCTGTTTTTGAACTGCCACCGCCAATCATTCCACTGTGCTTGCGTGATGTCAGCCCAGAGACTGGCGAGCGCTGGCGGTATGTTCGACCGGCATGGAGGCGAAGGAGGCTCTTCGTCTTGATGCGAAGGAGGCTCATTGGCGGTGGCTGGTTCGATCGCAGCGCATTCACGAGCGAAGACTGTCGGGGATCTTTTCATATTTTACCTCTTTCAGCGCCTATGCATATGCGCTTATCATAAAATCAAAACAAGGACCAGAAAACAGAGACGATCCTGCCATCTCTGGCATTTGACAGGCAACCTAATTTACGATCAGCGTGACCGTGTGTATCTTTCCAGTATCGGTTTCTTTCAATTGAAGACGGAGTTGTCTTGCCCCACTCGCCTCGGCGGGGAAGAACATGAAGCCTCTCGCCAGATTTTCTGGCTCGACAGGTCTGTTTTTGAGTTGCTTCCTGGCAAGGTCGTTCGATATCTTCTCAGAGACCTCGTCGGTGTTGAGGCCCTGGGCCCCGCCTACCAGTGCGCCGCCTGCCGCCCCTGCGCCTGCGCCTTTAAGTATATCTTTTCCGATGTCTCTGCCCGAGAGTATGCCGACAGCGGCCCCTACCAGTGCGCCGCCCGCTGCGCCAAGGGCCGCCCCTGCGCCGGAAGACTTTGCGATATTTGTAAATTCTGAGCTTTTTTCAAGGCGTTCATATGCCTGTATGTTGTCGAGGATATTCCACATCCTGCCGTTTGAATCGATCAGAAAGGTTTGGGCCGGGACTACTTCAAGCCCATGGGTCCCTTCATTGTCGATTACGATCTGTACAGGCAGGACGCCTGCGCCAAGGATGTCGAAGCCAAATGCGCTTTTTGCCCTGTTTTTATCGGCGAAGGCCTCTACCGCAACCTTCGCCCCTGCGATGTCTTGTGAGAAATTATAAGACGTCGGGTAACGGAATGACACCTCCTGGCTTTTGTAGGCGGTGCTGCACGATGCAAGGAAGATGGTTGCGATCAACGTTGCAAGGATTGAAGAGGCCGGTTTGAAGGGCGTCTTTTTGTTCATGACATCACCTCTAGATTTGATCCTTACCGATCATTTTTATAGCGGATTATGATTATTTAAAATCCAAAGTCAAGCCCTGAAGCCGACCGTTTTTTGCTTGATGCAAATCCGAATGCAGTTTGTTGGTTTTGTTTTATAATATTGACACAATTTTGTCATTTTTCTGTAACAATCAATGGATAGCCTTTATTATAAATAAATAGTTAGGCAAATATTCTAAAGGAGGTTTGAAATGAAAATGACAACAGGGTCTTTGAGGTTGTATGTCCGACGACTGGCATCCATTAGTTTTTTGATGGTGTTTTTGCCTTTCGTGGCCGGTTTTTCACAGTGCCTTGCAGAAACCATAACCGGTGCAGGGGCAACTTTCCCCTATCCGATCTATTCAAAGTGGGCGGCTGCATACCAAGAGGTCTCGGGTGTTAAGCTCAACTATCAATCCATCGGTTCAGGCGGCGGCATTCAACAGATAAAGGCAAGGACTGTGGACTTCGGGGCATCCGACGCCCCTCTTGAGCCGCAGGAGTTGGAGGCAGCTGGTCTTGTTCAGTTTCCAATGGTGATGGGTGGGATAGTGCCGGTCGTAAATCTCAAGGGGGTTAAGGCCAATGAGATCAAACTCGACGGGGAGACCCTTGCAAAGATATATCTGGGTGAGATAAAGACATGGAACGACCCCAGGATAAAGGCCTTGAATCCGACAGTGAATCTCCCTTCGACCGCAATAACTGTTGTCCATAGGGCGGACGGCTCCGGCACCACCTGGATATTCACCCATTATCTTGCGGCGGTAAGCCCTGAGTGGGGCAAGGCGGTCGGTGCCGACAAGGCGGTCAACTGGCCGGTCGGGCTCGGCGGTAAAGGTAATGAGGGTGTGGCTTCTTATGTAAACAGGGTAAATGGTGCCATTGGCTATGTGGAGTATGCCTATGCCCTTCAGAACAGGCTCATAACAGTGAGCCTTAAAAACAGGGACGGACATTTTGTGGTCGCCGACGATCAGACCTTCCGTGCGGCTGCGGCAAGCGCGGACTGGAAACATGCCCCTGTAGGGATGAAGGTCGTGCTGGTGAATGGGCCAGGGGCTGGGTCATGGCCTATTACGGGGGCGACATTCATTTTGATGTATAAAGATCAACCCAATCCTGTAAAGGCACGGTCTGTCTTGAAGTTTTTTGACTGGTGCTACAAGAACGGCGGTGATATGGCGAAGGAGCTCATATATATCCCTATGCCCGATGAGGCGGTGAAGATGGTGGAGGATATGTGGACTAAAGAGATAAGGTCCGGCGGCAAGGCCGTCTGGCCGGCGAACTGATCCCTTCGTGGGGAATGGAGCGGTTGGTCTCCTTTCCCCTGTCTAATTTATCGGCTATGGTTAAACAACGTATACTTTTGGTCGAGGATGAAAAAGACATAGCGGATCTCATAAGATTTAATCTGGATCAGGCAGGGTTTGAGTCCATGGTGCTCCCGGAGGGACGCCATGCCTTGTCTTACGTGAGGCAGTTTAGGCCCGACCTGATCCTTCTCGACCTCATGCTTCCAGATGTGGATGGGCTTGATGTGTGTAAACGCATCAAGCGGGATCCGAAGCTTTCACATATTCCTATCCTCATGGTGACGGCCAGGGGCTCTGAAACAGACAGGATCGTCGGCCTCGAGCTCGGGGCGGATGATTACATCGTAAAACCCTTCAGTCCAAGGGAGCTGATCCTCCGCATAAAGGCTGTAATCGCCAGGACCTATCCGCAGGAGGACAGATCCGTGGATATACTCAAGGCCGGGGGTATAGAGATGGATCTAGGGAGATATGCCGTCAAGGCTGGCGGAGAGGCTGTAGATCTGACCGCAACAGAGTTCAGGCTTCTTAAGGAGCTTATCTCGACCCCTGGCAACGTAAAGAGCCGCGAGACGCTCCTCGACAGGGTATGGGGTTATTCCTTCGATGGATACGCAAGGACCGTCGATACCCACATACGAAGGCTCAGAAAAAAGCTCGGTGCCTTGAGCGGCTGCATAGAGACCGTAAGGGGCATGGGCTATCGCTTCAACGAAAGGGCCTGAAATTGCGTGCCCTCTTAGTTCTTGCAGCCGCGTTGCTTACAGCCGTTTTCATCCTTAGATACGTATTTGCAAGGCCTTGGAGTGGGTTTCGAAAGGCCTGTGCGCCCCCTTCAGACCTGCTGCAGGCCCTATTTGAAAAGGGTCTCTTAAGCCGGGAGAAGGTCGGAGACGATGTGCCCGGCGTCGTTGAGGCGCTTGCCGGTGTTGTCATTGAGCAAGATGCGAAGATAAAAGCCCTTAATGCAATCATTTATGACATCAATGAAGGCGTCTTGCTGACAGACGGACGGGGTGGAATTAGTCTTGTAAACAATGCGCTCTTGAAGATGCTAAATCAGTCCGATGCCCATCCTGATGATTGGATAGGCCGGGACATTCAGGGGCTTGTAAGGGCGCCGCAGATTATCAGGGCCCTGAAGGATGTTGACACCTGTCTCGAACAGACCGGAAACATCAGGATAGTACAAAATAACAAGGAGATGGATGTAACCGTCAGGAGGCTTGACAGTTCTGATGGTGGCGGGTGCCTCATGATTTTTAATGATGTCTCAGGGCTTGTCCGCTCGGAGCAGGTGGCAAAGGATCTGGTCGCCAATGTGGCGCATCAGTTGAGGACGCCGCTTACCTCTATCAAGGGATATGCCGAGACACTTCTCGACCAAGGGTCGCTTGACCCAGAGATGTCCAGGCGGTTTTTGACGATCATACTCAAGAATTCGGACAGGCTCGCCGGTATTGTCCGTAATATACTGACGCTGGCCCAGCTTGAAAGCGCGGGCTGTCTGAAAGGTGCCGAAAAGTTGTCGTTCAAGGAGGTGGTACTCAAGGCTGTTGATGCGATGTCGCCGTTTTCGGAGGAGAAGGGGATAAGACTTGATATAAGGCTGCCTGAGAAGGATGTCCTGATTGTTGCCTCCCCCTCGGCTATTGAACAGGCGGTCGTCAATCTTATTGACAATGCAGTAAAGTATTCCAGTGAAGGATCGGGCGTGGCGGTCGTCATGGAAGTGCAGGGGGCAGAGGCCGTCTTGTCCGTATCGGACGAAGGGCCGGGCATACCGACTGATGCCCTTGATAAGGTGTTTGAGCGGTTCTACAGGCTTGGAAACGACAAGACCGGAGGTGCCGGCCTTGGGCTTTCGATAGTCAGGCAGGTGGCCCAGATCCATAATGGCAGAACGTGGGTGGAAGGCCGACTCGGCCATGGATCGACATTCTATCTTGCCGTCCCTGTTTCTCTACCAGACCCCCCTTAGGCCGAATTCTTTTCTGATTTGGTCTACCCTCCTTTCAAGGTCTATCCGCCATTCGGCATGTATCCTTGCGGCAGGAGGGGCAATAAGCTCAGGCAGTCCGTAGACGAGCCGGTCGGCAGCATGGCTCGATTCTATCACCGCCTCAATGGATCGTGCGCCGAATTTGTATCTGGCTATGAGGAGCCGCAGCAAGAGTCCGGAGGTCTTTCGGGCGGCCTTCGGCCAGTGGTTGTCCATCTGGTGCGCTATTATAAAGGCCCTCTTGAGCAGGATCATCCGCAGGGTTTCAAGGTCCTCGCCAGACGTCGAATCTCTTAGTAGTTCCTCAGGGATCTTTATACCCTCTATGTCCAAGACCACCCTGAGCCTGCTCATGAAATCAGGGATTTTGAGGGTCTTGACCATCCTGTCTATTTGATCGCTGGGTTGTTGCAGGAGTGCGGTCATGTCATCCCATGACTCTTTTACCCCGCCTGCAAAGACGAATATCGACCGGCCTATGTGCCTGGGAATGCCGTTTACGTATGTGACGCCGTCTTGCATGGACGGTAGAAAATATCTCAGATATCCGAATTCAAACCCGTCATAGCGGCAGTCGAATTCGTCCCAAAAGGTGATCGGGATCCTTCCCTTTGCTACAGAGGCCCTGACAAGATCGATGGCTGAATTTATCTCTTCAGGACCTGAAAACTGCGTCAGATTGAATTGAAAGAATTCAAACGGGTTTCTGTCGAACCTTTTTGAGATGACCCTTGCAACCTCTTCCACGGCAAATGATTTACCTGAGCCCGGTGGACCGAATACCCCTACGCATAAAGGGCGCTTGACATGTTCCTTTGTAACATAGCTGTCCATCACCCTTTGAAGGGCCATGACCGGTTCGATCTCGACCGGGTCCGTTGTTCGGAGGGCGCCTACCTGGAAGAGGCGCAGATATTTGAAGCCGGCCTTGCGGTTTACTTCTTCCTTTAGGTGTTTCAGCACCGAGAGTATAACACCTATATACCCCAGGTCTCTTGCGGTTGCTGCTGGGCCGGTTGTTTCACACTGATTGGCCGGTGTATTGGCCCTGAAAAACGACCTTATGGCCTGTTTTCTGTCTTTGCACCATGACTGGCTGGAGACGATTTCCAGCATGTGTTCAAGATGTGGGGTGAAGGGTGGCAGTACAAAGAAACATGGGTCATCGTATGTATTCAGGAATGAGCATGGGACCCCGGTAGGATATGTTGATGAAAAGTCGAGATTCGGGAATTCCAAGCCGTCGGTGAAGTAATATCCATGCTGGTGGAGCTGATGCCAGTTCAGGAGGACGCGTTTTGATAAATCAAAAAAGTAGTTGCTGTCGAGCGGTATCCCGCCTATACGCAGACAGTCTATCGAAAGCATGGCGGGAAGAAGTGTATCATAGCATGGCACCGAACCATATGTATTGCGTGATCCAACCCCTGGAAGGGCCCCCTCCCAATGCCTGAACATGGCCGTTTCAGGGCCGATGTAAAGTATGCCGTCAGGAAACATCTCAACCATTATGTGGCATTTGAAGCGGTTCGATCTCTCATCCCAAAGCCCCACCTCTGGGCTCTTCAGCGCCCTTACGGCCATTGCCACAGTGGATTCCCATAGGATTGAGCTGTCCATCTCCATTCGCGTGGTTTCGAGATCGGAAAGTCTGCATATCAATATGAAATTTTCCTTAAAAGATTCCACCCAGCCTTGCCAGTGGGCCGCGCTTATGCCGAGGGCTATCGCCCATGCCCCTGGGTTGAGTTCTTTTATTTCTCCTGCAAGTCTCGGCGGATTTCCCCCGTCGTCAATGATCACTATGCCGTTGTTTGCCTCCAGTGCCGATTTGTTGTCGTTTGTTATTTCAATATGGTCAGGTTCGGTACTTCTTCCCCCGGGAGGGAGTATTTGTTGGACCATGAACCAGCCGTGATCGTTTTCGACAGGGCCTTGGCTGCTGCGTTTTTTGAATATCTGAAAGACGTCTCTTCGTACGCCGTAATTAAGGGTGCTAATCCTCGGATTTAGCCCCGATGCGGTCAGGTAGGAGGAGAGCCAGGTGAGGCACTGCTCAAGACGTCCCTCTTCAATCGTGACCTTGCCCGCCATCAGTTCTATGAAGTCGCCTGGGTCATAGCCGTAGGCCGGTAGACTCCCCTGGGCGATAAGGTTCACCTCTTTTATGGGCATATTTGTTATCGTCACCCTGGAGCCCATGAGCAATATCTTCTTTTTTTTCCAATCAGGCATTTCAACAACTCCTTAAAAAATAATGGCAGGTTAAATACATGGTACGGTAATGGCGCGTTCCTTTCTTTCTGATCTAGTGTGTCTAGGTCGCAAATGGTGGTAAACATGAACATTTACGAGATCTGTCATAAGGACGGAGATGAACAAATATCCCCATATCAGGACGGTTTCCGGCCAGGTGATGGGCATGATGAGCCCAAAGCCGTAGGCGGCCAGCAGGGTGCTCCAACTTGGTGATAACCGCCGACCAGACCATGATGGGGGCGGACCAGGGCCGTTTCCAGAAATGGTCCTTGGTGCGCGCCGCAAATAGCACCAGGTGACCAGCCACTGCCATCTTGAGGAAGACGTAGGTCTGTATCTGCGACACGCCCAGTTTGAGCCAGTCCATGGCCGATCGGTAGCATCCCGAAGCTTCCTATTACGCCAACGAACCCCATTGCGGTTGTCACAGTGATGACCTGGCGCATGTCCCAGCGCACGGGGCGCTGTTCAAGACCAGTGCGGTCATAGGCGATGGTCATGATGGGCACGTCGTTGAAGAACGCCAGCAGGATGATCATGACGGCGGTGATCGGATAGAAGTCGAAGAACATCATCGCCAGCACCACAAAGAACATGATGCGGTCTGGCCGAACCTGGTATTCTTGCCGGTGGCTGTGACCTCGGCCACCACCTTGCCCTGTTTGACCACAGCGCCCGAGAAGGCCGCGTCACCGGCGCGTTTGGTCACCGGCAGGGATTCGCCGGTCAGGGCCGATTGATCCACGCTCAGATAATCCCCCTCCGTCAATTTGACGTCAGCCGGGATCACATCTCCCAAACGGATGCGGATGATGTCGCCTGGCGCCAACGGCTTGACGTCGATCTCCTGCCACCGACCATCGCACAACACCTTGGCGCGCGTGGCGGGCTGTTTCTTCAGCGCCTCCACCGCATTGCCGGCCGTGTATTCCTGCCAGAAGCCTACCGCCGCATTGAAGATGAGCAGGGCGGTGACGATCCAGAAATCCGCCCAGTGCCTGACGATGGCCGAGAGCAGGGCCGCCGCCTCGATTATCCATGGGATCGGCCCCCAGAAGTAGCCGAGCAGCTGGCGCAGGATGGAGATTTTTTTCTCCTCCAAGGCATTTAGACCGTATTGCTGCAATCGACGGGCCGCTTCGTCGGAACTCAGTCCATGATGTAGGGCCTCATGTGGTTTTGTTGACGAGGTCTCAACCATCAGCGCACCTCCTTGACGGGATGGTCTGGTTCGTTATCTTGCTCGGGAAGCTTTTTACGTGCCGATCCTTAAGAAGGATTCAGACAGGCGATAGGCTATCGCCTGTCTGAATTATATCATAAAAAAATAAAATAAAAATGAATGTGGCCTAGAATTTGAGCGTCACTATGGCGTCCAGCATCAATCTGTCGCGTATCAGGCCATCCTCTTTGCTTGTGAGTGGGATTTCATAGGCTGCACCGAAGTCCAGCCAGTTTGTAACCCTGAACCTTGAGCCGAAGGCGAGGGTGACGAGATTCCTGTGGTCGTCATTGTACCTGCCGCCGAGGTCGACAATGTCGCATCCATTGAATTTGGCGACGCTTGCGACTACATCGTCTTCCTTGCTTGTGCCGAGCGTTGCGCTTAACGCCCTTTCGACCCCGAGCTTATTTATGGCGTTCCTGATCCATGGATCCCTGTCGCCGCTGTCTATGACATAGAAATGATTGAGTTCAACAAGGGGTCTGAACCAGTCTGTAACCGCATAATCAAGGTGCCACGAATCATAAAACAGGGTGTTTTCTTGGTTTCTGTCAACCGGCACTACAAGGCCGAGCGCCCCTGAGAATTGCAGCCTGTCGATCCCCTTCAAGAACAAGATGGATGGATTGAAGTTGCCGTCGCCGTTTCCCTGATAGACTTGATCGCTACCGCTTGCCATTTCATAAACAAGCCTGGCGGTCATGATAAAGTTGTCTTGTGGGTGATACAAAAATGAATATTGGAGCCCTGCGGCTATATCGGCCCAGCCGTTGTGATCATTTAGGGTATTGTTGGGCCTGCAGTCTATATAGCCGTCCTTCACTGCAACAAGCGAGAGTCTATCGTTAAAGGCGTAACTCGCCTGAATTGCGAAGCCGTTTATGTGGCCGCCAAGCGGGACCTTGCCTATTATGGTATCGACCTTTTGGGGGAGCCTTTGAAAGAGATAAATAGGTCTTATCATGGTGACGTTTCTTGCGTCTCCTAGATATATAGGGTTGGACACCGGCATGATAAATCTGTCAAAATCATCGTTGCAAATGCCGAAACTAGGATAAAAGATACCCATAGCCATGATGAGCATTACAATCCCAATCTTTAATAAACCAAGACTTTTCATAGATACCCTCCCTTTTGTTTTTTTTATTTAACCCTTCAATGACCGAGATCTTGTCTTGAAATAGGGCGCAGCTAGATCCATCCTGTCGCATGCAGGATTAAGAAGATTTTTGCTGCATTGGACTATTGTTTTTTGATTGCAGGGGCGGTTTCCTATGCCCCTGCAATGACTGTCTTGGACAACCCGGACAAGAGATGGACTTTGAAGTCGGTTATATCTTTTTTAATATGCCTCTTCGTAGGTCAGGTCTTTTTCCGTAACCTTACCCCTTAAAAAGATATAGACCCATGTTTGATAGGCGATCACGATAGGCACTATGACCAGGGCCACGACCAGCATGATCTTCAATGTAAGTTGGCTTGAGGCCGCATTAAAGGCCGTTATGCTGTAGTTAGGATTGAGGCTTGATGGCAGGAGATCAGGGAAGAGCCCTGCCACGCCGAAAAAGGTGATAAAGAGTATGGTGGTGCTTGAGGCGAACCACGCCTTCCACCAGTTCATCCGTCCGATGAAGACTTTTGTTATCAAAAGTGCCGCTACCGCGATCAAAGGTATGATCATGAGCACCGGTGTCTTGAGGTAGTTGTTAAAGAGATGGGTGGCGAAGAACGTAAAGGCAAGGAACAGTATCGCCACTACAAGTAGTATGGGCCAAAGCCTGGATGCCATCCGTCCGGCCCTTGTCTGTAGATCGCCCTCGGATTTTATTGCAAGCCAGATAGAGCCGTGGAGCATGAATAGGAGCACAAAGAGTACACCACCGGCAATGCCATAGGGGTTTAGGAGGGTGAGGAGCCCGCCTTGGAATACCCCGTTTTCATCTATTGGGATACCCTGAAATATGTTTGCAAAGGCGATGCCCAAAAGGAGTGCGGGCAGAAAGCTTCCAATAACTAGACACGCATCCCAGATTGAGCGCCAACCCGGGCTGTCCACCTTATTGCGGAATTCGAACGATATCCCCCTTAAGATAAGGGCGAACAGGAGCAGGAGTAGGGCTGCATATAGACCGTTGAACATGACTGCATATGCCACCGGGAATGCCGCAAATGTAGCGCCGCCCGCAGTGATCAGCCAGACCTCGTTTCCGTCCCAGAACGGACCCATGGCGTTATAGACAATCCGCCTTTCCTGTTCGTTTTCGGCCAATACGGGCATTAGCGAGCCAAGGCCCAGATCAAAACCGTCGAGCATGAAATATACCGCCCAGAGTACACCCCATAGTATGAACCATATAGTCTCAAGCATGATGACGCCTCCTTTATTTTTTTTGATCTGTCTAAGCCTTGGCCGGATTTGGGCCCTTGCGGGCATATTTTGCAAGTAGATAAAAGTCCACAACACCCAAAAACGTATAAAGTATTACAAACGCCGCCAAAGAGACGGCCACCTGAGATACCGCAAGCACTGATACGGCATCGGATGTCCGCATGAGCCCGTATACGATCCAAGGTTGCCTGCCCACTTCCGCAACTATCCAGCCCGCTTCGTTTGCTATATATGGAAGGGGAATGGCGCAGACCATTAGTTTCAAATACCCTGGATATTCTTCTATGTCGTTGCGTTTAAACCAGCCTATCACGGCAAGGACTGCAAAGAGAAACCCAAGACCCACCATTATCCTGAACGACCAGAAAGTAAGTCCTACAGGTGGACGGTCTTGGACCGCAAAGTCCTTAAGACCTTTTACTTCAGCTGAGGCCCTATGGAAGGCAAGCAGGCTCAGTGCGCCAGGGATTGGCAGGATCTCTACACTGTTTCTCTCATTCTTTGCATCAGGGATCAGGAATAGGTACATCGGCGCATAAGAATCCGTCTCCCAGTGGGATTCCATGGCGGCAAGCTTGGTAGGCTGTGTCTCCGCCACCTCGGAACCGTTTAAGTGGCCGTTGAATACCTCGAATAAGGCGAATATGAGTGTGAAGGTCACTGCGGCATTGAACGATTTTTTAAAAAAGACGACCTCGTTTTTTCTGAGGATATGATAAGCTGAGACGCCTATTACAAAGAAACCGGCCAAGATGTAGGCGCCGCTTATGGTATGCAGGAATTCCAGCACTGCAAACTTGTTCGTGATGACGGTTGTAAAATTGTCCAGTTCAGCCCTGCCGTTTCTTAGCACATAGCCGACAGGCCTTTGCATCCATGCGTTTGCGATGAGTATCCAAAGGGCCGAGACATTGGACGCAATGGCCACCAGCCAGATAAAGACCGCATGCGTCTTCTTTGAGACCTTGTCCCATGTGAATATCCAGAGGCCTGCGAAGGTGGATTCCAGGAAGAAGGCCAGCGTAGCCTCGATGGCCAGGAGCGAACCGAAGATATCGCCTACATATTTTGAATAGCGCGACCAGTTGGTGCCAAATTGAAACTCCAACGTGATACCGGTCACGATCCCCAGTGCGAAATTGATAAGAAAGAGTTTGCCCCAAAACTTGGCAGCCCGTTTGTAATCTTCATCCTCGGTCCTTACATACATGGTCTCAAAGACCGCGGTCAGAATCGAAAGCCCTAAGGTCAACGGGACAAAGAGAAAGTGAAACATAGTGGCGGCAGCAAACTGCAGCCTCGACAACATCAATACATCCATAATCCTACCCCCTGTCTTTGATTTTAAAGGCCTTTATGCCCTTTTGTTTGTCTGATTTTGCCATGCCGCATAGATACGATTCAGCGGATGCCCTCGCCTGTCTTTCTCGTTCTATCTCCATCCTTATTCGGTAAGCGCAGTCTCTGATCACCCCAAACAAGAGTCTACAGCCGTCGTTTTGGCAGTCAGCGTCCGCCCTGTCAGCAAGTATGATCATATCGCGGACCATTTCTAAGGCCATGTCGATTAATTTATTATCATCTTCCATAAAATCGTCCGTTTTATTCTTTTTAAGAAACCTCATGGGCACTACTGACATCTCGGCCCTCTTCACATCACCCTGTCTGCTCCTTATCGTAAGTGGATAATGGCACGGGAGTCCGGATACATCTCTCTTGCCGTCGCAAAAAGAACACCTGCTGTCGCAGAATTTGCCAGGAAACGCCTCGTGACAATCCTTGCCGAGTATGTCTTGACGGTTGTAGCCTGTGATCTCTTCCGCCGCCCTGTTGAAATAAAATATGCGCCTTTTTAGGTCATGGGCGATTATGCCGTCGTATAGATTATCCATGACCAATTCCGCGTTCTTTTTTACCTGAATGAGGGCGTTGAAATAGCCCTGTTCAAAAAAATCATGGGTCAGTTGAGATATCCTGTCCCTCATTCCCCGCAAGATGCGGATATCGTGGTATGGTGGACCGGTTTCCACATCTTCGTCAACCGCCCATTTGATGAAAATCGGATTTCCTGGGAGCGCCTGGTATCCCGGACATTTCTCATTGCCGAAACATATGATCAGGTCAAAGAGGTGGAGATTTATCCCGTCGATCGGGATTATCCTTTCAGGAAGCCCAAGGCCCGCCTCAGCCATTATCGTCGATTCCGAAGGCGTCCACTCCGCCACAGGTCTGCCCCCGACTAATATGGCGAGCCCATCATTTTTTAAGGTCTTTGCGACCGCCGCGGCGATTGCAGGTTTTATTGGGTATCCGTCCGCGACGAACAGCAGGGAACGATCATTGCGGCTTGCTTGCATAATTCATCTCTTGCCCCCTCGGCGCAATCTTTGGCGACGGTATCCTAATCAATTCCATTCGTCCAAAATAATATATGCATCCTTTTTACTTATCGCCTGCCGGGCTTGAAGGCGCCTTGTAATCTTCCTTTTCGCCTATGCGATCTGCTATTAGTGAGCCGTACATTCTTTCAAGCGGATCAGGAGACACAAGGAATGGTTTTATATATACGATGGCCTTGCATTTTTTTAAAAAGTCCGGGTTTGTCTCAGATATCCTCATGATCCCCCGGAGCGCCCCTTTCCTTAGTGGGGCATATTCAAGATAGTTGCCGTCTTGCCGTATATAAGAAAGCAGTATTTGTCCATACTCTTCTAGGAGGCCCTTGTGCCTTGCCATGGCCTCTGCCATCGCCTCCGGCGCACCCCAGCCGATGCCGCCTGATTCGTCATTGAGGCTCCACATAAGCCGGCGCATTACAATGCGGGCCGCCTCCATGTCTTCTCCGGCAAGTCTTTTCATCATGTCACCAAAGGCAGAGACGGCTTTGAGTCTCACCACCTCGTCAGGCGAGTAAAGAGATGGAATGAGGGTGTTTATGGCCTTTTTGGCAGAGAGGCCGGAGAGCTGGCGCAGTACCTCTTCAAGTCCTTTTTCCCTCAAGGTTTGCCCCAGCGCCCGCCTGTCCATGCCTAGTCTGCCTTTACGGCCTTACCTATTCTCCTGCCCATCTCCACACATTCTTTGAGGTCTGGGTGCGCCGGGACGTATTTTATGCGGATGCCGGGCTCTGTGACCGTAAACTTCATCTCTTCCATGGCCTGATTCATCTGCTTTACCGCCTCGCCGCTCCAGCCGTATGAGCCGAATGCCGCGCCGATCTTGTTGCCGGGCTTCAGCCCCTTCATATACTGAAGAAAGCCCGCCATACGAGGGAGCATGCCGTTGTTGAGTGTGGGGGATCCGAGAACGACCGCCTTGGCGTCAAGGACCTCGGTTATGACGTCACTCCGGTGGTTTACCTGCAGGTCCAGGAGCTGGACGCTTACGCCTTCATCCATGATCCCGTCCGCAACCGCCTTCGCCATCATCTCGGTGCTGTGCCACATGGTGTCATAGATCACCAGCGCCTTTTTCTTTGCCTTGTGGCTTGACCAGTCGTCATAGGCCTTGAGGATGTCTGCTATGTGAGAGCGTTTTATAAGGCCGTGGTCAGGTGCAATCATATCTATCTGCAGCCCCGATTTCCTTACATTTTCAAGGAGCTTTTGCACCAGAGGCGAGTACAGGAGCAGGATGTTTGAGTAATACTTGGCGTTGTGCCGCATGAGTTCGTCAAAATCCACCTCGTCATCAAAACGTTCGCTGGTCGCCCAGTGTTCGCCGAAGGCGTCACTGGAGATCAGGAGTTTTTCCTCTGGGATGTAAGAGAACATGCTGTCCGGCCAGTGGAGCATTCTGGTCTCAATGAACTGGATGGACCTCTTTCCGGTGCTTATCGGCTGGTTTGGCGAAACCACCTCCAATGGCCAGTCCTCCCGATGAAAATGCTCAATCAGGGCCTTTTTGCCCATGGCTGAGCAGAAGACCTTCTCGGGCTTTATCAGGTCGATCATATCGGGCAGAGAGCCTGAGTGATCCATCTCTACATGGTTCACCACGATGTAGTCGATCTTTTCAGGGTCCATGATGGCCCTGATGTGATGGACAAGGTCGCCCTTTTTCTCTTTCTTTACCGTGTCAAATAGGACCGTCTTTTCATCCTTCATGAGATATGCGTTATAGGTCGTGCCCTTATAGGTGGAGTAGCCATGAAAGTCGCGGATAGTCCAGTCCACGGCCCCGACCCAGTAGATGTCTTTTTTTATCTCTGTTGCAGTCATTTCTTGCCTCCTTATAGATCTATAATCATGTCAAAGGGTTATTATCTCAAAGCCCCTTTCAATATATCCTGCCATAGCTACATGACCCGACATATCTGACGCTATCGGGAGTCCAAGCCTTTCCACCTCGGCCAGCACGCCCATCTTTTGAGAGCAGGCCTTGCAGACCGCGTCTATGAGGCCCTTTTCTTTAACCTTGAGATATAAGTTGTTCAGAAAGTCGTCGGGTCTTTCCATCCCTGGTATGAGCCTTGTCGCCTCGCCTTCAATGACTATTCTGCCTCCCATATCCTTTTTATTGAGGTCGAGGGAATTCAAGAGGACATGCACAAAACACATGGCCTCGCCCCTGAATGCAAAGATCACTATCTTTTTCATCTTTTTCATGCCGTCCCCCAGGGTCCTGTCAGGAAGGCCGTCCTTCTCTGGACATGGCCGATCCTTAATCTATCGGATCAAATTGATCCTTTGCAGCCCCGCATACCGGGCAGACCCAGTCCTCAGGCAGCTTCTCAAACGGGGTGCCAGGCTCAACGCCGTTTTCAGCGTCTCCGACTGCAGGGTCATAGACATATCCACAAACAGAGCACTTGTATTTTTTCATTTCTGTCATCTCCTTTTATCTTTTTAGACTTCAGTTTGAGGTCCAGGTATGGCCTGTTCCTCCATAACAGATCCAGGGCCCGCAAGGGGCCTAAACATGGCCTTTGTGGCCCCGCACACGGGACATCTCCAGCCGTCGGGTAGGTCTTTAAACCTCACCCCTTTCGGTATCTTGCCCTTTCTGTCACCCCTGTCTGGGTCATAGATGTATCCGCAATTCAGGGTCTGGCACTGCCACATATCCTCTGGTCTTGACATATTTCTGCTCCTTCAGGCCTTTTGGGGCGGCGCTAGAGGCGCTTGGGATGTCTGGGGAGGCGGCGTGAATATCCTTTGAGCAAGCTCCTTGTCCACCATGAACATCCCGCCCGGAGATTGACCAGCAAGCTTCAGTCTTTGGATTACCGCGCCTACCGACGCCTCCTCTTCAACCTGCTCGGAGATAAACCACTGGAGGAATATCTGGGTGGCGTGGTCCTTTTCCTCAATGGCGATGTCCATCATGTGGTTTATGCGGCCTGTCACTGTCTGCTCGTGTTTGAGCGCATCTTCAAAGGCCTCAAGCGGTGACGCCCATTCTGCCTTTGGCCCCTTGATCTCCTTCAGAACCACCCTGCCGCTACGGTCATTGACGAAGTCGTACATTTTCATGGCATGCATGAGTTCCTCCTGCGTCTGCACCCTCATCCAATGGGCGCATCCTAGCAGGTCATTCGCCTGGAGATATGCCGCCATGGACAGATAGATATAGGCCGAATAAAATTCAAAATTTATCTGGTCGTTCAATAGGTCCTGCATCTTTTTGCTGAGCATGGTCTTTATCCCTTCCATAGCCCGTGAAGGTTACAGTATTCGCGGGCGGTTATGTTCGTTGCGTCGATGCAGAAAAAGGCCTCGGGCTTGTCGCCTGGCTTCAGGAATTCCCTATAGGCCCTGCCGTCCGCAATGAGCTCGATCCATTCGATATAGTGCTTTTCCTCCATCGGGTGAGGAACGCTGCCCACCTTGATCTTGTAGCCACCATCGACCTTCTCGATCACAGGGACGTGTTTTTCCCTGGACGCATCTACGATATTTTCCTCCATGAGCTTCATGGGTTGTCCGCAGCAGACGAGCTGCCCCACGCCATCATGGACCATCTCCACCATGTTTCCGCATATCTCGCACTTGTAAATCTGTAGCCTCTTTGTCATCTTGTGTTCCTCCTTTATTTTTTCTTTTTATTGTCCTTTATACCCTTGTGCGCAGCCTCAAGAAACTTGAGCCAGTCGGACATCTTCTGGATGTTGCGTGACATGGCCCAACGCCCATCTGCAAAGACCCCATAGTCGGCGCCGCCCATTGCCGAGGCGAATCTGGTTGAGTTGGCGAAAAACAGCCACTCCTCTATCCACATCTTCTCAATGGCCTCGTTAAATATGCTGTCATGCTGGGCAAGCCCCTTAGCCAGGCCTTTACCCCAGGCGGCAAGGACGATCTTTGTGGCTGTAAGCGTCATCTCGTTAGTGGTCTTTATGGACTGATCCAGCCTTGCAAAGTGTCCGTCCACCCAAGGCTGGGTGTGGCAGGCGAGACATACGGCCTCCATTGTTGCAAGCCTTTGGGCCTGTTCCTTTGCATCGATCAGATAAGCGGCCGCCGGTTCGCCTGTAAGCTCGGACGGAAGCGGCAGGCCGGCTTTGTTCCTGATGATGCTCGTATCAGGTGACTTTGGCTGAGGTGTAGCATAGATAAGACCGAAGAGCCTATAGGGAAGCCTGTCACTCATCTGGTGCGTGCGTTTGGCTATTACTTCACCGCTCTTGGTGACAAGCAGGCTCACATGACACGTCGCACAGGTGGGCGCGGTAAAGTCTTCGCCCAGCTTCCACGGCACCGCATCGAAATGCCATTTTTCTTTGTCGGCGGCGTAGATGTTCCCGTGTTTGCTCACACTGTAAACCTTGTAGGCAGGGACATCAGGGCCCTTGTGGCATTCCGAGCATGTGGCAGGTTTTCGCGCAACCTCGATGGAGAAGGCGTGTCTCGGGTGGCACGAGGTGCATGAGCCCTTGGAGCCGTCGGGGTTTATGCGGCCAACCCCTACGCTTGGCCAGCCTGCAAGTTCGGGGAATTTCATCTCCCCCATCGAGGTGTCGCGCGCCTTCAGGCCCTTTACCTCTATCTTTGTGCCGTGGCAGTAGAGACAAGAGTCATCCTGTGTGATCTGATCTGGCTTGCCGATAGTCGCCTTTTTGCCGTCAAATGCGGCTATGCCGTTTGTCGAGTCCATAAGGCCGTGATAGACAGGGTTATTTACAAGGTTTCCATAGGCATGGGACATGATATTCTTTGCATATTCGTCCCTTTCAACCGGGTGGCATTCGGCGCAGTCCTGGGGGGTCACAACCACATGGACCTTGAAGCCATTGTGTTCAAAGGTATCCTTGTGAGAGGCTGCATTTATTGTGTGACACTCGGCACAGCCCACAACTATCCCAGACATGCCCGCAGGGACCTTTTCTATGGATATGCGTCTTTCGATAACCGGCTTCTTGAGGGCTTCTTCGACGGTCATTTTTGAATGGCGCCCGCTCTTCCAGTCGGCCACAATCCCTGGGGTTGCGGATTCGTGGCACCCGAGACAGGCCTGCGTGGCATCGCTTATCTTGCCCTGGGCAAGGGCGCTGCCTGTGCCGTGCGCCATCAATGCGGTGATCAAGGCTGCGCCCGTGAGATATCTTTTAATAATCTTCATCGGTTGATCCTCCTTATTTGACCGCGAATAACAGTCTGTTTTCGTTTACCAGGATCGGCGCGTATTCCTCCTTTGGGAGTTTAAAAAAATCGCCCACAGAGCTTGGGACCTCGCTGTAGTAGAGCCTGGCCTCGATCGTAAGCGCACCCTTTGGAAGATTTTTGGGGAGGTTGAAGCTGTAGTGTTCGATCTTCGTCTCCCTGGGCCCGATTCTGTAGTCAACCCGGGTGTTTTCTACCGTGTACCACTGGCAGGTGGTCATTTCGCCCTTTGGATTGAAAAACGGTCTTCTAAAGATGCGCGCCCCGTCCGGCACATTTCCATCCCTCTTGAGGCCCTTGAAGCCCTTTATATTCATGATCTCGCCATAGTCCTGATAGGCCAGGGTCTTTGAGTCGGCGATAGTGAATCCTTCATCTTTGAAGCCTTTTTTTGTTACAGGCACGGGATAGCGCCTGCCTTTTGCATCCACCGCCCAGACCTCGAGCCAGAGCATGCGCTCCTCTGTCGAGCCGGATGGCACGAAGTGACCGGCCTTGCCGTTAAAGAGCTCGGCCCGGAAGTTTATCGTTTGGCCCGGCGAAACCGTGGCGTTTTCTGTGTAAAGGGCCAGATCAATGACCCCGGCCAGCTTGTTCGGCCAGTGTGAGCCATGGAAGACGTGATGGGCGATGTCTTTTCTCTCAGGGCCCATGTCGGTCGATTTGCCCGGTGAGTGATACATGTGGCAGTCCTGGCATCTTGTCCCCTCTTTTGCATAGGGCCCGGCCTTCCACTCCCTGTAGGTCTCTTTTACCCATGCGCCGTAGGGGCTCTGTTCGTCGTGACAGGTGGCGCAGAGCTCTGGGCTCCTGGTGAATTCAGAGAATTGCGTGCCGTGTGCAGGGCTTTCGGCGTCCTTTCTCGGTCCGCGCTTTATGCCATTTGGATCAATTGTGAAACTGAAGTTGTAGGGCGCCTTCTCTGTGCTCCCTGTTATATTGTGGCAGATCTCGCAGGAGACCCCCTCGTTTGCGCGGGTATTCGCCACAACCGGCTTTGGCGGGATGTCGCCTGAGAGAAAGGCCAGAGGTCCGTGGCAGGCGATACATCCTGCCTTCACCCCTGACACCTTTTCAAGTTTCAAGGCGTGGGGAAGGGCAAGCTTAAAGTATTCAACCTCATCCCACTTGTGGGTATAGGACTGGGACATGAGGCTCTGCGCCCACTCCTCGTGTATTTGTATGTGACAGCTGGCGCAGTAGTCGGGTTTCTGGAAGTCGTCGTACTTAAGTTTCCCCATATCCGCCGGAAAGCCCAAGGCCGGTGTTAAAAAAAGCGCTGCAACAGCCATTATTACGCCCTTTATGGTCGCTTTCATTTTTACCCTCCTCCCTTTTTAACGTAAAATTCACATGCCCATCTTTAAAAAAGCGATTTTAAAGATGGGCATCAGTACTTTAGGTAAGTAAAATTATTTGCATCCGCTCTTTTTGCAGCCTTTCTTTGCGCCCTGCGCGCCGTGCTTGGCCAGATAGCTCGCCACACCCTCTTTGGTAGGCTTCATGGCCTCCTCGCCAGGCCTCCAGTTTGCCGGGCAGACATCGCCGTGGGCCTCGTGGAACTGCAAGGCGTCAAGGATACGGATGGCCTCATCGACATTCCTGCCAAGCGGCAGATCATTTATGAGCGCATGCCGTACAATGCCCCCCTTGTCGATAAGGAACAGGCCGCGTAAGGCCACGCCAGCTTCCTCCAGCAGAACACCGTAGGCCCTGGATATCTGTTTCGAGAGATCCGCCACCAGAGGATATCTGACATTGCCTATGCCTCCATTGTTGACAGGTGTGTTTTTCCAGGCGAGATGGGTGTATTCGGAGTCTACCGAGACCCCGATGACCTCGCAGTTTCTCTTTTTAAACTCGTCCAGCGCCGTATCAAAGGCCAGTATTTCGGACGGGCAGACAAAGGTGAAATCAAGGGGATAGAAAAAAAGTATGATGTATTTTCCCCTGTTCGAAGAAAGGCTTATCTCCTTAAAGTTGTTGTCGGGCATGACCGCCTTTGCCTTGAAGTCAGGCGCCTCTTTTGTAACCAGATTGCACATAAATACTACCTCCTGTTATCTTTGTTTTGGTTTTTATAGCTACCAATTCTCGCCCAGCAATTCGAAGTGGGCTATCGGGTGTGCACAGGCAGGGCATTTTTCAGGTGCCTCTTTTCCCTCATGGAGATAGCCGCAGTTTCTACAGCGCCAGACCACGGTCTCTTCGCGTTTGAAGACCTTTCCTTCATCTATGTTTTTGGCCAGTGCCCTGTATCTCTTTTCGTGCTGTCTTTCAGCGACCGCTATGGCATCAAATATGCAAGCTATCTCATTAAATCCCTCTTCCCTGGCGATCCTTGCAAAGCCGGGGTACATCTGGCTGTGTTCGTAGTTCTCGCCCTGGGCTGCATGGAGGAGATTGTCCCTGGTGCATCCAATGGTACCGGCCGGAAAAATTGCCGTTACCTCTGCGTCCCCGCCTTCAAGGAGTTTATAGAGCCGTTTTGCATGTTCCCTTTCTTGGTTGGCTGTTTCTTCAAAGATGGCTGCAATCTGTATAAAACCCTCTTTTTTTGCCTGGCTTGCATAGTAGGTGTATCTGTTTCTTGCCTGAGATTCACCCGCAAAGGCGATGAGGATGTTCTTTTCTGTCTGTGTGCCTTTGATCCTGTCCATCTAAACGCACCTCCTTATTTAAATTTAACTTATTGATATAAAAATTATCTTTCTTTTGAGGATGATCGTTCCCCTTTCTTTTTGCACCCCGGGCATATGCCTTCGAATTCAAGGCGATGACCAAGCACTGTATAGCCGCACGGATCTGTAACAGCCCTTTCTATCTCATTTAATTGGATTGCAGGGATGTCATCGACCCTGCCGCACTTGATACACTTTATATGATAGTGATTCGATGTATCCCAGTCAAAACGTTTTTGTCTGCCCGTCACCTCAAGTTTTTGAATGATATTTAGGGCTGCAAGTGTTTCCAGATTGCGGTAGATGGTTGCAAGGCTGATCCTAGGGAGGCGTTTTTTGACCTTGTCATACAGTTCATCTGCCGTCGGATGGGTTTTGAGCGCCCTCAGTTCCTGAATTATTATCTCACGTTGCCGGGTCATCCTGATCTTGTTTGTTTTCATTGAGGTATCTTTTTAAAGAATAATTATTATTTTTAATTTAAAAAAGTTTTTTGTCAAGGATTGATCTTCGCCTAGCCGATAACAACAATAACAAGGTGATGAAATAGATTTTTTATTATAATATAGCAAATTAGCTGCAAGATCGGGTTTTTCATATCCCAGGATTGTCGTCGGAGAAGATGTTTTGAAAATTTTTAGGAATCAATATTTAAACATCAAGGAGCGCAACCAATGAGAAAAGGGGCAAAAACGATCGTTATCTTGGGTTTGTCGGCAGCTGTTTTTTGGGGTTTGTTCGTATCATGCTCCAGCGAAGGCGGTCGCCGTACGGAAAACAAGCCTGGGCAGACGCAGACAAAGACTGATTCTGGGCATGCAGCCACGACTGATTATCTCAAGGGCAAGGTCATCCAGACCATGGACAGTGGCGGCTATACGTATGTATTGCTTGATAGAGGCGACTCTCAAATATGGGTGGCGATGCCAGAGACCAAGGTTTCAATTGGAGACGATCTGCTGCTTGATCCGGGCATTGAGATGAAGGGTTTTACAAGCAATACGCTTAAGCGCACGTTCGACAGGATCGTTTTCTCGTCAGGTATCATATCGGGCGGCCACTCGCAAGGCGCTCTGGCCGCCGAGGATGGGGCGGTCCATCATGTCTTGTTGGAGAAAAAAGATGTAAGGATCGAACGGGCCAAGGGCCCTAATAGCTATACGATTGCGGAGATCTACAGGACGAAGGCGGAGATCAACGGCAAACAGGCGGTTGTAAGAGGTGTAGTGGTAAAGGTGTCGACCGGCATTATGGGTAAAAACTGGGTGCACATTCAAGACGGCTCAGGCACACAAGAAAAGGGCGACTTTGATCTTGTTGTTACATCACAGGACCTGCCGGCAGTCGGCGATGTGGTGACCGCAAGTGGAATACTGCATTCAGACAGGGATTTCGGCGCAGGATATAGGTGCAGTGCCATAATGGAAGATGCAACAATACGAAAAGATTGATTTTTCGGGATAGACCACAAATGAATAAAGAGGCGGACGCAATAAGCGGTCTGCCTCTTTAATTTTTGGCGGGGCCGACGAGGCTCGAACTCGCGACCTCTGGCGTGACAGGCCAGCGTTCTAACCGGCTGAACTACGACCCCGAATTTTTAAGTCGTTTCATTTACCTTCTTTTGAAACTAGGGTGGTAGGCGGAACAGGATTTGAACCTGTGACCCTCGGCTTGTAAGGCCGATGCTCTCCCGCTGAGCTACCCGCCCTTAAGAGATTTTTCTTGTACCATTTGATTTTTTTGGTGTCAAGGGCATTATAATTGTAAGCAAGTGATCCGTTTACATGCTAATCGCCATAACCAAATCAATAACTTATAATTTGCTTGAGGGGGCGCACCCTTTTAGAAAGCTGTGAACGATATCGGAAAGATTAAATTTTATTGTGCGCAATAATAAGGCTGAGGTGTTATTTCTTCTAAAACAGGACTCATAAAGACCTTGCTTGGTATAGGCAATCCTGCCTGTAAGGTTCCCATTGCATGCGGCTATGTGAGCCGGAGGATTGGCGAGATAGAATCCAATATTACGGATATCTTTAACGGGGCGTTAAAAGGATTAAGAAAGTCAGGTATGTTGAGACCGGACGCCATCGAATCAAGGGTAAAATATTTAGTTGAGATGCATCCATCCTTGTGTCATGGAAACAGACACTAGAGACCATTATAAAGAGGGTAAGCCGTAATCGGTGCAGTTTGCGCCCCCTTTTTCTCCCATCGTCTGTGATATAAATGGCCCTATCAATAAAAGATCGCCAGACCATGAATACTCAAGTTGATAAGGAAAACCCGATTTCCAATCAGTCTGCGGGGGTTATTGTCTCGTTTACAAAAATCATATCCCATAAAAATATATCCTCGATAAAGATATCAGGCGGGTGACAGCCTGTTTATCCTGCAGCGGGATAGAATGGTCCTGCCAGAGGAAAGCCCTGGCAATTACTACTAATTTTGGGCCTTTCTCTAGTTAATGAATTGTATACCACCTCCCCCAAGTCCCAGTGCGGCAAGTTCCATGGCCCTCTGTCTACGCTGCACAACCCCTTTTTGCCTTGTTAAGCACAACGGGATGTCAAGGATCAGCCCTATTGAGCCGTCACCAAGTATCGTGGTCCCGGAAAAATCCGGTTTATCGGTCAGAAAATCAGCGATGGGTTTTATGACCACGCCTTGTTTTTCCAAAAGGGAATCCATCCTAGACCAGCTCGAATTTTTCATAATATATTTGGTGTCAAGGGTAGATCAAGGTTGTCTGCACAGGGCCGAGCTGAATACAATTTCAAAAAGATATCCGAATTTTTAGGCTTGACAGTTTCCATTGATTTGTCTATAAAAATGAACGGTTATTCATGAATAAAATTTTTATCGGTTTAAGGCCTTGACACAACATTGTAACAGGTATATACATAATCCCCATAATGAATATCTATTCATAAATAAAATGGGATGAAATAGTCTGTCATTACAGCAAAAGGATTGAAAGCCGATAAGGCCGCCTTCGAGTATAGATGATTTTATGATGAATAATCTATTACATGAACGCCTGGCAGTTATAGAAGACAGGTGGATACGTTTGATAGCGGCGACATATCCCCCTGAGACTGCCAAGTTTTTGCTCGGCCAGAAAGATCGGTTCGCAAATCCAGTTGGCTATACCATTTTAAATGCGGCCGGTCCTATTTTGGAAGAGATTCTTAAAGGTGGTGATCCCGAAAATGTCAAGGATCAAATGGACGAGATGGTGAGGATCAGGGCGGTGCAAGATTTTGAGCCGTCCGGGGCTGTTTCGGTGTTTTATCTGCTAAAAAAGGCCATTAGAGATGAGATTCGTGCGCAGGATTTGGGCGGTAAGATCAAATTGGAAGATATCCTTTCGTTGGAATCTAAGATCGACAAATTCGTATTAATGGCCTTTGATGTGTATATGAAGTGTCGGGAGCGAGTGTGGGAGATCAAGCTCAACGACATTATGAAGAGACCTTTTGTGTTGTCAGAGGTGACTATGTGTCCATCATATCTTATAAAAAAAGGCATGTTTAAAGATATTGGCCTTGAAAAAGATATTAATAATCAAGGTCTTAGCTAAAGTGAGGTGTTGGTAATGGGTGCAATGATATCCCTGATTGCGGTTTTGGTGATAATTTTAGCCGCCTTGGTAGGTTCGATGGCAGGGTTGCAATATGTCTTCGGTGTGATTCTTCCTTATACCGGCTTTACCATATTGCTTGTCGGATTTGTTTTTCGTGTGCTTGACTGGGCTAAGTCACCGGTGCCGTTTCGTATCCCTACGACAGCAGGTCAGGAATTTTCTCTCCCATGGATAAAGCAGGCAAAGCTTGACAATCCGAGCACCACGATGGGTGTGCTGGGGCGCATGGCCTTTGAAATTCTGGCCTTTAGATCACTGTTCAGAAATACCAAGGCCGAGCTCCGTAGCGGCAATCTTATTTATGGCCCGGCCAAGTGGCTGTGGTTGTTTGCTTTGGCCTTCCACTGGGCATTTTTCATTATAGCCGTAAGACACCTCCGTCTTTTCATGGTGCCGGTCCCTGGTTTTGTCGAATGGCTTGATAAGTTGGACTCGATCATGCAGATCGGCACCCCGCCGCTTTATATCACTGATGTGCTTCTGATTGCCGGGGTTACTTTTTTATTGCTGAGGCGTCTCATGAGTCCGAGGATACGCTATATCTCATTACCGGCTGATTATTTTCCGCTGTTTTTAATACTCGCCATAGCGACGACCGGCATATTAATGCGTTTCTTCATCAGGACCGACATTGTGGGCGTAAAAGAGATTTTGGTGGGCCTGGCGACCTTCCATCCAGTTATGCCTGATGGGATAGGACCGATCTTTTTTATCCATGCGACGCTGGTGAGCGTCCTTATGGCCTATTTTCCGTTCAGCAAGCTTATGCACCTTGGGGGGGTCTTTTTGAGTCCGACCAGGAATATGGCCAACAATAACAGGATGGTCAGGCACGTCAATCCATGGAATTATCCTGTCAAGATTCATACCTATGATGAATACGAGGATGAGTTCAGAGACCTTATGAAGGGCGCAGGAATACCAGTTGAGAGGGAATAAGCTAAGATGGCTAAGGATCTAATACCGCAAGAGATGCTGAGAATTGACTACAATCCGCCTAAGACGGGTTGGATGGATACCCCTGTTAAGATAAAGCCTGGTATCTATTGTCATCCCGCCAAACCGGAAAAGATAGCAGATGTCGGGATGCCCAACCCCCATCATTGGAATCCTCTTGATGAAGACTGGAACTTGCCGGAGAACTGGCAGCAGATATTCTTCGACGGTATGAGGGAGAGGCTGGATAAACACCGTTCCTTTAAGATATTTATGGATATCTGTGTAAGGTGCGGCGCCTGTGCGGATAAATGTCACTTTTTTCTTGGTTCCGGTGACCCGAAGAATATGCCGGTGGTCAGGGCCGAGCTGTTGAGATCCATCTACAGAAAGGAATTCACAACGGCCGGTAAGATACTGGGCAGGCTTGCTGGCGGTAGGGAGCTTACAGCCTCTGTGATCAAGGAATTGTGGTATTATTTTTTCCAGTGCACAGAGTGCCGGCGTTGCTCCTTATTCTGCCCGTACGGTATTGATACGGCGGAGGTCACTATTATAGGGCGTGAACTCTTGAACCTTCTCGGTCTCAATATCAACTGGATCCAGGAGCCTGTTTCAAACTGCTATCATATCGGCAATCACCTTGGTCTGAAGCCACATACATTTAAGGAAAATATTGAATTCCTTTGTGACGATATCGAGACCTATGTCGGTATCCGGATAAATCCCACGTTTAACAGAAAAGGGGCAGAGATACTCTTTGTCACGCCCTCGGGCGATGTCTTCGCCGATCCGGGTATCTATACGCTCATGGGTTATTTGATGATCTTCGAACATATAGGTCTTGATTACACATGGAGTACCTATGCATCCGAGAGCGGTAATTTCGGCTTCTTTACGTCTTTTGAGATGGCCAAACGCCTCAATGCAAAGATATATGCAGAGGCCAAAAGACTTGGTGTGAAGTGGATACTGGGCGGGGAGTGCGGGCATATGTGGCGCGTAATTCATCAGTACATGGATACCTTCAACGGCCCGGCCGACTTCCTGGAGGAGCCTGTCTCACCGATTACCGGGACGAGGTTTGAAAACGCGAAGTCCACAAAGATGGTTCACATCACCGAATTTACAGCTGATCTTATCAAGAACAACAAGCTCAAGTTAGACAAGAACCGCAATAACCATCTGAAGGTAACATTCCACGATTCATGCAATCCCTCAAGGGCCATGGGCATCCTGGAAGAGCCCCGTTATGTGATAAAGAATGTCTGCAACTATTTCTATGACATGCCGGATACAACTATCAGGGAACAGACCTTCTGTTGCGGTAGTGGGGCTGGTCTTAATGCGAGCGAAAATATGGAGATCAGGTTGAGGGGCGGGCTTCCGAGGGCCAATGCTGTTAAGTATGTTCATGAAAAGCATGGTGTAAATACGCTTGCATGTATCTGCGCTATCGATAGAGCAGTGCTTCCAGCCTCGATGGAATATTGGGTGCCAGGCGTCAAGGTAGCAGGTGTGTCGGAATTAGTAGCGAACGCACTGATAATGGAGGGCGAAGGGGACAGGACTATGAATCTGCGAGGGGAAGAAATCCCGAAAGGGGAGGAAGGCAGCGATGTATGATGCAAACAAGATAATCCCTGGCCTTGTGATATTTGTAGGTCTCATGACCGTTCCGATCTGGTCGGCAATGGGCAGAGTCGTGCCACCTCCTAAGCCGAAGCTTGATACACCGGTTATACGAGAACTTGCTGAGAAGAAGTGTGTAGAAGGCAAGGAGTTTATGAAGTCGTCGCATATGCAGTTTCTGATAACATGGCGGGATGAGGCCCTTAGAAAGGGTAAACGTGTTTATATAAACAGTAGAGGCCAAAAATACTACGTAAGCCTGCAGAATACCTGCATGAAGTGTCATTCCAACAAAAAGGAATTCTGCGACAGGTGTCATAATTACGCAGGGGTTGAAGACCCATATTGCTGGGAATGTCATCTTGCGCCAAGGGATGCAAAAGGAAACGAATTATGAGCATGGACAGGAGAGAATTCATCAAGATAGCCGGGATCTCCGCCCTGTTGGGTATCACGGGCAAAGGTGCGTTTGAACTGCTTCGTCCGGGTGATCTGGATGCCTTTGAAGGACAAGAGGGTGGGGCTGGACTGCGAAAAGAAGATTTGCCCAAGATCAGGTGGGGCATGACTATTGATGTAAAGAAATGTGACGGTCAAGTAGTGCAAAAGGTGAGGGGGGTCTGCGATTACCTCCATAACATCCCTCATTTCAATAACAAAAAGGACGAGGTCAAATGGATATGGGGGGATACGTATGAGCATGCCTTTGCCGACGGCGCAAACGAATATATAGACGACGCTATAAAAGAGCTGCCGTTTTTGCTTTTATGCAATCACTGCGACCATCCGCCCTGTGTAAGGGTATGTCCTACGAGGGCGACGTTCAAAAGGCCCGACGGTATAGTTGCGATGGACTATCATCGGTGTATAGGCTGCCGTTTCTGTATGGCTGCATGTCCTTTCGGTTCGCGCAGTTTCAATTGGCGTGATCCAAGGGAAGGATTGAAAGGGAGGAAGTTGAATCCGGAATTTCCGACCAGGATGCGTGGTGTTGTCGAGAAGTGTAACTTCTGCGTGGAAAGGATAGACAAGGGTCAGATACCAGCCTGTGCCGAGGCGGCGCCTGAGGTTATGACATTCGGCAATCTTGCTGATCCGAATTCCAACATAAGACAGGTTCTTCGGGTAAGGACCTCTCTTAGGCGTAAGATAGAGTTGGGCACAGAGCCGTTTGTATTCTATTTGGTGTGAGGGTGCTATGCTAGAAAAGGCATTGGTTGGAAGTCAAAGGTATTGGGGTTGGATCATATTCCTGCTCGCAGTTATAGGTGTCGGGTTTGCGTGTTGGATATACCAGCTGAATTACGGTCTGGGCATTACGGGCATGAGCCGCGATATCTCATGGGGCGTCTATATAGCCCAGTTCACCTACTTCGTCGGCGTGGCAGCGGGTGCAGTTATGCTGGTAATCCCTAAATACCTCCATCACTATCAAAAATATGCAAATATAGTCATATTTGGTGAATTCTTGGCGATTGCTGCGGTTGTTATGTGTCTGCTTTTTATAATTGTGGATATAGGACAGCCTCAACGTATGCTTAACGTCTTGTTTTATCCCACACCGAACTCGATACTTTTTTGGGATATGATCGTCTTAAATGGTTATTTGGCCATCAATATAATAGTCGGGTGGAACAGCCTGCTCGCCGAGCGTAAACATGTCCCGCCTCCAGCGTGGATTAAACCGTTTATATATCTATCCATCCCATGGGCGATCAGTATACATACTGTTACAGCCTTTTTATATGCAGGTCTTCCAGGTCGCCATCTGTGGTTGACAGCAATCATGGCCCCTAGATTTTTGGCGTCCGCTTTCGCAGCCGGGCCTTCCCTACTTATACTTCTTTTGCTTTTAGTCAAGAAACTGACAAGATTTGAGCCTGGAGAAGAGGCTATCCAGTCTGTCGCCAAGACCGTGTGCTATGCGCAGATAGCCAATATGTTCTTTCTGGCGCTGGAATTCTTTACAGCATTTTACAGCAACATACCGGGCCATATGAGCGGCCTAAAGTACCTCTTTTTTGGCCTTGACGGCTATCATGAGCTCGTGCCCTGGATGTGGACATCCATAACCTTCGGGCTTTTTGGCATCTTGCTCCTGCTTATACCGCCGCTTCGTAGAAATCATACGTTTCTTGTTGTGGCGTGTGCATCTATATTCTTTTCGACATGGGTCGATAAGGGTGTAGGTCTTGTGATTGGTGGTTTTATACCAAACCCATTGGAACAGGTCACTGAATACCACCCCACATTTCCCGAGATAGCCATTGCAACAGCTATATGGGCGATAGGCGCCTTGATCCTTACCATTCTATACAAAGTTGTCGTGTCTGTGAGGCAGGAAAACGCGTAAACAGCCCGGGATTTGATTTTATCTGTTTAAGGCTGATCCCAAAAGGGATCAGCCTTTTTTATTAAAACGATGAAAGAAGTTTTTCTATGAAGGTACTGCTCATCTATCCACATTTTCTCGATCAAAGGGTTATTGATTATGACATAAGAGCCGTTCCTATAGGGCTTTATTATATCGGTGCGGTCTTGAAGGAAAGGGGTATCGATGTCGAGATATTGAATTTCCATGAGATAAAAGGCCAAGTTGAAATATATGAAAAGATTTTGCAGGAAAAGCAGCCTGACATCATCGGATTTTCGATATTTCATGCCAACAGATGGGGCGGTATCGATATGGCTAGGGTGGCAAAGAGGCTCTTCCCGGATATAAAGGTTGTATTCGGCGGTCCTGGCGCAACATTTTTATGGAGGCATATCCTTGAAAACTATCCAGAGGTCGATTTTGTGATCAAGGGTGAGGGTGAGATTACGTTTTTGCGCCTGATCGAGAGGATTGAATATGGAAAGGCGCATGGCGGACTGGGAGACATAAAAGGTTTGGCCTTTCGTTGTGACGGCAATGCCATCAGCACTGGTGATCAAAAATTTATTGAGGATATAGACATGCTGCCGAACCCTGCAAGATATTTTACATTCGAGCATGTTGTCTCCTCTAGGGGGTGTCCATGGAACTGCACCTTTTGCGGCTCACCTAGGTTTTGGAAGAGAAGGGTAAGGTTTCATTCGCCCGATTATTTTGTGGAGCAGCTGTCGCTTTTGTATGAAAAAGGGGTCCGTTTTTTCTATTTTTCCGATGACACATTTACCCTTGACAAGATCAGGGTGATCCAGATCTGTAAAAAGATATTGGAATTAGCTCTTGATATCAGATGGGTTGCGATATCAAGGGTGGATTACGTAGATGAAAACGTACTTTATTGGATGAGAAGAGCGGGCTGTATACAGATAAGTTACGGCGTAGAGAGCGGTTCGGCTGAAATAAGAAATAGACTCAATAAAGACATAAAGTTGCAAGACATAAAAAGGGCTTTTACCCTGACGACAAGTTACGGTATACTGGCTAGGGCCTATTTTATTTATGGCTGTCCTGGTGAGACGCAGCAGACCATCCAGGAGACGATAGACCTGATTGATGAGATTAAGCCGCTTAGCATAATCTTTTATATCCTTGATCTGTTTCCTGGTACCAGGCTTTATGAGGATTTTGTAAAAAAGACAGGGGTGTCGGATGATATATGGTTAAACCGTATTGAAGATATAATGTATTTCGAGATCGACCATAGCCTTACAGCAGAAGACATATTGTCGTTCGGCAGGCGTTTGAGATCCCATTTTTACGGCAATCTCCACAATTATGCATTGAATGTTGAATTAAAAGATGATCCGGGCCTTTATTCACTCCATGCCGATTTTTTATCCAGGTTGGCCATGACCTTCAGTCATGGCGATTATTCAAAGATCGATCAGGTGTTAGAAAAAGACAGTGTTGCAGCCGTTCTTTTTGAACGTGCGCTGGGCTACCACCCTAATCACAGGGCATATCTTGGGCTGTCTGCGCTCAAACAAAGGGAGGGTGACCTTAAGGGTTCCATAAGGGTTGCATTGGAGGGCCTGGTTCATTTCCCAGGCTCTGAAGACCTGAGTCTATGTATTGCGACAAGCATGATGAATCTTGGAAGATATGAAGACGCCCTTTTGTACCTGGCCCCATTTAAGGACTCTGACAGATTCAGTGGTTATATCGATTTGTGTCGCAAGGCTTTGGGCAATGGGTTATAGCGCTGTTTTCTTCTTCCGGGAGGCCGATGCATATCTGTTCCTTGAGGTCATCAATCTGATCCCTGTAAAAAGAAGCCGGTTTTTCTTGCCCGCAAGACCTGCAGACTACCCTTGCATGTGTTCATCTGCCCTTAATCTCCGCCGGACCGCCGCAGAATATACAGGTGAGATGTTTTTTTTGCCGTTTCTCAATAGAATCGCCGCCCATATATTTGCCTTCCGATATATTTGGGTTAGATTATGGAACAAATTACAAGATAAAAATGCAATAAGGAGAGATGCATGGCAATGCCCCCTGTTTCATCCGGTGAGACACATGATATCATACAGACCCTTGAAGGGGAATTCGAAAAGAATCCAAGGTCGGTGATCGCCGCCCACAGGCTCGGCCTTAGCTATTGGCGTTCAGGCAGGTTCGAAGACGCTGTCAGGGCCTTCAGGCATGCGCTTGAGATAGATCCATTGTCCTTTGAGATAAGGGTCAACCTTGGTTCCCTGTATTTTCAGATGGGGGAATTTGATAAGGGGATAGAGGAAAACAAAAAGGCCCTAGAGGCGTACCCGATGTCTGCAGAGGCGCTGGCAAACATAGGTTCTGCATATATTCAGCTAAAAAATTGGGATGAAGCTGCGCATTATTTGACAAGGGCCCTGGAAATCAACTCTGATATGGTTACGGTCTGGACGAACCTTGTTACGGTCTATATCGAGAAAGATGAGCTGGACAAGGCGATAAGCGCCGGCAAGAAGGCCGTTAGTCTGGCCCCTTCTTTTGGCCTTGCACATAATAACCTTGCCGTAGCGTATTATAATAAAGGTGATTACAAGTCAGCCATGGGGCACCTCGAAGAGGCGTGCAGATACGGCTATCCTGTCCATCAGCAGTTTGTGGAGCTGGTCTCTGAGAAGGCCAGGACGCAACGAGGATAGGCTGCTTTATGGCAAATTTTGCAACTGGCGGTGCAACTGAGGCCAGATGCCCGCTATGTGACAGATTGATAGTCCGCCCCAAGACAAGGGAGCCCAGGAGGTTTGCGGATTTCGAATTCGGGGTCTGCCAATGTACAGCTGTCTATGTGCACGATATAACGGGTCATAATCTAGGCGCAGCCTTTATGGAGGCGCTCGGTTTTGCCTGTGGGGACGATTGGGATATGGCCTGGGGGCTTATGCCAGGGGAGGATTATGAAGACGCCCTGTTGGAGGGTTATGATATCGAGTCCAATCTAGTTGAGCCCACAGGGCGCACAAAAGAAGGGAAACGGGTCAAGGGGGTGTTGACTTTTATCCGCCTGAAGCCTGATCTTAGAGATGTCATCTCAAGGGGCAGGGGTTCCTTCGGTGCAATAGACGATCAAACCAGGGGTGTGCAAGAAAAAGGAGATCGTATTCATGGCGGATTTCAGACAGCCAGCGCAAGATACTCAAAAGGGGATGTTGACAACCTAGTGCGCGATGGGCGCATTGAAGAGCTATCGTTAGCCGCGGTCCACGATCCTCTTGTCATAAGAAAGGTGCAACGCCTTCTCTATGCCGCTGACATCCGTTTGAGATGGAATGCTGTTATGGCGCTTGGAGCTGTGATAGGACGCTTGGCAGACGATCGTCCTTCTGTCGCAGGCAATATGGTGCGCACGCTTTTGTACGCATGCAATGACTCTGCTGCTGCCAATTGGGGCGCGATAGAGACGTTGGGCGAGGTCATAAGGCTCAGGCCGGGCGTTTATGGTTCATTTATAAGGCACCTGCTCGGACTTCTGAATGACCCGCCGTCCAGACCTGCGATCTTTTGGGCCATGGGACGTATCGGCGGCCAGCACCCCAAGCTTGTAAGGTCCAACGCCTTTTTCTCGATCTTTAATTTTCTTGAAGATCCAGATCCAAACGTGCGCGGCCATGCTGCATGGGCGCTTGGTCGGATTAAGGCCGCAGAGGCTGCATCGGCCATTGAAAGGATGGTAATGGACGAGGAGACAGTCGATCTCTTTGACGGCGAGATGCTTATCAAGACCACAGTCGGTCGTATCGCAAGGGAGGCCTTGTCGAATATATATGGTATTAATGGGGGTGATAAATATATGGATGAAGACGCGGGTAAAATAAAAAACGGCGGCGATCCTGTCCGTTCGGACGAGGCTGTTGAGCTTTATAGGGAGGCTGCCGTGCTGATGGGCAGAGGGATGTCACTTGATGCCATTTTAAAGCTTGAAGAGGCATTGAAGAGATTCGAAGACCAAGGTAGACATGTTGAAATAGCAAATACATGTGAGAAGCTTGCTGATCTTCACGTACAGCGGGGAAACTTCAAGGCCGCCATACCCCTTTATCAGAGGGCCATGGCCATATGTGAAAAGGGAGGCGATGATATAGGCAAGGTCTTGCTTGCAGAGAAGATAATAGATATTTACAGGGCTGATAACGAACCGGATAAGGCCTTGCCCTATCTTTTCTTTGCCCTTGAATTGGTCGAATCGCTCGGCGACGCCTCCCGTGCCGCATTCTATCTAACAGGCATAGGCGATATATATCAGAGGCAGGGTGACATCCCAAGTGCAATTGATGCGTATAGGCTTGCGCACAAGATCTACAGCGAAATGGGATCAAAGGAGCGTGCATCTATACTTCAAAAGGGCCTTGAAAAGTTGATGGTCTCGTAAAAAACTATTATACGATGGCTAAGCAAAAATCGTCAAATGCAAGGCGCGCGATGATGAATGAACGGCGATAACATCAGGACATCATGTATCCGCTGCGGTCAGTGCTGTATAAAGGGCGGTCCGACCCTTCATCAAGAAGATGTCTGCCTTCTTAATGACGGTGTACTGCAACCAGGAGATCTTTTTACTATAAGGGCAGGTGAGCCAATACGTGATCCAGTTAAAGGTATTATAGTTCAGACTCCGATAGAATTGGTGAAGATAAAGGGTGTACCTGGCTCGTGGGCCTGCAAATTCTTCGATCCTGCGGCCAAGGCGTGCAATATCTATGAAAACCGTCCCCTGGAGTGTCGAGTCTTAAAGTGTTGGCATCCAGAGGATTCTATAAGATTATTTATGCACGATGTACTCTCAAGAAGTGCGGTCATACCAGAAGGATCGTTTCTTTATGAGGTCATATCTTCCTATGAGGCGAGATTCTCAGCAGCGGCATTCATTGAATTGTTTACCTCGACGATCCCGTTAGGGGGCAGTGCCGCCCTGTATAAGATCGATGAAAAAATAGACCTTGACAACACCTTCCGCAGGGAATTTATTGAGTTTTTCGGAATAGAGGCGACCGTCATGGATTTTTTCTTTGGAAGGCCTCTCAAGGATATCGCCGCACCTTTAATGAAAAAGACCCTTAAGGGCGGGTACCCTTAAGGGTCTTTGCGGCCTCTACAACCATTTTTCTACTCGAAGGCCTCTTCGGTTCCCTTGCCGAAGCCAGGCACTCCATACATTACGGTGCTCCCTGACGAGAAGAATTCAAGCTTTCCTTCTCTTACCAGTTCGTTTGCCGCGTTTTTTACCTCGCGGGGCGACGCCTCAGGCATCGCTGCATATAGGTCTTTTATATACATCTTTGACTTGAATGCAGCTTTTTTTGTGGCGTACTCTACGAGTTTCCGTTTGAGTTCTTCTTTATCTACTGCCATTTTAGTACCCCCTTTTTATTAGAGGTTATCGGTATGCACACTCCACTTGAACTGTGTTGTTGTGTGGTATGTGGTGTATGCCAAACGATAATCATCAATTGATTTGTCTGTGAACGGGATATCGCATTTCTCAAAGAAGCGTTCCCAGCCGATCCTCTCAGCCCATTCACCCAGCCGTTCATATTTATTTGCATTGGCAGCGTAGACTTCAAGGATGTGTTTTACCGTCTTTACCGTAGTCGGCCAACGCGGCGGCTCATTGGGTATATATGGGATGATGAGTTTTGAGAATTTCGGGGCGGTGATACGGTTTGATATCTTGCCACCCACTAAAATTGCAATACCGTCGCCCTGGCCGTCTGCAAGCGGCATGGCAGGGCACATGGTGTAGCAGTTGCCGCAGAACATGCAGCGTTCTTCATTGACCCTGACGGTCTTTTTCTTCTCACCATTGACCTCCACCGTAACGGGCTTGATGGCACCGAGAGGGCAGGCTGCAACGGCAAGAGGTATCTCGCAGACGCCGGTGATGCGTTCGTCTTCAATAAGCGGCGGTTTGCGGTGGATACCTAGGATAGCGATATCGGAGCAGTGGACCGCGCCGCACATATTGAGACAGCAGGCAAGGGCGATCCTCACCTGGGCAGGGAGCTTGTGGCTGCCGAAGTAGTCGTAGAGCTCATCCATTACTGATTTTACTACGCCCGATGCATCGATGGCCGGCGTATGGCAATGCACCCAGCCCTGGGTGTGCACGATGTTGGTCACGCACGCCCCTGTGCCGCCTATCGGGAACTTGTATGACCCGCCAGGGAATTTGCGACCCTTAAGGTCGTCTTTTAGGGCACGCAGCTTTTCTTCGGAGGTCACATGAAACTCGATATTGTTACGGGTGGTCCAGCGGACCGAACCGTCGCAATATTTGTCTGCTATATCGGCCACTTCTCTTATGAGATCGGTGGTGATCAGACGGGCGGATCCGCAACGTACGGCAAAACAGACATCCCCTGTCTCGCTTGTATATTTAATAACGCCGGGTTCTATTATCTCATGCACCTTCCATTTGCCGTAGTTCTTTTGGATAACCGGCGGCATGAACTGGAAATAGTGCGGCGGTCCTATGTCTGTGATACGGTTTTGCATCGGTTTTTTGGGGTCATAGAGCTTTCCCGCCAGTTCTTTATCGTAGGGCTTGGACACCACCTCTGAGATATCAAACCCCGGATTGTCTCCATACAGTTCTTTTTGCTTCTCAAGATACTCATTCATACTATGTCTCGCCTCCTTATCAAATTATGCTGCATGTCTCTTACGGAATTCCGCAAGGTCGCGTTTCCATCCACCTTCGACCTCTTCTGCACTCCAGAAGACATACGGGTTGGAACGCGGCTCCTTGACCATCTGCGGTATGGCCTTGAGGCCTGTACGGCGCAGCAGTTCCTGTATGGACTGGCGCTGGATAAGTTCGCCTGAGCGCTCGCGGTTTTTGCCTTCCTCCATCCACCAATCCCATATCTTGCCTATAAAGTCTTTTAGTTCATCATAAGGGGCCTCCATTCTGATGAATGGTATGGCCAGGGTGGCAAGCTGGGCGCCTTCGAGGATAGGTGCCTTGGCGCCTAGAAGTATGGTGGCACCTGTATCGGTGCCTGGGCGGAGGGCAGCAGGCATAACGTTGATACAGTGCATACAGCGTGTGCATTCGCGGTTGTCTATCTTGAGCTTGTCGCCTTCCATCCACATGCAGTTTGTCGGGCAGCGATCAATGACCTCTTTCTGAATGTCGAATTTTCCCCAGTCTTTGTCGCTGTGTGCCCCGGCATTCGGTTTGAGCTCGCCGCCTATATAAGCCTTTACAGCCGCCTGGTCGATGCGGATGTCGTCTTTCCATGTCCCGATGATGGCGCAGTCAGACCTGGCAATGGCGGCCACGCAGTCATTGGCGCAACCAGAGATCTTGAACTTGTATTTGTAGGGGAAGGCCGGCCTGTGCAGTTCATCCTGATACGTCTGTGTCAGGTCATAACAGATGGCCTGTGTGTCTATACAGGAGTATTCGCAACGCGCTTTGCCTATACAGCAGGCAGGGGTGCGGAGGTTGGAGCCCGATCCGCCGAGGTCCACACTCATCTGATGGGTAAGATCGTAAAAGATGGGCTCGAGCTGATCTGTCTTGGTGCCAAGTAGGATCAGGTCTCCTGTTGAGCCGTGGAGGTTGGTCATGCCGCTTCCTCTGTGGTCCCACATCTCGCAGAGTTTTCTGAGATAAGCCGAGGAATAGAACTTGCTTGCAGGTTGATTGACGCGGATGGTGTGAAAGTGGGCTATGGTTGGGAACATCTCTGGTACGTCTGAGTAACGCCCAATGACCCCGCCGCCGTAGCCGAACACGCCGACGATCCCGCCATGTTTCCAGTGGGTCTCTTTGTGTTTGTAAGATAGCTCGAGCTGTCCGAGGAGATCGAGACACTCCTGCTTGCCCTTTAGACCTTTTTGCTCAATGTCGTCGACAAAGCTCGGCCACCGGCCCTTTTTTAGCTCGTCGACCATCGGGGTGTCATGTTTCTTGACATCTGCCATTTAATTCTCCCTCCTTGATGGAATATAATATAACAAAAATTAACCTGCTTGATATCTCCTTAAAAACCCTGCGATTCAAAAAAAATGAATGATCATTCGGTAAAATACTTTTCTACATAGTTTATTCTTATAATATCTTTGTGCATTTTTTGTCAACCCTAAAAAGGCGGCTGCATGAAGATTTTTGTGGTATTTTAAAGAAGGTTGCATAGAAATTTTTTGACGATTTCAATACAACTTTTAGCCGAATGACTATTCAGTCTGATCATGACCATTTTGGATAAAGACATGGGGGAGAAAATGGATGCAATCGGATGCTGCGACCTTCATACACATACTACTGCGTCGGACGGTTCTGACAGGCCGGAAGACCTTATACGTCTTGCGGCTGCGGCCGGACTCAAGGCGGTGGCCATTACGGATCACGATACTGTTAGTGGACTTGATAGCGCCATAGAGGCCGGCCATAAGGCAGGGATCGAGGTCTTGCCGGGGGTTGAGCTCAGCGTCAATGCCAATATAGCTAAAGGCGATATGCATATGCTAGGCTATTATATCGATGCGGATTCAGCCTCCTTAAACGAGGTGCTTGAAAGGGTCCAGGCGGCAAGAGCGAAACGTAACCCACTTATCCTTGAGCGCCTTGCCCAAATGGGCAAACCTTTGTCACTGAAAGAGCTCGAGGATATGTCAGGAGGCGGTCAGATAGGAAGGCCGCATATCGCAAAGGCGATGGTCAGACATGGGTATGTAGGCTCGACAGGTGAGGCCTTTGCGAGATTTCTCAAAAAAGGTGCGTCTGCCTATGTACCTAAGTCCATACTGTCGCCCAAAGAGGCCGTGGACGCCATCCATGCGGCCGGTGGGCTTGCTGTGCTCGCCCATCCCATAAGTCTTGCATGTGAGGATGAAGCTGGGTTTGATGCGCTGGTAGGCCGTTTGGCGTCGAAAGGCCTGGACGGTATGGAGTGTTATTACAGCGAACATTCCTTGGATTTTACAAAGACATGCCTTGCAATCGCCTCCAAATACGGGCTTGTCGCTACAGGCGGGAGCGACTATCATGGGAGCGCTAAGCCCCAGATAGCCATAGGAAGAGGCAGGGGCGGGTTGTGTGTGCCGTACGATTGTGTGGAGGCGCTCAAGGCAAGACTTAAGAGATTGTAGCCATGGGGCGGTGGATATGAAACGCCTTTCAGGATTGCTGTTTCTTGCAGCCCTGTTCATTGTCGTCATGTGCCTGGATGCGTTGGCCGTGGACAAGTGTCCCTACTATGGGGATACCATAGTCGTCGGTTCCATAGGGGATGCCTCGACCCTTATCCCAATGCTTGCCTCAGATGCAACCTCACATGAGATAGCCGGTTTTGTCTATAACGGGCTTGTTAAATACGATAAAAACCTGAACCTTGTCGGCGATTTGGCCAAGTCGTGGGATATCTCGCATGATGGTCTCGTGATCACCTTCCACCTCAGAAAAGGCGTGAAGTGGCAGGACGGCGTTCCATTTACCGCCGATGACGTGATCTTCGGATTCAAGCTGATAACTGATCCCAAGACACCGACCCCATACGCAGGGGATTTCATGGAGGTGAAGTCCATTGAGGCGCCTGATCCCTATACCGTCCGTGTCACATATAAAGAACCGTTTGCGCCTGCCCTGAGCTCGTGGGGCGATATAGTGGTGCTGCCGAAACACCTCTTGGAGGGCAAAGACATCACGAAGAGCCCACTTGCGCGCAAGCCGGTTGGGACCGGTCCATTCATGCTCAAGGAATGGAGGACCCAAGAGAAGATAGTCCTTGAGGCGAATCCTGACTATTTTGAGGGCAGGCCGTGTTTGGACCGCTATCTCATGCGCATAATCCCTGATCCGGCCACCATGTTCCTCGAGCTCAAAAGCGGCGGGCTTGACTGGATGGATCTTTCCCCGATCCAGTACAAGAGGCAGACCAATACTGGGTTTTTTAAAAATAATTTTAACAAATACAAATACCTTTCTTTTTCGTATACATATCTAGGTTTCAACCTGAGGTCCCCGTTGTTTAAAGATAGACGCGTACGTCAGGCGATTGCATATGCCATAGACAAGGATGAACTGGTCCGCGGGGTGCTTTTGGGTTACGGGGTTGCCGCAACTGGCCCCTATAAGCCCGATGCCTGGTTCTATAATCCGAATGTCAGGCGTTATCCTTACAACCCGGCAAAGGCCCGCAGGCTTTTGGCCGAGGCGGGGTGGAGGGATACGGATGGAGACGGGATACTTGACAAGGACGGCCGCCCGTTTTCCTTTACCGTCTTGACAAATCAGGGAAACAGCGTGCGCGAGGCCACTGCCCAAATCATTCAATATCGTCTTAGGCAGATAGGGATTGAGATGAAGATAAGGTCTGTCGAATGGACCGCCCTGATAAACGACTTTATAGACAAACGCCGTTTTGAAGCCGTCATCCTTGGATGGACCACCGGGCCGGATCCGGACATCTATGATATATTTCATTCCTCAAGGACCGGGCCTAATGGGCTCAATTTCATCGGATATAAAAACCCTGAGCTCGACAGGTTGCTCGTTGAAGGTCGCCGCACATTTGACAGAAAAAAGCGGAAAGAGATATATGATCGGGTGCAGGAGATACTGGCAGACGATCAGCCGTATGTATTTTTGTACGTGCCGATGGCCCTCCCTGTTATCAGTAAGAGGTTCAAAGGGGTCGAGCCGTCGCCGTCGGGCATAAGTTACAATTTCATCAGGTGGTGGGTGCCGAAAAATGAGCAGATATACATGACCAGATAGCCATGAGGATGATGATATGGCAGTTGTGAAATACTTGATCAAGAGGTTGGCTGTGCTGGTCCCGACGTTTTTCGGGATAACGGTCATTTCGTTCATCGTCATGCACCTTGCCCCAGGAGAGCCTATAGGTGTACAGGCCGATCTCAACCCCAAGATGACCCCGGAGATGCGGGAGAGACTGAGGGTTCAGTACGGCCTCGATAAGCCCATATACGTCCAGTACTGGCGCTGGCTCAACGGACTCGCCCATCTCGATCTTGGGAGGTCGTTTGCGCCGGATCGGGCGCCTGTGTGGCAGAAGATAAAAGAAAGGCTGCCGGTGACGATACTTATAAACACCCTCTCCCTCGGACTCATCCTGCTTGTCGCCATCCCGCTTGGCGTGGCTTCGGCCGTGAGGCAGGGCGGGACCTTCGACAAAGTGACGACCGTCGTCATATTCTTGTTTTATGCAGCCCCGTCTTTCTGGGTGGCCCTGCTCATGATGTTGTGTTTCGGCGTGGAGTTGGGTTGGCTGCCGATCTCCGGCCTTCACAGCCTTATGGGTTATCAGGATATGACTATCCTTGAAAAGGTCGTCGACTGGTCGCGGCATCTCTTTCTGCCGGTGCTGGTCTCGGCCCTTGGCGGGCTCGCAGGTATCTCGCGTTACGTGCGTTCTTCCATGCTCGAGGTCCTGAGGCAGGACTACATCATGACGGCAAGGGCAAAAGGCCTGCCAGAAAGGACGGTCATCTATCGGCATGCCTTGAGAAATGCGCTGTTGCCCTTGATCACCATACTTGGGTTGTCGCTTCCGGGGCTTATCGGTGGAAGTGTCATCTTTGAGTCCATATTCGCCATTCCAGGCATAGGTCAGCTCATGTGGGCGAGCGTCATGTCCAGAGATTACCCGGTTCTAATGGGGAACCTCGTGATAGTCTCCATCCTTACGCTCATTGGGAATCTCCTTGCAGATATAGGCTATGGCCTTGCCGACCCGAGGATAAGGACCGGTGCGCATGGCGGATAGGGCTGCAAAAAGCAAGGCATCCAGCGTCAGGCGCGGTTTATGGGCCAGTTTTTTTAGAAATCCCCTTGCTGTGGCCGGTCTCCTGATCATTGGATGTCTTGCAGTCACAGCTGTCTTTTCCTCTGTCATATCTCCTTATGACCCCCAGGCCATAGACACCTGGCACATACTTGAGCCGCCTTCAAGGGCGCATCTTCTTGGTACGGATACCCTCGGGCGCGATTGTCTTTCGAGGTTGATCTATGGCGCCAGGATATCGCTTGTCGTCGGCATTGTGGCCGTAGGGCTTTCAACCCTCATCGGAGTGGCCCTTGGGGCGTTATCAGGTTATTATGGCGGGCTGATCGATGTAGTTATCATGCGCCTTGTGGATATAATGCTCTGTTTCCCGGCGATATTTCTAATAATGGCCGTGATAGCCTTTCTTGAGCCATCTATTTTCAATATAATGGCTGTAATAGGCTTGACCGGGTGGATGGGCGTCGCGCGTCTCGTGCGGGCGGAGTTCCTGTCGCTTAAAGAGCGCGATTTTGTACTTGCAGCCAGACTCTCCGGGGCATCAGATATGAGGATAGTCTTTTCGCACATACTCCCGAACGCCATAGCCCCGATACTTGTCTCGGCCACCCTTGGAATCGGTGGGGCTATCTTAACGGAGAGCGCGCTCAGTTTTCTCGGTATAGGGGTACAGCCGCCTACACCCAGTTGGGGCAACATGCTGGCGGAGGGCAAGGACAACCTTGATGTGGCCTGGTGGCTTTCGGTATTTCCAGGCCTTGCCATTTTAATCACGGTCCTTGGATTTAATCTCTTGGGCGAAGGGCTGAGGGATGCGCTGGACCCACGGATGAGGCGGGACTAACGCCCCCTTTTGCCTATGAGCCAGACAAGGACGATGCTTATCTCGTAGAGCAGCATGAGCGGGACGGCGAGCATAAATTGGTTCAATATATCTGGTGTCGGGGTGAGAACGGCCGCCAGGATGAAGTTTATGAGAATAGCGTACTTGCGGTTTCTTTGGAGCATTTTTGCATCTATTATGCCGACAACCCCTAGGAGGGCTATAAAGACGGGCAGTTCAAAGGCGATCCCGAAGCCTATGAGCAGATGGATCGTAAGGCTGAAGTACTCGCTTACATTGGGCATGAGACGCAGGTACTTATTGCCGTAGCTTGCCAGAAACTTGAAGGCCGTCGGGAAGGCCACAAAGTAGCCGAACAGCCCCCCTCCAACAAAGAATGCGGTTGAGAGGAGGACGAATGGCAGAGCGAGGCGTTTTTCATGTTCATAGAGACCTGGGACCACGAATGCCCATATCTCATAGATAATAATCGGGCTTGCAAGGAAGACGCCGCACGTGATGGCGAGCTTTATATATATAAAGAACGCTTCAGGGTATGAGGTGAATATAAGTGACGTTCCTGGCGGTAGCACTGCCTCGATCGGCCTCGCAAGCACGGCGAATATAGGTTCTATGAAGGCGTAAGACAGTGTTGAACATATAGCGACGGCGATAAGTGATACTACTATGCGGCGTCTCAGCTCGGCGAGATGCTCGGTAAGACTCAATTCTTTAAATGGATTGTGTCGCCCCTGGTCTTTGTCGGTCATGTGCGATCTAGCGTCTTGAATTAAAAGTCATAGAACCATTCGTCTCTGCTCAAGACCAGTCTGCCCCTCTCTTCTACATAGACCATGTTTTCAAGCCTGACCCCGCCTTGACCTGGAAGGTATATGCCCGGTTCGATGGTCACCACCATGCCAGGTTTTAAGGTCTTCTTGGCCCTCGGTGACAGGACCGGGGCCTCATGGACCGCAAGACCTATGCCGTGGCCGAGGGAATGGTTGAACATCTGGCCATAACCTGCTGCATTTATTATGTCGCGGGCCGTCTTGTCGACCGCGTTTGCCGCCATGCCCGCCCTGATCGTGTCTTGTGCCGCTATCTGGGCCTTTCTCACCATCTTGTATATCTCTTTAAAGGGCGGCCGTGGCTGTCCGATAAATATCGTCCGTGTCATGTCGGATGAATAACCGTCTAGCCTCGCCCCCATGTCTATAATAATGGGCTCGCCTTCGCGTATCGGTCTTTCTGCAGGGATTGCATGTGGAAGCGCCCCGTTCGGGCCGGAGGCCACGATCGGGGGGAATGACGGGCCGTCTGCACGCCTTGAAAGGCCTTCAACAATGCGCAAGGCGATTTCTTTTTCGGTCATGCCCGGGCGTATGGAGCTGGAAATCTCTTCAAATACATCTTCAGCCGCAGAGATCGCCGCCTTTATGAACCCAAGCTCTTCCGGCGATTTAACAGCCCGCATCGTCTCTATCCTGCCTTGAAGAGGTACAAAGTCGATTTGTGGGCAGGTCTTTTTTAAGGAGTCGAGGCCTGCACAGGTAATATATTCAGGTTCGTAGGCAACCCTCTTGACCTTGGTCCCGTCAGTCAACCTCTTAACGGCCTCTTTAAGGCCTTTTTGATATATAAACACCCGCCAGCCAGGGCAATCAAGCCCCGCCTGGGCCCCATAGCGGCCGTCGGTAAGCACTACGGCCTCAGCGGGCGTAATAAAGAGTGCACCCGACGATTCGTTTATTGCAGCGTCTTCCGCTGTAAATCCACTCAAATAACGGCGGTTTTCCGGGGATGTGACCAGGAAGGCGTCTAGTACCCGCGCCCTCAGGACCGCCCTGATCCTCATCAGACGTTTCAAAGGTGTCCTATAAATGGCTACTTGTTTTTCCATGCCTTCTCACCTCCATTGTCTCTTAAGAAGGCGAGGATAGCACATGGCCGGTGTGCGGGAAACAGTTTTTTTAGGCGGCGCCGGCAGGCATATGTTGGGGTCTTGTCTCTTCAGAAAAGATATCCTTAAAACTTGCATAGATTGATGTTATGGTGATGGGCATGAGCATGATCAACCCGAGGCCGAGGGTGAATACGGTCAGGATGCCCAAAAGCAGATAAATTAACCCATAGACGGTCATTGACAAGACGTTTTTCATGCATGCCTCGATGCTGAGTTTCATGGCCTCCATGGGTCCTGTCCCTGTGAGCATGACAAGTGGGATGGCATACAGCATGGCTGAGGCGAACAGGAGCGCTAGTATGAGCAGTAGAATAGAGACAAAGACCGCCCCTACGGCAAGATGGACGACGGAGTAGAGACCTAGATATGCCCTGTGCATGAGCATGTGCATCCCAAGCCCGCCTATGGTAATGAATATCAACGCAGCGCTCAGGATGTTGAAGCCGATGCCGACAGCGCCGAGGATAATGACATTGTTGCGGATTACAGGGTCTTTAAAGGCCGCGATAAGGTGTTCAAAAGAGGGTTCCCTGCCAGTTTCCCAGTCGTGGGCGGCCTTAAATAGTCCGCCTGTAATGCCTGGCATGAGAAGGGAGAAGGCAAGCCACCCCAAGAACGGGAGGATGTGCAAGAATATGCCGATAAGCCAGTACGCCAGACACAGCAATATCCACATACCAAGCCTGGGCCTCACGATCTTCCATCCGCCGATGTACCACGCTGCGCCTTTTGCAGCAGCTACCGTATTGGCTTTCATGGTTTAACTCCTTTCATTCAAGGCCGGTCTGATGGACCGTGTCTATGTCTTTGACCTTTTTCAGTGGCCTTAAAAAATCTTTTATGACAAAAAGTGATGGTGTCGCAAAAGGTCGCCAACCGCTGTGTTGCGCTGCATCCGTCGTCACTGCGGCGTACAGGGAGTATGCCTCATTCTCCAGGATCTGCGCACCTTGCATTTACGATTTTTGCTTAGCCATCTCATATAATGATTTTTTACGAGATCATCAAAAATGTTTGTCTATAGATAGATTATGGGGATTTTTATCTTCCGGCAAGAAAATTTTTTCTTGCCCGTCGTATGTTGTCTTGACATTATATATAAAAATTTTTATTTAATATCTTAAAAAAGATTCGACAGAGACCCTGATGAAGCACATCCTTTTTCTATGTACTCAAAACTCCTGCCGGAGTCAGATGGCTGAAGGCATCATAAACCAGGCCCTTAAAGGCCTGGTCAAGGCCTTTTCAGCAGGGACGAGCCCTGCCGGCGTCCATCCGCTTGCAGTCAGCGTGATGGGCGAGATCGGGATCGATATCTCTCGAAACCGATCAAAATACATAGATGAATTCAGCGGCCAGCGCTTTGATCTAGTGGTCACGCTGTGCGGCGGGGCTGCCGAGACCTGCCCGTTTATACCTGATCAGGGGCCGCGGGTCCATTTTGGCTTTGACGACCCAACAGAGGCGCAAGGCAGCGAGAAAGAGAGGCTTGTCGCCTTCAGACGATTAAGGGACGAGATGTTTGAAAAGCTCGTCCCGTTTGTCAGGGAAAGGCTTGGTCTTAAGGAGGCGTCATGCTGAAGATATTTACATTGCTTGCCGATCTCATTACCTACCGTTGGCTGAGCCTCAATCCTGGGGCGCATCTTACTGAGGCCCTGCATTTTTTTATCGAGGACACGACCAAGATATTTTTCCTCCTGACCGTGATCATCTTTTTCGTCTCCATTGTCAGGAGCTTCTTTACCCCTGAAAGGACGAGGAGGTTTCTGCGAAATAAAAGGCTGATAATCGGCCACATACTTGCCGCGGCGCTAGGTGTAGTGACGCCGTTCTGCTCGTGCTCGGCCTGCCCGCTCTTCATAGGTTTTGTCGAATCCGGCATCCCTCTGGGCGTGACCTTCAGTTTCCTCATCTCGTCTCCCATGGTGAACGAGGTCGCGCTCGTCCTGCTCTTCGGTCTCTTCGGCTGGAAGGTAGCGGCGCTTTATCTCTTTTCAGGCTTTGCAGTGGCCATCGTTGCTGGTATTGTCATCGGCAGGCTGAACATGGAAAGATACGTCGCTGACTACGTATGGCAGATAAGGATGGGCGAGGCGGCTGTCCCTGAGATGACCTGGCATGACAGGTTTGAATACGCAAAGGGTTATGTAAAGGACATCCTGCGACGCATCTGGCCATATGTGTTGGGTGGTATCGCCGTAGGCGCATTTGTCCACGGCTATGTGCCGGAAAATTTTCTGCTGAGATACGCAGGGCCTGGCAACCCCTTTGCCGTGCCCATAGCGGTCCTGATAGGCGTTCCGCTTTACAGCAATGCAGCAGGCGTGATCCCAGTAGTCCAGGCCTTGATGAGCAAGGGTCTGCCGCTCGGCACCACCCTTGCCTTTATGATGGCGGTGACCGCCCTTTCGTTTCCTGAGGCCATGATCCTGAGCCAGGTGCTAAAGAAGGAGCTTCTAGCCGTATTTTTTGGTATAACAGCCGTGGCTATAATAATTGTTGGCTATCTCTTCAATTTCGTTATGGGCTAGAGAAAAGTAGGCGGATCATGCCGGAGACTATTTGTTACTGCTTTAATTACACGGATGAAGACATCATCGACGATGTAAAGACGCACGGCCGGTCTTTGATCCTTGAGAGGATCATGGCAGCCAAAAAGGCCGGAAGATGCGAGTGCGCCACAAAAAATCCAAGGGGCCGCTGATGCCTTGCCGACGTCCGCCGGGTTGCGGATAATGCGATGAGTTAATATGGATATGGTTTATCCAAGAAAGCAAGTAAAGAAGGCAAGGAATCCCTTGAGAAGGCGGTTGCCATATCTGCCTTTGCGGCTGCTGCGGGTGATAAAAATTAATTTGAGCAATCGAGATAAAGAAAGGAGATATAAATAATGAAGATCGAGATACTTGGACCCGGCTGTCAGAGATGCGAGGCCTTGGCAAGAAATGCGGAAGATGCGGCAAAGGAGCTTGGGCTCCAGGCCGAGATAGAAAAGGTGACCGAGATGGGACGGATAGTCGGCTATGGGGTCATGGCAACGCCGGGTATCGCGATCGATGGCAAACTCAAGGGGTCGGGTAAGCTGTTTACAGTTGACGAGATAAAGGCCTTTCTTCAGGGGCGCTAGCGCATCTTGCAAGCGGCCGGGTTTATACTTAAATATGGATGCTCGGTCCTTTTTATATCCGCCGAAGCATGAGAGATTTGAGGTAGAAATTATGCCCGATGTATGTCCCGTCCCGGCGGATATCTTTGTCTTTAAAGACAGCCAAGGCAGGTGGATCGATGCAAATCTGTCGGCCTTAAGGCTCTTCGGCCTTGAAGATACGTCATGGCACGGCAAAAGCGACGAAGAGCTCATCAACCTTGCCGGCTTTCCCTCGGCCTTGGAGGTGTTTATGCGGGCTGGTCGGATGGAAGAAGGGGCTGGTTGGCATGGCAGGGGGGTCATAGCTTTACAGGACGGCCGCCAAAAAAAATTTGCCATCTCCTGGGCCCCTGCATTTAGAGAAAATAGTTTAATAGATGGACTGATTCTCTTTGGCAGGGACTTGGCAGGTTGCCCGGAGGCCGAGAAAGACGATTATGGAAATGAGCTTCTTGGCAGGCTGCTGGTGCTTATGTTTTCAAGCGATTCGCTCAAGGCGCGCACGACCTCTTTTCTGGGTGAGATTCATTCGCTACTCCCCGCCGTCACAAAATCATCGGTCTTTTTGAACAGCGAAAATGAAGAAAAGACCCTCCTCCTCTTCGCATACAGGAATCTCGATCTGCCGCTTATAAAATTTTGTCAAAAGGTGCCTTACAATTGGTGCCTGTGTGGGAGGGCGGCGGCTGGCAAGAGGATAATCAAAGAAGACGTCGACAACGACCATGAAATCAGATTTGATTCGATGGCGTCGCACGGCCATGTGGTCTTGCCCATTAAATATAACGACATCGTCCTTGGCGTTCTATGCCTACATCTCAAGCCAGGATCCCTATTTTCAGCCGGAGAGCTCGGGCTTGTCGATTCCGCCGCAAACATTATCGGCGCCGCCATCCGATATGACAGCCGCTATAAAAAGTCTGAAAGACTGGGGATGGACAAGGCTCTCTATCTCCCCCATGCAGCTGCCCTTGAGGAATGGCTCGATCTCTTAGCCGTGGCGTTCGAAGATACAGAAGATGCTCTGACTGTCACTGATCCAATGGGCAAGATATTGATGATAAATCCAGCCGTTACAAGGATCACTGGCTATTTACCCGAGGAAATCATAGGCCAAAATCCTAGGGTCTTAAAATCAGACCGCCATGGCAGTGAATTCTATAAGGAGATGTGGGAGGCTATAAAAAAGGTCGGCAGATGGCAGGGTGAGATATGGAATAGAAGAAAATCGGGCGAGGTATATCTTGAGCGGCTTACAATCAATGCAATAAAAGATCGGACTGGCAATATAATAAATTACATTGCTACATTTCATGAGTTATCGTGCAGCCTGGAAAGGCAGGCTGCCTTACAGGGCGTCCAAGATTGTGATCCATTGACCACCCTCCCGAATCTGCCCCTTTTTCTTGATTATCTTAAATTAGGTATAGAGGCCGCAGGCCGGAAGGAAAAGCTGGTCGTAGCGCTCATAGATTTAGATGATTTTACAGCCATCAACAATAGCTTTGGTTTCGTCGTCGGTGACAACATATTAAAGATCGTCGCCAAGCGGTTGATGACCGCTGTCCGCCTAGGGGATACGATTGCGAGACACGAAGATGCCTTTTTCCTCCTCTTGAGAGACATAAAGAGTGAGGATGACGCCATGGTGATATTGAACAGATTGATGGAAGCTGTATCCTCTCCAATTTTTTTGGAAGGCCGAGAGATCCATCTTACCTGTTCAATCGGTGTAAGTTTCTACCCGTCAGACGCCTTGATACCCGATCAGCTTGTAGGAACGGCAAGGATAGCCTTAAAAAAGGCTCAAACACATGGAATCGGACATATCGAGGTCTTTACGCAGGACTTAAACAAAAGGATGACCTCCGATCTTATTTTGTTGTATGGGCTTAAAAAGGCAGTGAGCGACAAGGAATTTATTTTGTATTATCAGCCGAAGCTTGACCTTTTGACCAGACGGATTATGGGGTGCGAGGCATTGATCCGTTGGATACGGCCTGATGGTGTCTTTGTTTCGCCTGCGGAATTTATTCCAATTGCTGAAAAAAGTGACTTGATATTTGCAATCGGTGAATGGGTGATAAAAGAGGCGGTCAGGCAGGCGGTTGAATGGCGTGACTTGGGGCATCCGATAAGTGTTGCCGTAAATCTTTCTCCAAAGCAGTTCAGACAAAAAAATCTGGTCGATATGGTAAAGACGATCATTGGTGCGGCAGGGCTTCATCCATCTTGTTTGGAGTTTGAGATCACGGAGACCGCTATTTTGGAGGACGAAGAAGACGCCATAGGGATCCTATGGAAGCTCAAAAAGTTAGGCATAAATATCTCAATCGATGACTTTGGTACAGGATATTCGTCACTTTCTTACTTAAAACAACTCCCAATTGATGCCCTCAAGATAGACAAGACCTTTATCGACGGGTTGCCTGATTTTGAAGACGATGCCTTAATTACGAGCGCCATTATAAACCTTGCACATTCGCTGAAACTTATGGTCATTGCCGAGGGAGTGGAAAGGGATGCGCAGCTCGAATTTTTAAATAAGGCCGGCTGCGATGGAATACAGGGGTTTCTCTGCTCTCCCCCAGTACCGGCGGCGGATCTTTTGGAGAGATTAAAAAACCGGGCCTGATTATTCCAAAATCGAGACATCAACATTGAGAACGATTTGTGCACAGACAGGTATTTCAAGAGAGGAATTTCTTAAGGCCCGCAACAAAACTTAGTAGAGTGTTAAAGATTGACTATTTTCCGTCACTCTAAACCTACTAAACTCTGATATAAATCACTATCAGAGTTTAAGTTTACATGTTTAAAGCCGTGAGCATTGCTCACCTGACGCTGCGGCAGGGCAATACCTGTCGCCTTACCCGACACGCTATTTTGCAGTAGTCTGCAAAAATCGCAGTCGCTTTTTAGTTTTATTGGGTTAGAGAGTTTGAAGAGTTTGTGTTGCAAATAGTTTGTATTAATGTCTTTAGCTATCTTAATGTGATTTACCGCTGCATTTAGATCTGTGTTGAATGTTTTGTTTATTGCTGTGTCTATAAATAATTCTCTTTTAGCACGCCTTCCAGAGAAGGCATTAGCTAAATCTGTTTTGGCAAGTTGTTTTACTTCATCATGTCCTATAATTTCAAGTTTGCTTTTGAATGATTAAATAGATTTATTCTAACTGTTAGAAGCCTTTTTGAAATATTCGTGGGAGGCATTGAGGCAAAGCTTGTGGGCGGGAAGAAGGCCGTTTTCAACCGAGGTAAAAGATGCATCGCAAAATCGACCCCGCTTCATGGCGCAATGCCATGCCTGATGACATCGCCGGGGCGGTGCTGTTGGCGTCAGACGCCTCCTGTTTCGTAACAGGTCAGTATATATCCGTAAGCGGTGGGGCCTTATGCCGTGAGATTGTATAACATCAGAGCTGCATGAAGTGGCGCAAAGGGAAGGAATATGGTCCTATGGGGAATGATATTTTGTCAAAAAAATGGCCATATTTATCATGGCTACCAAGATCTCATCGAGATTTGAGACTGATAATCCGACTACATAGAAATCAGGCAGTTTTTCAACAGGGCGGCATGCAGACAGCTATTGGCTGCCAGAAGTCCTTTTGATGTTCCTAGTTGTTCCATCCGTCTAGTCCTTTATTTATCAAGAGTTACGGCTTATTTTATGGCAGTGTGATTATATATATTACCTATGCAGGTCCTTAAAAAATGGCAACAATAATAAACTAGAGTAACCTACTAGTTATTTAATAAATCTATATATAATCTCAGGAAACGTGACAGCTAGTATAAAACAAGAGGTAATAAATGCTCAAAATAAAGGTCTTTCATAGACAGCGGCTTACCGACCTCTAAACCATCGGTTATTCGAGGTCTCCAGATACCTCTTTATCTTTTTTCTCTGACGCGCTGTATACAGATATATGGAAAGAAAATAGGCCCCTACTCCGAACGGCAGGGCGAAAACGACCCCTCCTACCAGCATAGTGACGATGATATCCGTGCCAATTGCGTAAATGTGCCTAAGCGTGGCAAAGAAACCGACACCATGGGCCAATTTGATCAGGCTGTAGATTTCGTTCCAAGAGACACGGTTTCCTGTCAGCCACACCCCAATCTTCCATGCCGCATAATAGTGAATAAGCATGGTGAATGGATTGCTGACCAGGAAGCTGGCTATTACACCAGCAATGATATTACCTCTAAAAAGTGTGCAAAGGGACACGATAATTATCGTATGCAGCGGCACTGTAGGGGTAAGTGCAACGAACGTCCCAATAGCGACACCGCGGGCAGTGACAATTGGGTCCCCCTTTAACCTCAGCAGCCGGAGCCAGTAGTATCTGAGCGTCTTTAAAGGATTTAACATGTTATTGCCCATCGAAAGACCTCGAATATACATCTGCATCGCTGCCTAAGAATAGACCTGCCTTCAGCCGATGATACCCGGCAAGGCCAACCATGGCGGCATTGTCGGTGCAGAGGGCCGGGGATGGTAAAAATATCCTGAAACCGCTGACCAAAGCGGCCTCTGAGGCCTTTTCCCTTAGCCTCTGGTTCGCCGCCACTCCACCGCAGATGACCAGATCTTTTATGCCATATGTCATTAATGCAGAAACGGCTTTTTCCACGAGCACATCAACCACCGCCTCCTGAAACGAGGCGCATACATCCTCGATAGGCACCAAGGCACCCTCACGCAGTCTCTTTACAGAGGTTAGAACCGCCGTCTTAAGCCCGCTGAAGCTGAAATCAAAGGGGGTATCCCTGAGCCTCGCCCGTGGATATTGAAATGCACAGGCATCCCCCCTACTTGCAAGGCGCCCTATTACAGGGCCGCCAGGGTACTCAAGGTCCAGTATCTTCGCAACCTTGTCAAATGCCTCTCCAGCCGCATCGTCCCTGGTCTGTCCGAGCGGCTCTGCAGAGAGGAAGTCTCTTACCAAATAAAGGGCCGTATGGCCGCCAGAGACGACAAGGCCGATGAATGGAAAACAGGGCTTTTCTTCAAGAAAGACGGAAAGGAGATGGGCATGCACATGATCTACACCCGTAATCGGAAGGAAACGCGCCGCTGCCAATGCCTTGGCAAAGGAAAGACCTACCACTAATGAGCCGACGAGACCTGGGCCCTGGGTTACAGCCACAGCATCAACATCCCTAATGCCAATCCCTGCATTCGAAATGGCCTTCTCCACCACCTGGACGATGGCCTCAAGATGGCAACGCGAGGCGAGCTCAGGAACGACCCCGCCGTATTCGCTGTGTACAGCTATCTGCGAAGCCACCACACTGCTCAATATACGCCTGCCGTCTTCAATGATTGCAGCAGCGGTCTCGTCGCAGGATGTCTCGATGGCAAGGATATGTCTTGGTCCAATTTCATGATTGTATCTATTCACAACTCACAACCGCAACCTAAAAAATCTCTTAATCCTTACGACACAAATGGACAGAAAGGATCTTTTAAATAAAACGATGCGATAGTATAAGATATCAACCGGGTTTTTTAAACCGGATTAAAAAGATTCGGAGGACGGCGATGCCGATAAACCCGCATATCTTCAGGGAATACGACATACGAGGCAGGGTGGATGAAGACCTGGGCGATGATGCGGTCTTCGCTATAGGGAGGGCCTACGGGACATATGTCATAAAAAATGGACTTAAAGAGGTTGCATGCGGCAGGGACGGAAGGGCCCACTCAGCGCATATCCAAAAGATCCTGATAGAGGGCATCACATCTGCAGGTATCAATGTCATAGACGTTGGCCAGTGCCCGACGCCGCTTCTTTACTTCGCTATATTTCACCTCAAGACAGACGGCGGCATACAGGTTACGGGCAGCCACAACCCGCCTGAATTCAACGGATTCAAGATGTGCCTCGGGACATCCACACTGTATGGTCGGAGGATACTCGAACTCGAGGAGATAATCGAAAAAGGGGCGTATTCCCATGGTAAGGGCGCGGTGAGGTCTTATGACATTTCAGGTCCCTATCTCGATTACATGAAAGAAAACATCCATATCTCCCATCGGCTTAAGGTCGTTTTGGATGCTGGAAACGGCGTCGCAGGGCTGGTTGCGCCAAGGGCCTTTGAAGACCAAGGTTGCGATGTAATCCCGCTGTTTTGCGATGTGGATGGCTTATTTCCAAACCACCACCCCGACCCTACCGTTCCGGCAAACCTCGCGGCGCTCAGGGACAAGGTCCTTGAGACAGGGGCGGATGCAGGCATGGCCTATGACGGGGATGGAGACCGCCTGGGCGTAGTGGATGAAAAGGGCGATATTGTCTTTGCAGATCGGCTCATGGTCATATTCGCCAGGGAGGTCTTGAAAAACCACCCCGGGGCTGCCATAATCGGGGAGGTCAAGTGCTCGCACATACTCTACGAAGAGATCGAAAAGGCAGGGGGGCGGGCCATTATGTGGAAGACCGGCCACTCACTTATCAAAAAGAAGATGGCCGACGAGGGCGCGCTCCTTGCGGGCGAAATGAGCGGGCATATCTTCTTCGCCGATCGTTATTTCGGCTATGACGACGGGGTATATGCATCGTTAAGGCTTGCCGAGATAATGGCGTCTGATGAGAGGCCGCTTTCATATCTCTTTAAAGACCTGCCGGAGATATATTCAACGCCAGAGATCCGTATAGAATGCCCTGATGAGAGGAAATTCGCCATAGTGGAACGAGCGAAGGGGTGGTTTTCAGCAAGATTCAAGACCATAGACATAGACGGCGTAAGAGTTATCTTCGACGATGGTTGGGGACTCATTCGGGCGTCCAACACCCAGCCGGTGTTGGTGCTGCGTTTCGAGGCCTCAAGTGAAAAGAGGCTCGGCGAGATCCGTAATTTAATGGAAAATCGCCTCAAGGAGATTGTGGGTGGACAAAAATAAGGGCCGTGGCTGCCCAATCCTGTTGTCTGGGATATTGAAGACCGCTTTCGAGCGCCGGGGATGGGAGGACAGGCTCTCAAGGGCTGAGGCTTGGAGATCCTGGGAAGAAGTTATGGGCCATGAGATCCCACTTTACGCATGGCCCGATAGACTTCAAGGCAAAGACACCCTGGTCGTCAAGGTGTCTGATTCCATTTGGATGCAACAGCTGTCTTTTATAAAAAACGAGATGCTTGACCGCCTGAATGCAAGGCTCCCGAACCGAATGCGGTTTAAAAACATAAGGTTCGAACTCGGTGATGTGGATGGCTTGAGATCCCTTTGGCACTCGAAGGGCCGAGACAGTTGGGATAAAAAAGACGCAGGGATACCGGCGCCTGATCCTCGCGTAATGGAAACGGCGGAGGCCATGGTCCGCAAGATCAACGACAAGGAGCTGGCGGAGTGCCTTAAAAGGCTTTATGTCAAATATGTCCAAGGAAAGGGGCGCCAGACATAAACACCCAGCTGGACTAGCGTTGAAAGGCCGTCGATTATATAGTCTTATATCGTCCGAGGTTGAGCAATCGGTTCAATATATCTGGGAGGAAGTACAGTCATCTCCTCGCCAGCGTCTTTGCAACCCTCGACAACGATAAGTCTTGCATTCGCCCCAGGCCTTGGATATATCATCTGCATCCGTTTCGGCTCGAGCTGGACCTCGCGCATAGTGGACAACAGTTTTACTGTAAGGCTTGCCGGATATATGAGGCTTATGCGCCCTCCGGGCCTCAGGGCGTAACGGGCGGACTTGAGCAGTCTACTCAAATCCGTCAGTATCTCATGCCTGGCCAGGGCATCGCATGGATGTGTACAGAGTCTGCCTGAACCCGCGGAGCGGTAAGGCGGATTGCTCACAACATGGTCGAATTCCCCGGGTGCGACGACCTCGTGTATCCTGTTCAGATCCCATTCTATCAGACGGATGTGTCCTTCCATCCCGTTCAATCTGATGTTTTCCAAGGCAAGACAGGCCATGTCTCTTTGGACCTCGATCGCCGTTATCCTTGCATCTTCATGTCTCTTGGCAAGTATCAGGGCGATGACCCCGCAGCCAGCGCCGAGGTCGAGGACCTGTTCCCTCTTTTTGAGCCGGATGAAATCACAAAGCAGCAGGACATCAACAGAAAAACGGTAGCCCATTTGAGGCTGAAGGAGCTCAAGGCCCTCTGATTTTAGACAGGTAAGGCCTGCCTTGCCGGTAAGCAGGTCTGAATTCGCGCTATCCATTTCTCACTCGAATGATCACAACTTGAAGGTCCCGATGATCTCTTGCAGACGGCTGGCCAGCTCAGAGAGCTGCCTAGCCTGCTCCTTAGTGGACGCTGCATCCCTCGATGTGTCTTCTGCAAGTCCCGACACCTCACCGGCAAGTGCAGAGACCTGGCTTATACCATCGGCCGCTCCGCTGATATTGTTTGTTATTTCGCTCACGGTAGCCGTTTGCTCTTCAACTGCCGATGCAATGGTATTATCAATATCATTCAATTTATCTATTATACTTTTTACTTCACTTATGGCCTCAACTGTATTTGCGCTTTCATCTTGTATGGTCTTGATCATTGATGTTATCTCTTCTGCTGCTCGAGCTGTCTGCTTGGCAAGTTCCTTTACCTCATTTGCGACAACAGCGAAACCCTTGCCTGCCTCTCCAGCGCGGGCTGCTTCAATTGTTGCATTTAATGCCAAAAGATTTGTCTGTCCCGCTATCTCACTTATTAGCCTGACCGCCTTTCCTATTTCTGTTATATTAGCTCCTAATTTAAGAACCTGTTCGCCTGATACATCCATCTTCTCCTTAGCTTGATTGCTTATCGATGCAGCTTGGACTACATTTGTCGCTATTTCCTGTGAAGCTATCGAGAAATCATTAACAGCTGAAGCAATGGTCTTGATATTATCACTTGCCGTTTCGCTGATGCTCGAGGTATCTTTGGCTCTCATTGATGACTTTATGCTCTGATCAGCCATAACAGCACTTACAGACAAGAGTTTTTTTGCAGATGCCGATACCTCCTCCGCCTCTGATTTTACACCTTTTATAAGTCTATAAAGCCCTTCCTGCATCTTTTTAAATGCAGCGGCAAGTACCCCTATTTCATCATTCGATTTGATATATATCTCATGGGATATATCACCATTTGAAATACGCTCCGCCTGCAAAATTATATCATTAAGAGGCCTTGTAAGTACACGTTTTATAATGAAAGAGACGATTGCTATAATCATAAATATGCCCAAAAAGGTCACACAGGCCACTACAAGCTGATTGTTTCTCAATTGGGCCAAGGCGCTGTCCAAAAAGAAGATGAGTTCAAAGGCACCGTGGACCTCGCCAGCCTTCCAACCTTCCATGACAGTGCCGGTTGGGTCTTTGCCTTCATCATTTCCCCAATATTCCCTAGAAAGCCTTGGGTCGCCGTGGCACATCTCGCAGTCTTTGGTAAGGACTATCGGCCTGAAGAACCGAAGCACATCTTCTTCTTTACCTGTATTTGGATTTTTATATCTTCCGAAGACAGCTATATCGGTATCTTTGCCGGTGGAGAGTCTTTCCAGCACCTCCTTTTCCGTCGGGTCTGGTGTGTTGTTGGGATTTCTGGGGTTTATTTTGGGTACACGGAGGAGATATCCCGCCTCTTTTGCATTCTTTTTAAGCATGGAAATGGTGCTTACCACAGGCACTGTCTCGAGAAGTTTTTGAAGCGCCGCCTTTTTATAAGCTGGATCCTGACTTTCCAACCCCCTTTTTATATCGTACAAATAGGTTTTGAAGGCACCCTGGCTATTAAGCTTAGCTATCATTGAACGCATGGCTTCGGCCTGGATTACGATCGCCTTTGCTTCGCGAATCACATTTTCTTTGAGCTGATCATGTCCCCTTGCACCAATAAGGTAAGTGAGCAAGAATGATCCGATCATAAGCAATATGATTACGGCTAAATTTATCTTTTTGCTGAGGCTGAGATCTTTAAACCGCTCCATGAACCCTCCCTGAAAATTAATTAGTAATAAATCTAAAAATTAATTTTATTCTACCTTAAAACAGAAAGTCAATATTTGTTTGGCCTATCCAACGGCTTGACATGAAACAAAATCGTGGTAAAAAACTCTCTGTTTTTGCATATGGGCCGTTAGCTCAATTGGTAGAGCAACTGACTCTTAATCAGTAGGTCCTAGGTTCGATCCCTAGACGGCCCACCAAGCCAGTACCCATAAGTCCCTTGAGATGAAAGCAGATGCCTTTACGGATCATCGCTTCTATTTCCCCTATACTCGCTCTCTAGTGGCAACGCAGCCAGGCGAGTCCGGTACATAAGTGGATGAGATGTCTGTGTTCTTAAATGGTCAACAGCACATGGGCAGGGCGACCACGATCAGTAATAATTAGTCCACTGCGGGCTGACTTCTTGGCCCGACTGGCATCCTGGTTGAATTTTCAACTACCTCTCATTGTCAACTTATGTAACTAGACAGTAGCTGCTTAAACAGCAACAGCCTTTTCAAGTGGATGTCCTTTTGTTTTGCCCATAGCCCAAGACCTGGGATAGGTAGTTAATTTAGCGCTTACTTTAAAAGAGCCGTCGCCGCTCTTCTATGGCCTCATCAAATATCTGCAGTGTGGCGTCAGCGGCCTTTTGCCAACTAAAACGTTGGGCGTTCACTTTGGCGCGCTGGGCCAGATTCCGGCGCAGCGTCTCATCGGTAAGCAGTGCCAGTAGGCCCTTGGCTATGGAACCAACATCATGCGGATCTACCAGGAGCCCGGCATCCCCGGCAACCTCCGGCATGGATGAACAGTTCGAAGTCAACACCGGCGTACCCCTGGCCATCGCCTCCAGAAGCGGCAAACCGAATCCTTCATACAGCGAAGGCATGGCCAAAAAGAGGGCATGTGCATACAAGGTAGAAAGCATTTCATCACTAACATAACCCAGGATATGAACGCTGCGGTTCAGGCCAAGTCGTGACGAAACAGCCTGCGCATCCACCCCGCCCCACCCTTTGCCGCCTGCAATAACGAGCAGAATACTATTCTTTATACCTTCCGGCAGGGTAGCATAGGCCTCCAGCAGGCGATATAGATTCTTACGTGGCTCAAGCGTGCCAACAAACAAGAAATAGGGACGATCAATCCCTATGGATTTTAGAGACCCCCGGGAAGCGGTTGGATGCAAAGCAGGCGCCCCCAAATGCACCACCCTCACCTTATTCTTCGCTTCCGGCATCTCCGCAACGAGATCCTGTGCGGTATGACCGGACACCGTAATTACGCGGTCTGCGATACGCACTGCCGCCGGCATTTGTTTTGCGTCAAGCCAGCGGGCGAAGGGTCTCATGGTTTCCCCGGCATGTTTCCAAACCAGATCATGAATGGTTACGACACGGGCAATCCGCCGGGGCAAATAGTAAGGCAGCCGATGCCCGGGGGCCCAGAACAGATCAATATCATCCTGATTTGCCCACCAGGGAAGGACACTCTGGGCCCAGGCCAGGCGTAACATACGCCTCGGCAAATTGATTGCCTCAGGCAGATTGGCGGTGCGCAACTGCACGTTGGACTGAGACCAATCCCCCACGACGAGAGGGCGATGAGAATAAAGGAACCACTTATGGCCACGATCGACAAGGACCGCAAGCATTTCGTATGTGTAGCGACCAATACCGGTTATCCTCTCGGACAGTATACGTGCGTCAACTCCAATACGATATATACGATTTGACTCAAACATGACATCTATAGGAAAAATAGGCACCGAGGACGTTAGAATTATAACACAACTACCTTGTCTGTATGGGGCTTGTCAACAGCCCGGCGCTGTGCGAGCAGGAATCCGGATAAGCCAACAAACAGCCAACCCTCCGTGGCAACCGTGACCCATGCGGCGCCCTTTACGCCATAACGGGGAATGAGCCAGCTATTCAACACGATATTCAGCGCTGCCGCCATCGTAGCGATAACTGCATAGGCACGTTCATGATTTAACGCAATCGCGGCCTGTGTCAGAATAAAGTTGGGCAGGATGAAAAGCAGCGCACATGCCAAAACGCCCAGCAAACTGGTGGCTTCACCATAGGCCTTTCCATAAGCCAGCGCAATCACCCATTCGCCAAATACCGAGAGGAGGGTAGCCGCCAAAACCCCCGCCGCCGCAGCCAAGAGTAACGCCCGCCATGTCCGTCGGCGCAGGCGTTGTAAATCCTGCCATTCCAGTCGCAATTTGCGAAAAATAAGCAGAGAAATCGGGGTGGCAAGCAGGATAATGGCCTCGATAAAACGGTAGGCTGCTGCGTACTGCCCGATCTCCCAGGCCGGCACCCCAATGACTTTCAACAGCAACATGTCTGAACGGAAATAGACCACCGTTGCAAGATCTATCCACAACAGAAATACCGCGGCGCGATAAGCCTCCGGATGCCACTCCAGACGAGGGAACCGGGCCTGGCCATGGGGAAGAAACATTATGGATACCAAAGAACCCGCCGCCCCTGCAAGCAGAATTTCTGTCGGAGTTTTTGCCCCTGCCAAAAGAACCCCCAAAATGGCGACCGCACTGACGGTTCGCGCGCCCACCTGCCACCCGGCATCGGCGTCAAAGCGCCCGTCGCCCCGTAACGCCCCTGATACAAACTGGATTAACGCTATGCCAAGAAAATACGCTACTGCAGCGACAGCCAGATCGCGATGCCCGGGCATAAAAACAAACACCAGGGTGCCCATGACAACAGCGGTCCCCATGGCGTGTCCTATTGCCACTGCATGCAATGTTGGAACCAGCCCAGCCAATGCACCTGTGGCCAGTGTCCGCTCACGCATCAACAGCGTCTTGAAGCCACCATCCAGGAAGATACAAGCTATGGCGCCCCCTGCAAGCGCAACGCCGTAGTCGCCAAAACGCCCAGGTCCAAGCAGCCGCGCCAACAAAAAATTCAAGCCGAGGCCAACCAGGCCGACATAGGCGGTGGCCGCCCACTGCGCCGAAAGAAAACGCAGGCTCATTCGGTGGTTTCCTCGGCTGCTTGTTTGCCGCGCCCCCTTGCCTCCCGTCGCAACGCCAGAATTTCCAGGACAGTGCCGGTCACCAGGAGGTAGTAAACGATGACCGCCATCTGCTCGGCGACCGGGGCAAGATTAATCGCAAGCAGACCGGCGGTGACGAGCAGCCCGACCAGGGCGCCGGAGAAATAGATCGTCCCTTTCCCGCCGTAAATTTTTTCCGCCAGGGCTGGATGGGTGTGGAAGATGCGTTCCCGCGCGTAGCGCATCAATGCACGCCAAGAGAAAACCGCAACGATGCCGCCGAAGGTAAAGAAATAATTTTCTCCCTGGCCGTAACGCTGGAGTAGCCCGAACACATAGAGCAACAAGGTGACCCCCGAAAGAATCAAGAAAACGCCCGCCGGGGAGCGCGCACCGTCTCGGACGCTTTACCTTTGAAAGACTCCTTACGCTCGACCCGGTCCGATTCCAGATCGTTGAGCAAGACCAGCAGTTCGGCATCAGTGAAAGTGCTCAAAGCTCGTCCCCCTTGAACAGCTGCGGTTAACTTTAAGAGATTATAGCAATTCTGTCGAAAAAACAAAGAATTAAAATCAGACCAGTGATGCCCCCCGAGGGTTGTTTTCCAGGGGCAAGGGTCGGTTGATAATGGTTGATGATCGCTCGAACGATTGCGCATGAGGAACGAAGCGAGTCCTGTGTGGGCTTGATTATGGCGCTCTAAATATCATCAACAATTGGCCAGACCCTGCAGCAGCGCTCGGATCATATGGTTTTGGATATGGGAAGAATGTCTGCAGTGATTGAGAGTTGTACCTTTCGATAATTGGCTCTAGCATATCAATGTCACCCAGCAACCCGACACCAAAACATTTGCCCTTTCCATCAGGACAGCCCCACTGGCCTATCCAGCCATTATTATCTGTCCAATTAACAGCAGGACCTGTCTTGTACCCAAAGGATTTTGCTAAATAGCCCTGTTCTTCGAGATATTGAGGCAAAAGTTTAGATGGATCACCGCCGTCAGATAAGAATTTTTGGGAAGAAGTGAAAAGAGTGGTAAATACATCAATAGCTTCTCTTAGATATGTATCTTTAGCCTTAGGTATGAGAGTATTTAAATAATTTCTATCTATTTGATACAGCTTAACCCCACCGACACTGATAGGTTTTCTCTCTAACGAATCAAGCAATTTTTCGACAATCGGATTATGAAAGTTTTCTGGAAGCAAGATGGCACTCACATTGCATTTTGCAAGGTAATTAAGAAAAGAAAAAGTTGAGCTTGGATTCAGTGTTGGTTTCGTTTCACCATAAAAAAGATTATACAATGCCCAAGAAATAGTAACATCGTTTCTTAATTCTTTAGGAACAGGCCCAGCAATTTCTTGCGATAGATTAAAATAAAAATCTGTTTTCTGCTGCCATAGTGGCCCTTGAAAACCGCCAATAGCATAAGTTGGAAAGACAATAACATTTTCATTTGGTTTTATATAATCTTTATATGTGCCCGATGATATAAATTCAGGATACTTTATTTCAGAACCGTTATATAGGTTAAGATTTGGTATTAGAAATAATATTGCTAAAAAAACTATTATAAATTTAAATTTTATGTTGTAGTGTGTTTTTTCAAGCCACAAAGCACATATAATAGAAACAATTATATCAACATAAAGAGTAAACCTTGTTGGCAGTGCTTGTTCAAGAAAAGGTAATTTTGCAAAAACAATCCACGGCATTGGAATTATCTGATGATTTAAAACCCTCAAGTATGGTCCAAAGCTAAAGATAATTGCTATCAAGAAAAATAAAACTATAAAGATATACATTTTGCTTTGTTTTTTCAGGTTTTTAAATGCTATATATGTAAAGCTAAAGATAATAAAAATCAAAGGTAGTCCTAGATAAGCTCCTTCTTCTGCAAAATTTCCAGAAAATTTTGAACTAATGGGTAAAAACATATTGCCAAAAAGCCAGGTTATTGGTGTAGGTATAATATAGTTTAATGGATCGGATACATATAAAGAATTGTTATTTAATGATCCCGATACAAATCCATGCAATATATAATAAATATATGGCAAAAGCAAAACAACACTTAAAGCTATAGATGCTGTTGTTTCAAGGCCTGTAACTATAAGTTTTTGCCTGTAGTCTTTTTCTTTTACATACAATATTATCAAAACAGCAAAGGCAAAAAAGCTAAACACAATGAAAGTAGCATAAATTTCATTTGATATACCAAACTGAAATGCCAGCAGTAAAGCAAATAAAACTATATATTTTTTTCTGCCAATTAAATCTTTAAATCTTAACACATAAAGATAACACAAAAAGACTACAACAAATACAATATCTAAATTTAAATGCCCAAGAAGCTGACCCCAAACATAAGATGAAAAGAAAAACACCAAAGCGCCAAATATTGAACTTAATTCTCTTAAACCAAGTTGTTTATTTATTAGATAGATTCCGTATGTCGCAAGTGTTAAAGATATTAAAGTTACAAAATTATATGAAAATACAACTCCAAACAATGCAGTAATAGGCCACATAATTAATGCTAGGCTAGGGCAAGATGTAGTCCAGGCAAGGTTTGGACCAAAAGGAGCCCAAAATGCTTTAGTTAAAAATGGATTGAGACCGTGAGATATCGCGCAAGGCCACCATTTTAAACTCCACAAATAAAAAGCAACATCACCACCTATATTAATTCTGCCAGCAAAGTCAAACTTCATTGGCAGTCCCCAAAAAAATAAAGCTAAAACAAAATATAACAGCAACACATAATAATTTTTTTTCACAAAACTCTCTCCTTTCTAAAAGCGAAATACTTTGCAAGCAAAAAGCCGCTTAAAGTATAAACCGCACCGCTTATAATTTGCGAGACATAGGCATTAATATGAATTGCTCTAACACAAAAAACCAAAGTTAAAAAATTTAGACCATAAGCAATCAAAAGTGAAGCAACAAATTTTGGAAATTCTTTTTTGGGATGGGCTTTGCTTTGAAATGTATAAATTTTATTAAGCACATAGGATACGCATATGCCTATAGAGTAGCCAATTAGATTGCTGATTTCTGGAGATGTGCCTATATACATTAGAGAAAATATAATGCCATAGCCTACGATAGTATTTATTATGCTAACAATTAAGTACTTGTAAAAAATCTGGAACTTTACCACCTGATTACGGATAGTTTTTATGTATGTCATTTACTCTCTTTTTCGAAGACAGCAACTAAAATAGAGCCACCGTATGGTAACTTTGATTCTAAATTATCAACCATTAAAGCCCCCCCCCACGTAAATGGTGCCAACCAAGGAGCTATTAAACAATTAGTTTTTATATGATTTACTTGAAATCCAGCTTCTTCAATTATCTTTTTTAATTTATTTCTGTCATAGTGTTCTACATGTTGATATTTATCCAGTGGATTAGAAAGGTGAAATTTATCCATCAAATACTCTATCAATGGCCATGCGCTTCGATAATTAGGTGTAGTAAGAAAAACTTTCCCACCAGGTTTTAAAATTCTATAAAAATTTCTTAACATCTTAAGACCTTGATTATAATATATGTGTTCGATTAATTCTAAACAGTATATCTTGTTAAACAATAAATCAAATTTGTAATCATCATCTACTAACCCGTAAATAAAACGACATCTACTATTTTCGAATTTAGATTTAGCAAAGTTAATGGCTTCTATATTGCCATCAATGCCAATGGCAGATGCTCCTAATTCTGATAAAAAATTTGTTATAACGCCTGAACCGCATCCAACATCTAAGACATTGTCTCCTGTTTGAGGAGGCAAAAATCTCTTTATGGCTGTCTTTTTTGAATAATACCAAAATTTTTTGATTTTATTTTTTGATAGTGATGCTTTATAGTGATAGTCGCCACTTATTTTTATTAGATCGCCATTTTTCTTTTGATTATTCACTACCACTCCTATCATAAACTTTTTTTACTATATAAAGCGGCCTTTGTTTTACTTCTTCATATATTCGTCCAATGTATTCTCCAATTATTCCAATAGTTATAAGCTGCACTCCGCCAAGAAACAAAATAGCTACCATCATTGAAGGATAGCCTTTAACCGGATTTCCAAAAGCTAATTTAGCTATAATTATCCAAACTGCATATAAAAAAGCCACAAAAGAAACCAAAAGACCAAGTAAAGAGGCTAGCCTCAAGGGTGCTGCTGAAAATGAAGTAATACCTTCAATTGCTAAATCTATTAATTTTATGTAATTCCATTTTGTCTTTCCAGAATGTCTTGGGGCTCTTTCGTAATATACAGAAGCAGTTTTAAATCCTACCCATGCAAATATACCCTTCATAAAACGCTTTCTTTCCCTGATACCCTTAATAGCTTCCAGAGCATCTCTTGAGATTAGTCTGAAATCTCCTACATCTTTTGGTATCTCAATATCCGTAAGCTTGTTTATAATCTTATAAAATAATTTTGATGTAATCTTCTTTAAAAACGTTTCACCGTCTCTTTTACTCCTGACAGCGTTTACTATGTCGTAACCTTCTTTATACTTTTCAAGCATCTGCAAAATAACTTCTGGGGGATGTTGTAGATCGGCATCAAAAGGAATAACAGCATCTGTATCTGCATCTACATAGTCAAGCCCTGCGCTTAAAGCTATCTCTTTGCCAAAGTTTCTAGAAAAGTCTATTATTTTTACATTAGAATCAGATTTGTGTAGATTTATAAGTTTTTCTAAGGTATTATCTTTGGAGCCATCGTTAACAAAGATTAAATCATATTTACAATTTGTCTGATTTAGAATATTTACTAAGCTATTATAGCAAGCTTCAATATTTTTTTCTTCATTGTAACAGGGTATAACTACAGCAATTTTTGGATTATTTTTGTTTTCCATAGTCTAGTTTCGCTTATTAAGCTAAAATTTTTAACTTTTTTATCCTCATTTATAGTCCCTCATTTATATACATCTATCCACAGTCCAGGAGTTTAGGAAACCCCTAAAGTAAGGATTGGTTTTAATGATCTCCAAAGGAGCACTATCACACCCTTTTAGTCCCTCAGACATCATCTTACAAGCAGCTTGAGGACTTGCTTTCTCGGAGTATTTAGCTTTATCTCCCCAACAGAGCATCTCTTAGGGAGGTTTTTGTAAAATTGCTGTCCTTAAACATCTGCCACGGTTTACTAATAGTAAGCTACTCCCCATTGTCAAGACAAAAAATCGAGGGGTATTTAGTGGATCAGGCAGCCTGTCTTTGTTTTAAAGGCAGCCCCTTTTTATAAACCTCAGCCGGTGTTGCATAACCGAGGGATTGATGGAGCCGTTCATTATTATAAAAATCGAAATACCGTCTTAAGCCATCCCTGGCAGCCCTTACGTCCTGATAGTCGTTAAGATAAACCTCCTCATATTTAACACTCCTCCAGAGACGCTCAACAAATACATTGTCCAACGCCCTGCCCCGGCCATCCATGCTGACCCGTACCCCCAATGATTCAAGGCGTGAGGTAAAATCCATGCTTGTAAACTGGACACCCTGATCCGTATTGAATATCTCAGGCAAGGCTATCTTAAGGGCCAGATCAAGGGCGTTCATGCAAAACTCCTTGTCCAGCCCAGTCGATATCTCCCAACTCAGGACATACCGGCTGTACCAGTCAATAACAGCCACCAGATAAATAAAACCATGTCTAAGCCTTATGTATGTTATATCCGCGCTCCATACCTGATCAGGACGGATAATCGTTAACCCCCTCAAAAGATAGGGATATTTCTTATGCTCCTGATCGCTGACACTTAACCGAGGCTTGGGGTATATAGCCTCAAGGCCCATGAGCCGCATTAAACGCCGTGTCCGCTTCCCATTTATTCCATGGCCCTCTTTCCTTAACCACGCCGTCATCCTCGCTATCCCATAAAACGGCGTCTCTGTAAACTGCTCGTCTATAAGCCTCATAAGCTCAAGGTTATATCTGTCTTCTTCCCTCGCCTCGTAATAGTAAGACGCCCTTGATAGATCAAGCAAATCACATTGGCGACATACAGGTATCATGGAATGCCCCGGCTCTATCATGCCCCGCTTCTCGTTTAACTGAGCAGTCGAGACTTTTTTTTAAGCCACTCCAATTCCACACTGAGCTGCCCTATCTGCCGGTAAAGCTCGTCTTTAAGCCCCTCTCCCTCTTCCTCGGATTTTTTCCTCTTATCAGAAAAAAGCGTAGGGAGTCCCTCGATAAGATGCTTCTTCCATTGTCCTATCTGATTTGCGTGTACCCCATATTCACTTGAAAGCTGGGCGATGGTTTTTTCCTGTTTGACCGCTTCAAGCGCTACCCTGGCCTTAAAAACCGCATCGTGATTCCTGTGCAACCTGCTCATCCTGCCTAACCTCCTGAAGTCTCGGCAGGCTACTTTACCACTAAGTTACTCTGTCTAAAATTTGGGGAGTATTATACTCCACAACAATTTGGTAAGATATGCATCCTCCTATTTCTGATCGGCGTCCAGCTAGTATCAAAGCTACCGGCTTTAGCCGGTACGTAGTTTACTTTTTACCTTCGGCCCCCATCACAAACTCTTTTGGGAATACCATCAGCAGCAGTCCTTTGGTATCAGAGGGAATTGCTTTATTAGGCTCATATTTCGTCGGATAAGGAAAAAATATCTCCCTTACATCGGCCTTGTATCTCTCAAGAACCGGTTTTATCTCCTCAAAGGAACCGCTCAGGCCCACACCTATCTGATTCTTGTTTCCCCACATGCCCAGCCAGCCGTCCTGATGGGTCCAGTTATAGTTCGGGGCGGGCCTTTCATAGCCTCCGTATCCTTTATCAAGGCAATCAGCACTTTCGGCAGTCAAAGGATAAAGCTCCTTCACATCGAGCCCTTTATCGATGTAGCACTTTGTAGCTTTCAGAAGATCTTCAAACTGGGTTAGATTCTTCTTCACCACATCCTGAGGTTGAGACACACCAGCAGGTTGTACCTTACTACTGGCTTTTTCTTGTGCTTCCTTTTTTTGGCCACTGTCTCCACAACCGGATAGAGCAAACATTGCCACCACAACCATTCCAACCACCAAGCCCTTTGCCAAATGCTGAATGTTCATTGACTTATCCTCCTATCGTGGTCTATACTAATGTTTAATTTTTCCGTTACAAACCCTCTTTCTTCAAACCAGGTAACACCTTCCTGCACAAGGGTCAATTCCAAGGTATATTCTCCAGCCTGCTTAAGGGCTTCTACCATTGCTGTGGCCTGAACAAGCTCCCCGGGTTGAATTTCATTGCACGGAAGCGGTGTTCTAAAGCCGTCAAAGATTACAGGCTCGGCCTCTTTGTTCAGCCAATGATAGCTGAGATAGACAGGCTTGTTCCCTTCGAGATACCAGATCTGCTGACTCTGGTTCATGACCTCCACAGTTATGGCAATCTGCTGACCAGGTCTCAGTTCCAGGGTCTCAATCCTCGGCATGCAGCGAATAAATCCTCTGCAGTCCGATATGGGAGGCGTGTCATAGCCGATACGTTGCACCCCCTGAACCGAAGTCTGTTCCCACTCAAGCCGACCTTCTCCACTCATCAAACCCGCTGACATGGAAGGCATCAGTCGCACCAGGCCTTCAAAAAGCACATCGGCGAAACCGTTCACGTCAAAACTGGCAACCTTCTCCCGCCAGAGATAGCAGCGCTCCAGATGAGTCAGTCCGGAATGGGCGCTGATGTTCACAAAGTACTTTCCCAGCCCGAGGTTTACAGGGAAGAGAAAATCCACGTAGTATTCTCCACCTGCCTTTACCGAAAGCTTTTTCCCCAGAAGCCGCGTGTTAATGCCGAAAATATGCAGCCCTGAGTCATGATGGATGCTGTAGCCTACTGTCAAATCGTCTATATCCTTGACGGCTCGAAAGGCTATGCGAAGGAATGCCCGCTCCCCCGGCAGAAACGTGGGCATCTGCGGCCTGAGCTGACCGCTCACCGTCACGCTCAAAAGCTCCAGAGATCCATCCCCCTGAATGCCAGCCGGCTCAATAGGACTGGAAACGGAAGAGGCCATTTTGCAGGCCTGGGCTTCGCTCTTCGAGTCGCTGGGGAGTGAGCTCGCATCGAAGTGTTTGGTTTTGTTTTCAAAGAGCTCCTCCGCATACTGCCAGAGCTCCATGTCCACATCCACAAGTTCCAGAATGCGGGCCTGAAGTGAAGACGGCAGGTCAGAGAATCTTTCCCGCCTGGATGTAACATTGTAGCGTTTCAGCCTAACTTCTTCAGGAATATTGAATACCTTCTTCAACACCTCCACAAGCTCTTCCAGCCGTTCGGTTATGCCTACAAGATGGTATTGCTCAAGCCCTTTCTTTGCCAGGCGTAAAAACTCTGCTCTGTCAAGCTGCCATGGTGTGGAATGAAAAAAGGATGCGAAGTGAACGCTCTGGTAGTTTCGAATTCGGTCGCAAAACTCTGAGTCATGAAGTGCCTCCTCCAGGGACATGGACTTGATACGGCGTTCTATCGGCCCGCCGCCTGTATCCGGCACATCGTTAACGATATAGAAATATTCTGAAAGGGTTCGCTCTCTTGGATCCCTTAAAACCGTTGCCCATACATACCCTTCAGGCAGGCTTTCTTCGCAAGTGAAGTAGAAATGGCCAGTAATGACCTGTCGATTCGCATAGACAGATAGGGCGTGCTGATACTTTAATCCCCTTAAGGTTTCTGTCACCTTTTCTTTTCCGAAGGCCTCCACAAAAAACTGCTGCAGACTGGTTCCGGCGGTCTTTGGAATGTGGTCAAAAAACAACTTTCTATTCACTGTTTCGGCCTCCTTGTTGTGCTGATAGTATTACGAATTCTTTCAAAGCAATTGCGAGCATCCTCGAATCGGCATTATTCGGTTGCCTGGCATTGGGCAGCCTGAAAAGAAGCCTATTGAGACCTGAACAAAAAGACGCTGTTTCGATAATAAGTTCCCTGTCGACCCCTTCAATCACGCCGCTAAAGCTCAGGCTGTCGTTTAGGCATACTTCCATTTGTTGTTTTCCCAGCGTATTGAGAAGCAGGCGAAACCTTGTGCATTTCGTGACCTCCTCTGGGGCTATATAAAACCTGAGTTTAGCCTCGTGTCCGTCGGTCCAGCGAAAGTGCTTTTCTGGGTTGCTCCAGCCCCCTGACCACTCCAGCCTGTGGCTCTTATGATTACAGATCACACCTGGCCTAATCGTTCCATATGGCATGACCTCATAGGCCCACTTGTTGTTCAATATGATATTCAGAAGGTTTTGAGCGCTTTCCTTCCATGTAAGGTATGGCATTCCTTCGGATTTGGGATGCTTACCTTCCTTGTAAAGTTCAAGCCACTCCATTATGGCCTGGGCCAGCACCTCAGGCGATTTATCGTTCGGGAAATAAAAGGCGTGCTCACCCGCCACCTCTCGAAAGACCGGAATGTCCCGCGCAATGATGGGAAGTTTGTGGCGGGCAGATTCTATGAGCGGAAGCCCGAAGCCTTCGCCCTCGCTTGCCATGATCAAACATGTGGAGGCGGCATAGACCTTCTCCAGATATTCGTCGCTGATGCCCTCGAGCCAAAAGAGGTGCTTGCCAAGTTCAGGATGGGAGCGGATGGTTTGCATGATCTGAGGAATCGTCCTTCGCATAGCCTCTGGGACATCCTTCCACCCCTCTTTACCCACAATGACGAGATTGATATCAACGCCCCTATTCCACAATTGAGTAAACGCTTGCAGAGATTGCAGATAACCCTTTCGAGGCTCGATGGTGCCCACCATAAGGAAACTCGGCCGGTTGGCAAGTTCTTCCAGTACATGCTGTGCACTGTCCGGCATCCCCCGCGAAGGGATAGAATCCTTTATATCTGCGCCATGGTGATTCCAGGCTATTCTAAAGGGTCGATGGCGATGAGGGCCAAGGTTTTTCAACCATTCAACAAGTGATTCTGCCGTTGCTTTTGATACACAAACCGCTCCGTCACAAGACGTAACAGTCTGAAGCCAGGCTTCAAAGCGCGCATTCGCGCCAGGAGGGAAAAATCCAGGAAGGGTTATGGGCAATATGTCATGAACGAGAAAATATATTTTAACCCCCGAAGCCCTGCAGTGGGCAAAAAGGCCTGAACGACCGGCGTGAACAAGCGTATCTCCTGATATGTCCAAGCCAAGCACCACATCACCACTTTGCAGGTCAACTATCTCGTCGTCTAATGCGTTTTGAGGACATCCTAAAGATCCTAACGTATAGCGACGGGCATAGCGATAGTGCCAGAAACCGCCTTCATTCGTCAAATACACAGGCTCAATACGATGATCCGAAGGCGGCGATTCAATAAGTGTTCGAAGGATGGCCCTGGCAACCCTCTCAATGCCGGTTTTGAGATCATTTCGAGCCGTAGCCGTGACATCCAGCAGGATCTGCTTGATTTGGGGCTTTGCACAAATGGATCGAGCGATAGATGTTGCAATCGCAGCCAATTCATCTCTTGTTGGATGATGTCCATCAACGGTCGCAATAGCCTTGACTAAATTACAGATTTCAGTTTGCGACCTGGCATAAAAGTTTTCTATTGCCTCGAAATACTGTCTGGCGCATCCTGAAGGACTATGGCGGGTTAAAATGATCTCCTTTGCCTTTTGCCCCAGCGACCGCCGCAGGTCATCATCCTTCCACAGCGTTTCGAGCGCCTGAACAAGTTCTTTTTCTTCAAATTCATCGGGTAGCATCCATACCGCATCCTTCGGCAATTCCGCCATGCTGCCGTGGGCATTGACGATGGTGGCAAGCCCGTGATTCATGCAGTCCAACACCGTCCCTGATGTTTCTCCGCGGGAGAGCGTGCGCAGTTGCACAGCCACATCCGCCGCCTGTAGATACCGGCGGAAGGTATCGGCGTCTGCCCAACCCGTAATGCGGATACGCCTTTCAAGGCCGCTTTTTTTTATGGTCTTTAAAAGCTGGGCCCCGTAGTCACCGCCGTGATTTTGGCCCACGAACACCAGGTTGCAGCGCCCATCTTTGGACAGGGATGAGGCAAGCCATGCCTGAAGGAGACGATGGTTCAATTTGGTCGGATCGAGCATGCCAAAGCTGCACACTAGAAATGCGTCATGGGCAAGACCTAACTGCCCGCGCGCCTTGAGGCGATCCGCATCGGGCGCAGGGACGCGCAGGAGCGGAATAACAACCCAGTCACAGGCGGCGTTCTCACCATACCATTTTTTCGCCAATCGCTTAGAGTAATCGGAGTGCACTATTATCCCAAGAGCGTTCTGCAGTACCTGAAGATTGCAAGGGTAGCGCAATTTTGCTTGTTCAATCCCATTTTTAGAAAAGCGCATCTGAACAGCATTGTAACCGTGCGACTGATACAGGGCACGTGTCCACATCCCGGGTATGGCCCCTGTCATTTCTTCATGAGCCAGTACGCTGCTCAGAAAAAAGTCGTGCAGGACAACCACGCCTGGATAGGGCTGCAACAGATCAAACATGTGGGTATGAAAAGGGCTATTACCAAAGTGATAGAGCACGCGGTCATAGCTCCATGCGTTCTGCCGGAACCATTCTACGCTGCGCACCGGGCAGTTGGCCTTAATCCATGGGTCAGAAACATCCTTCTGCGCTACAATCACTTCAATGTCATAATACTTGGCAAGCTCGGGGAGGAGCTCTGCGCTGTAGTCACTGATGCCGCTTCTTTCCGGCGGAAGTGGCGAGATATAAGCCAATTTGGGACGGCGGGCAGGTTTGACAAGCACCGGTTGATCTGCTTTCTTGGCATAAAAGGCCTCAAAGGCGGCAATTGCCCACCTTGCCGACTCATCCCATGAAAACCTCTTTGCCTGCTCAATGCCGTGGTGCTGCAATTCCCTTCGAAAGTCCTCGTCAGTAAGCACCAGCTCGAGCTTCTCGGCGATTGCATCGTCCTTGTGCGGGTCAAACAGGGCATCTTCCCGGCCAATCACTTCTGGAATGCTTGTGGTATTCGAGCCAATCACTGCCGCGCCGCAGGCCATGGCCTCAAGCGCCGGCAGACCAAAACCTTCGTGAAGCGAAGGAAAAACAAATACGGTGCACAAATTATAAAGACGGACAAGATCTTCGTCGCTCACATAGCCCGTAAAGATTATTTCATTCGACTTAAGCCCATACTGTTGTGCAAGGGCCAAGAGCCTTCGCCTTTCTCCTTCCGGCATCTTGCCGGCCATGACAAGCTGATAACCGTCTCTCAATTTCTCAGAAAGCCCGGCATAGGCGCGGATCAGTCCTTCGATGTTCTTGCGGTGGTCAATGCCACCGGTATAGAGCACAAAGGGCTTCAGGATACCGAATTTCCGTCGAATCCTCTCCTCCTCTTCTTTGCTTAGAGCCAAAGGCCGGAAACATTCATCAACCGCTGTAGATACATCTACCACCGCATCTTCAGGGAATCCCAAATGCTCTATAGCCTCTTTGCGCGAAGACTCTGATATGGCAAGAAGAAGGGAGGCCTTCTTCAGATGCTCGAGCTTTCGCATGTAATATGCCTTATAAAGCGGATTGGGATCCAGATAAAGGCCGGCATGCAGCAAGGGAATCAAATCATAGAGGGTTACGCTCACAGGGGTGTCGCTGTCGAATAGGCCGATGCTGGTCACCGCATCGTCCACATAGCCCTCGAACAGACTGAAGACATGGATGATATCAGGCCTGAGGCTTGCAAGAAAGGCCTCGCGAATGTGCTCGGCCACCTTACGGCGCCACTCATTTCCGGGCTGACATTCCTGTACCGGGCCGGGTGCCTGCCAGACGCGGATATTCTCTTGCGGAAGAAGCCCGTCGAATTCCGCCCGGATGGGCTCAATGGTCTCGGGAAACAGACCGCTTAAGGCAAGGATGATTTCATGTTCTCCCCGATTGCGCGCAATGGCCTTGGCAAGCGACATGGTATAGCGGCCGATGCCGCGAAAACGGCTTTCAGTCTGCGCCCCTTGCATGTCAAGAACGATGCGCATCTATCTCCCTCTCCTATATGCATGGGCGGGTCTGTGTGTTCGCCTATGCAATTTTTATAATCCCATCAATCTGTCATTTATCGCGCAGGGCGAATCTATCGACAATCATCCCTGCCGTGTCTCTCCATGGCCTCTTTGAGTTGCAGATATATCCTGTGCGCCCGAGGGGAGAGTTGCTGCAACTCGATATCTGTAACCGGCCGTGCTGCTGCGGGCTGCGGCTCCTGCCGCCCGTACATAAAACGCCTGTAGAAGGCCCGGGTGTTATCATACAGACCAAATTTACGGATGAAGTTTATGCAACGGCTCCGGAGGGCCGGATGAGAATCAAAGAAAGTTATGGATCGGACCAGAATCGGTTTTGCAACGGATTTTACAATGGTCTTTGTACGCGCCGCAAATCCTTGACCCTTGATGAGCCTTGCCTGATGGAAGACCAGACGCAATGGCCTTGTGACGCGCCATGAACGGCTATTATAGACAGCATTAAGCTCAAGCTCCAAACGCCCGACGCGCTCCCTTTCCATCTCAGCACGCCTCTCGGAGGCTTCAGCACGCTCCCTTGCAGCCTTTACATCATCCTCTGCACGCTGCAAGCGGGACTCTGTCTCAGCTAAACGCGAACTCAACAATGCTATTGCGTTACTTGCTTCCTCAGCACGCCTCTCGGAGGCTTCAGCACGCTCCCTTGCAGCCTTTACATCATCCTCTGCACGCTGCAAGCGGGACTCTGTCTCAGCTAAACGCGAACTCAACAATGCTATTGCGTTACTTGCTTGATCAAGCTTTTCGGTCAAAGCTTTCAACAGCTGTGATTTTTCGGCTGTTCTGTCTTCATCGTATTTTAAAGCCATTTGATCTATTTTCGTGCCAACCGGTTTGCTAATGTCAAAGATAGAGTCAAATTTAGAGAGCATACCGGCATCGGAGGAACCTTTTTGCGCCACCACGGCATAGTCAGGGCTGACTCCACTAAAGACATTCCATAACGTGGTTTTCGTCGTAAGAACGTCAATGGGTTGCTGGAGTCGCAGGATTTTGTGTCTAAAAAAGCCATGATATTCCACCAGAAAACTCAAAAGCTGAGGAGGAATGGGTCTCAGGTGAGTGGGATCCAAATAAAAATTAGTGGAAGAAACTATGAGGTTTTCAGGGTTGGGCGTTTCAATAATGAGAATACCCCCCGGGACAAGGACCCTTTGAGCTTCCTTAACCAGTTTATCGACCGTCTCGAAAGGCAGGTGCTCTACTAGATGAAACGCTGTGACCACGGCTTGAGAATTATCATTGAGAGCCTCGAGGGCTTCCACGGCGTCCATTTTTTCCACTGAAAATCCGAGGCTACGGGATACCTCAAGCATTCTGTCGTTTATATCGATTCCCTTTGCGTTAAAGCCGTTTTCTGCCATGAGCTCAAGCCATTCACCTCGACCGCATCCAAGATCGACGGCAGAGGGTCGGCTGTAGAATTCCATCAGAGGATTGACAAAAGGAAGATAGATAGACAGGCGGCTTTTGATCAAGGTTCGGGATCCTCTATGGCGTTCTTCGAAGGCGTAATAAAAAGCGTCGTCAGCCATTGCCTTTGCTCCCGGGATCAGAATGTGAAGGCTCATGCCATTTAATACAAATGGGTAGGTTACAGACACCTATGCCTAATGGATGATCTCCAGGTACTACCTGAAACACTAAGGCTCTATCCCACCAGTCGTAATTTCCTGAAACATGGCTGTGGCTTTTATGAAGGGCAACTGTTAGACTGTAACTTCCTGTTCCAAATAAAAGCTGAGGGATTTGAAAGTCCACCCAAATTTGCTGGTTTACGGGAGGCCATTTCGGGGAACAACCATGATGAAAGGTGTTGGTCCCGAAGACGTCATTACCCAAACGATCTCGAAAGAGTATTCCCACGGTCAGATCTTCAATAGGCTTGTGGATTCTGGTGCCAACTCGAACGGTCACCGGTTCCCCGCTTCTTACCGCTCTTACCGCAGTGCCGTTGTTTAATAGCTCGACTGCGGTAATTTCCGCATGTCCGCTTCCGGAGCGCGTTATTTTGTGCCCAGTTTCCATTTCTACTTGGCGGATCTTCAAGTCCTCCTTTGCTTTCACTATTAATGCGTTGTAGTAATCTAGGACGGCATCTGGTGAATCGTCTTTTACCAAAAGTCCGGTGTCAAGCAATAAAGCCCGATCGCACAGAGTTTTAACCATGGCAGGGCTGTGAGAGACGAAAAGCAAGGTAGTGCCTCTGTCACTAAAGCTTCGTATACGGTCAAAACTTTTGTGCTGAAACGCGGCATCCCCCACAGAGAGCGCCTCATCAACGATCAGAATATCTGGCCTCACGCATGTTGCCACAGAGAAGGCCAGCCTCACCTGCATGCCACTGGAATATACACGCACGGGCTGATCGATGTAGTCTCCGATCTCCGCAAACTCCTCGATCTCACGCATCTTCGCCGTCACCTCGTCACGGGTCATGCCCTTTAACTGCGCAGCCATATAGACGTTCTCACGGCCTGTGAAGTCAGGGTGAAACCCCATGCCCAGCTCCAAAAGGGCAGAAACTCGACCTCCAACCTCAACCGTGCCGGTGGTAGACTTCACTGTGCCGGTAACGATCTTAAGTAACGTGCTCTTCCCAGCGCCATTTACGCCCACAATGCCCACGGCCTCGCCGGGCTGCACCTCGAAACTCACGTCCCTAAGCACCCACTTGAGCTCGTGATGTACGCCAAGCCCCAACCACTCCAAAAAACGGCCGGATTTCTTGCGATAGCGTTTATAGGCCTTGCCAATGCCGTTTACACGAATATAGCCCATTTTATAACTCATCCACGATCTCGCCGCTGAGCCTCCAGAATGCGAACATACCCAGATAAACCAGACCAATCGAAAGGACCCCGGGATAGATAAGGCTGGCCCAGTCAGGGAAACGCCCGTCGAGAAATATCGTGTGCATGGCGTTTATCAAAGACCACATCGGGTTCCACTTCAGGAATGCGGCTGCGAAGGGAGGCAGCGTCTTGTTTGCATACACGATCGGCGTCAGCCAGAACCAGAATTGCAGGACGATCCCCATAGTCTGCTCCACATCCCTGTAAAATACGTTTATGGTGCCTAGAAGAATGCCAAGCCCTATGCCAAAAGCGACAAGGATGGCTATGACAGGGATGGCCGCCACGACTGGCAGGCCCGGGAAATTGCCGCTGACGACGAGAAAGGCGATAAAGATGGCCATTACGATCGCGTAATTTATAAGGCTTGAGAAGGTCAGGATAAGCGGCAGGCAGAGCTTGGGGAAACTGATCTTTTTCAAGAGGTTCGCATTCTGCACGAATATGCCCACAGAGCGGCCCAGGAGTTCGCTGAAAAAACCCCAGGTCAGGACCCCTGCGCAGAGATATATGCTGTAGGCGAATCTGGAGTCGTGGCCTGGCAGGGACGGCTTCATGATCTCGGCGAACACCAGCGTGTATATGGTGATCATGGAAAGCGGCTGGATTATGGTCCACAGAAAGCCGAACTGGGTGTTGCGGTACCTTGTATGGAACTCGCGCTTGACGCTTGCCGCGATAAAACCGCGAAAGGCCCAGACATCCCGAAGCATCCCGACAGAGATCATATATTCAGGTTAACGGTGGATAAAATGATAAACTGGCGAAACCGCCAGATGCTTACAAGCATTGTATTCATGTCGTTATAAGCCCCTTTTCTTTAAGAAAATCCATCAACCTCATAATGCATTCATCTTTCGAATCCCGCTCTGTGTCAAGGATTATATCGGGGTTTTGTGGTATTTCATAAAGTGAGTCAATCCCTGTAAAATTTTTAATAAGGCCCTGCCTGGCCTTTTTATAGAGGCCCTTCGGGTCTCTCTTTTCGCATGTCTCAAGCGAGGCCTTTACATAAACCTCTATAAATTGATAACCCTTTGCAGCGACGATCCCTCTGGCCAAGAGTCTTTCCGCCTCAAGGGGCGCAATAAAGGCGGCGATTACAAAAAGGCCGGCATCGAGCAGGATAGCTGAGACCTCTGCCACCCGTCTAATGTTTTCCGTCCTGTGAGAGTCTGAAAAACCGAGGTCTTTGCAAAGCCCCTTGCGGATTATGTCGCCGTCGAGGAGATAAAAATGATGGTTTAATTTTTTAAGCTTTTCGCAAAAAAGGCTGGAAAGAGTAGACTTCCCTGCACCGCTCAGCCCGGTAAACCATATCAGATGAGGGACCATGGCAACCATTTGTTTGTTGTTATTTTTTATGCGCTGCACTATATTTTATAAATAATACCCGGCAAATCAGGCCTCTTCCCTTTTTACCCGCTCCAGATCCGCATCCATCATCATGACATCAGTTCATTTCATTGCCGCAATATAATTTAAGCATGATCAAGATCAAGCCAAAAAGGTATTTATTTTCAGGAGCTGCTTGGGTTTATTAAAGATTATTTTTAAATTTTCTAAAGGTATTTATTTTTTCTCTTTTGTGATATATTTTTAAAATTCAATAGATTTTAAGGGGCTTCATCCGTGTCTGTGATCGAATTGGTGAGAATGTTGGATAAGGTCGAACCCTCGCTTCGTTCCATACTTCTGGGGATCCTTGAGGAGATGGAGCGCCAACAGCGGGATCGTGTCACCAAAAATGAGTTTAACGAACTCAAGGAGGTCGTGCGCGAGCTTGCCGAGGCGCAGAAAAAGACAGAGGAACGGCTGTGCCGTCTGGAGGATACGGTAAGGGAGCTTGCCGAGGCGCAGAAAAAGACAGAGGAACGGCTGTGCCGTTTGGAGGATACGGTAAGGGAGCTTGCCGAGGCGCAGAAAAGGACGGAACAGAGGGTAGGGGAGCTTGCCGAGGCACAGAAAAGGACGGAACAGGAGCTCGGCAATCTAGCCAAACAGGTAGGCGGGCTTTCTGATGCTGTGGGATACGGCATCGAAGACAGGCTCATGCCATACATTCCAGCCTATGCGAAAAGGGTCTTCGGTCTCGAGATATTGAGGGTATCGAGAAAAAATATTGAATACGGCGCCGATAGATATGACGAGGTGAACATCCTGGCCGAGGGTAAGGATGCAAACGGCAATCCTGTATATCTTGTTGGAGAGTGCAAGGCCCAACCAGGGAAGAAGGATGCCGACCGTTTCGCAGCCATGCTGGAGCGCCTTTCTGCAGTGCTTGGTAAAAACATACAGGCAATGCTCATCGGGTACACATTCACCCCTCAAGTCGAGAAATATATGGCCGGACGATATCCAACTATCAAACCGGTCAAGACCTATGAAATTGAGATGGGGGCGATAGGCAAAGGCTTCGCCGGTTGAAGATATGACCGGACGGATCAGGCAAGTTCCCTTTTTACCCGCTCCAGATCCGCATCCATCATCATGACAATCAGTTCATTCAGGCCTGTCCTGGCCTCCCAGCCGAGCCTGGCCTTTGCCTTGGCCGGGTTGCCGATAAGCACATCAACCTCTGCCGGCCTGTAAAATTCTGGGTCGATCACCTTCAAGGCCCCTGAGCGGTGATTCGTGGTTGAAAAGGATGCCTGACGAGCACGGCAATGGCGGCAGTTACCTGAAGGCCCATGCCGCAGAAATCGTGCGTAACCTGTCGGGGCAAGGTGAACCCCTGGTCATCACCTAGAATGGCGAAGCTAAGGTCGTTATGCAGGACATCGAAAGCTATGAGCAGACCCAGGAGACCATGGCCCTTCTGAAGATTCTTGCGCTCGGCACGCTTCAGATTGAGGAAGGCAAGGTCCAGCCTGCCGGTGATGTCATTCAGCGACTTCGAAACCAGAGCAAGGGTCGCTGATGACTTTCCAAATATTTCTGACCGACGATGCGTCCCGGGACCTGGAAGAATTGAATCACACGACGCGCCGGGAAAAGCGGATTAGTTTTCTCTCAAATAGAGAAGGCCTTTTCGAGCCTCTCTGAAAATCCGGAGCGAGGAGCCTATCCGAAGGAACTGCTGGCCGTTGGACTTTGCGAGTACCGTGAGATTTTTTTCAAACCCTACCGCATCATTTACCGCGTCATGGCCGAAAATGTATACGTCATGGTGATTGCCGATGGCCGTTGCGATATGCAGACATTGCTGCAACGACGTCTTTTCAGGCATAACTCCCCCTTGCCCCCTCAATTACCCCGCTACAGCACGGTGGCTCATGGGAACCGCTTGGTGCGGACCAGCATGCTAGAATGATTGCACCTATCGAGGTTATGGTGCGTGGGTGAGAAAATCCAAAGACTGACAGCCAAAGAAGCTGAAAAAATGTTATTTGACAGCGGATTTGTGCTCATTAGACAAAAAGCAGCCATCGTATTTATCTCAAAGGAAACCATCGAATGGTTCTGCCACATCATGCGGGCGGAATCCTTCACCCAAAATCATCAAATAACTTTTAATGTTATTGAAAAGTGCAAATAATCTGTCCTGGCTCACCAGTATAATAAAGGCCTGTCCGTCCTTAGCTTCAAGAAAATAGGATAAAAAAGGACAGGCATTTTTGTGGTTTTTGTGGGGTAAGAGGGGGTAATAGATATGACAGTAGCGCGTAGGGATTTGAAATAGTATAACGTACAAATATAAACTTTAACTTGTAAATTGTACCATTTTTGTTAACTTGGATTTATGATTGAGAGAAAAATTGAGCCAGTATTAAAAAAATTATCTACTCAGTATCCCATTGTCACCATTACGGGGCCGAGGCAGAGTGGCAAAACCACACTGTGCAGAGCTACATTCCCGGATTATCAGTATGTAAACCTCGAAGCCCTGGATGTAAGGGCCTTTGCACTTAGCGACCCGCGAGGCTTTCTCAACCAATACAGCAATCGTGTTATATTAGATGAGATTCAAAGAGTTCCATCGCTACTTTCTTATTTGCAGGTTATTGTCGATGAAAGAAAAGAGCCAGGACAGTTTATAATTACAGGTAGTCAACAGTTTGAGATAATTAGTAACATAAGCCAGACACTTGCGGGTAGGACAGCACTGTTAAAATTGTTACCTCTTAGTATTTCTGAAATTCAGACTCATTATGATATAAGCTCAATCGAAAGTTTAATATTAAATGGTGGTTATCCTCGTATATATGACATGTCCTTAAATCCTAATCAGGCAATGGCTGATTATCTTGTGACATATGTAGAGCGAGACTTAAGACAGCTTGTTAACATTAAGGATTTAAGTCTTTTTGAGAAATTTCTAAAATTATGTGCCGGCAGAATCGGACAGGTTTTAAACCTCAACAGCTTAGCAAATGATGTCGGGGTATCCGGGACCACTGCCAAGGCATGGCTGACACTTCTTGAGGCAAGTTTTGTTGTTTTTCTTTTGCCCCCTTGGTTTGGCAATGTATCCAAAAGATTGATAAAATCACCAAAATTATATTTTTACGATGTGGGCCTGGCCAGTTATCTTCTTGGGCTTGAAAATGAAAATCAGGTGGAGAGAGACCCGTTGAGAGGGAATCTCTTTGAAAATTTAGTCCTGATGGAAATTTTAAAGTACAGATATAATTTGGGCAAAAGAAGTAATCTGTACTTTTATCGGGATAATAAAGGGGATGAGGTTGATATAATTTATGAGTTGGGGAGGGATCTGTTTCCTATGGAGGTTAAAGCCGGTGCCACGGTAGCTGAAGATTTTTTTAAAAATATCAGGAAGTTTTTTAAAATATATAAACATACACCATTTGGAGGTGCGGTAATTTATGGTGGTAAGACACCTCAATTAAGAACAGATATTAAAGTATATACAGTGTGGGATATTGAAAAGATGCTGGAAGGGTTGAAAGCCCCCCTGTAGATACTGTTATCCATGTCAAGTGCCATGATGTAATATAATACCGTTGGTTGAGTCAAAGATTTATCCTATTTTTGAGCCGTAGTGCTTGGGCTTCGAGGCTTATAGATGGAAACATGGCGCCAGTTAAACGCCATGGAGGGCCGGATCGAACGGCTTACCAGACTTGAGGATGCCAAAGGCAACATGGATCAGTTTGCGCATCATGGCGCCAATAATGACCATGGGCGTCTTTCCTGCCGAGGCCAGGCGATCTCTGAACGCACGTCCCCATGCGGTCTTGGTGATGGCGACCATGGCAGGCATATAGAGCGCCTTACGCAAAAGCGTATGCCCCATCTTGGACAGGCGAGGTTTGCCACGGACGCTGCTTCCTGACTCATGTTGACGCGGATCGAGTCCGGCGAAGGCGGCAGCCTGTCTGGCATTTTCGAACCGAGGCGGCCCACCGTAGTACGACAGCAGCACAGGAATGGTTTTCTCGCCCAGACCGGGAATGCTGTCGAGAATCTCACGCTGTTCCTTAAGGTCGGGATCATTGTCGATCTTTTTGCGGATAGAGTCCTCAATCTCAATGATGGCTTTTCAGATACTCAAGATGCCCCTCAATATCTTTGCGTACTGCTTCGCGGGCCACCAGTAGACGATTTTTCTCCTGTGTGCACATGGCGTCCAGCGCCTGACGCCTGGCCACCAATGCCCTGAGTTCCCTGATGGCCGCAGAGGGCGCCTGCCATGGCTCCGGATGGTGAGTCACGCAATACTCGGCGATCAGTCTGGCATCCACACGGTCGGTCTTGGTGCGTACCCCGGAGGCGGCGCCGAACGCCTTGATTCTTGCCGGGTTAACGACACTGACCGTGAAGTCTGTATCGGAGAGGTGCTCGGCCACGGCCTCCCAATATGTTCCGGTCGCCTCCATGCAGACATGAAGGTCAGAAACATCATGCTTGGTCAGCCAGGCTGTAAGGGCCTCAAAACCCTGGACGGTGTTGTCAACGATCCTGCTACGAAACTTGCCCTCTGGAAGACGCAGGGCGCAATCCAGTTTGGCTTTTGCCACATCGATTCCAAGTGTGTGTCTCATAATAATCCCTCGCGCAATCAACCTTGTAAATGCGGGCTTCCGGCTATGCCGGGCCAAAGATACTGTCCGATTTCTCGCAAAAAGAAGGGGAAGACCGGCGCATTATCTACGCGGCGAGCTTTCAGCTCAAGGATGCGCACGGCGTCCGGTCTTCTCTCTCGGTCAAACCCGAGTAAAGCAACAACACGTTCACAATACAAGGATGCGCTGAGGAACGAGGCGCATCGTTGCAGGTTCGGAACCCCTGTTTTTGGACACATTGGGGCTGATGCCTTTTCTAGAAATAGAGAGCTCTTTACCGGCGGTATCGCAATAACCCAATCACAACACGAAGGCTCTATTTCGTGCTGGAAACCTTGTTTTTGGCGAGCTCTTAAAGCACGCGAGCACAGCAGAAGGTGACTCCGCCTGATGTACTATCGGGATGCAGACAAGTTCGAGGTCGATATTTTCGGCAGTCAGCCCTGGTGTTTGACATCTGCCTGCCTGAGCGATACATTCGATGTGAGTATGCTGCTTCAGAAGGGTGAATAGGGTGAACGCCCAGGAGCAGGGCTGTTTAGCTTGCGGTTGCAGGGCGTTTGAATAGTTTTTTTGTCGGGAGGTTTTATGCTGAACACCTTTAAGATATATCAGGAGCTGATGGCCAGAATGGATCAGGCTGCTGCCGAGACCCTTACCAATATTCTGGGGCAGATTTACGAAGACCTGAAAAACACCGTGACTCAGCAGGATTTTGCTCAGCTGAAAGCCGTTGTCGTCGAGCTTGCGGAGGCCCAAAAGCGCACAGAGCAGCGTGTTGCTGAGCTTGCGGAGGCCCAAAAGCGCACAGAGCAGCGTGTTGCTGAGCTTGCGGAGGCCCAAAAGCGCACGGAAGAGCGTTTGGACCGTTTGGAACAGACTGTTGCTGAGCTTGCGGAGGCCCAAAAGCGCACAGAGCAGCGTGTTGCTGAGCTTGCGGAGGCCCAAAAGCGCACGGAAGAGCGTTTGGACCGTTTGGAACAGACTGTTGCTGAGCTTGCGGAGGCCCAAAAGCGCACGGAAGAGCGTTTGGACCGTTTGGAACAGACTGTTGCTGAGCTTGCGGAGGCCCAAAAAGAAACCGAACGTAGATTGCAAGACCTCATAGGTGAGGTGAAGGATATCAAGGTACAATTGGGCGGGCTTTCTATGGCCGTTGGTTATGGTATAGAAGATAAGCTGATGCCTTTCATGCATCGTTTTGTGCCCAGGGTATACGGTGCCATGCCCAAGATTGTGGAGCGGAAAAACGTACGCTATTCCAAAGACAGTTTTGACGAGGTGAACATCTATATGGAGGCCATAAAGGATGGCCAACAGGTGCTGATAGTGGGAGAGTGTAAGGCCCATCCGGGCAAGAAAGACCTGAAGCGGTTCGATGCAATGCTTTCGCGCCTGAGCGACCACTTCAAGATGCCGGTGCAGGGTTTTATCGTTGGCTATGCCTTTTCTCCTGAGATAGAGGACCTGTTGGCCCAAAGGTATTCGCACATCAAGGCCTTCAAGACCTATGAAATAGAACGAATAGCTGCTGAAGAGGTGGTGTAGACACGTGCTCTCCTTACGTATGCTTCGAGATGCCTGGGCCTTGTGTGAGTTTATTTTCGCCAATGTCAAGCTGGACTTTCATGTCCGCTATCGGAATACTCAGTTCGGTCTTGCCTGGACGGTCCTTCAGCCCCTGGCCACGATTCTCATTTACACCGTGATATTGCCGGGCTCATGAAGCCGTCCCTGCCAGACCACGACTCTCCATTTGCCTACAGTATCTACCTCTGCTCAGGCGTGCTCACCTGAGGGACAAGCATATTTGTTTTTATTTTGTCATATTCGGCCATTGATATGGACCTGAGAATATGTAGAATACAATAATGACTTAACTATTTACTGGGTCTATCAAAAGAGGCATGGGTCTTCAATCTCATTTTTGATCCGCAAAAAAGAAAACGTTTAAAACAAAAGAACGAAAGGGGTGTATCATGAAGAGGGCACTGATAACAGGTATTCGAGGCCAAGACGGCGCATATCTTGCCAAACTGCTTTTGGAAAAGGGTTATGAGGTCTATGGCGCGGACAGGCGAAGCGGCGACTCCAGCAACTGGAGGCTCAAGGAGCTGGGCATTGAGTCCCATGTGAAGATAGTCTATATGGACCTTCTGGAGCTCACCAACATTTTGCGCACCATCGAAAAGATCAAACCAGACGAGGTCTATAACCTGGCGGCCCAGAGCTTTGTGAAGGTCTCCTTTGATCAGCCCATTTTGACAGCAGACATAGACGCCATGGGGGTCTTGAGGCTTTTGGAGGCCCTACGCACTTACAACCCATCCGCTCGCTTTTATCAGGCCTCCACCTCCGAGATGTTTGGCAGAGTGCAGGAGGTGCCCCAGAGCGAAAAGACCCCTTTTTATCCGCGCAGTCCCTATGGAGTTTCCAAGCTCTTCGCCCACTGGATGACCGTAAATTACCGGGAATCCTACGGCATGTTTGCCTGTTCGGGCATACTGTTTAATCACGAGTCCCCTTTTCGCGGTCTGGAGTTCGTCACGCGCAAGATCACTCATGCCATAGCGCAGATCAAAAGGGGCAGGCTGGACAAGGTGGTCGTGGGCAATTTGGATTCCAAGCGGGACTGGGGTTATGCCCCTGAATATGTGAATGCTATGTGGCGTATGCTTCAGCAGGAAAGCCCTGACGACTATGTGATCGCCACCGGTGAGACGCACACGGTGCGAGAGTGGATCGAGTGCGCCTTTAAGGCCGTTGAATATGAGATAGCCTGGGAGGGTGCCGGTGTGAATGAAAAGGGTAGGGATGTGAAAACCGGCAAGGTGCTGGTGGAGGTATCGCCCGAATACTTCAGGCCTGCAGAGGTGGAACTGCTCATTGGTGATGCCTCCAAGGCTCAGAGACAACTGAATTGGCGGCCCCAGACCACCTTCAGCCGTCTATTGGAGATTATGGTGGAGGCGGATCTGAGAAGAGAGTAAGGGAGGCAAACTATTTTTATACGTGTTATCTAATTTATGTTATGTCTATCCTTTCTCTTTTTATTCTTGCACCTACGGCTGAAAGTTTTCCCTCCATATCTTCATAGCCCCTGTCAAGGTGATAAACCCTTAAAATTGTAGTTATCCCTTTTGCGGCAAGGCCTGCAAGCACTAGAGATGCGCTGGCCCTCAAGTCAGTAGCCATGACCGGTGCGCCGTTAAGCTCCTTCACCCCGCGTACTATAGCGCTTCTGCCTTCAACTTTTATATCTGCGCCGAGTCTTTGGAGCTCGGCCACGTGCATGAAGCGGTTTTCGAATATGGTCTCTGTTATGACGCTCAGACCCTCAGCCATGGACATCAAGACCATTATCTGCGCCTGGAGATCAGTTGGAAAACCTGGGTAAGGCAGTGTCTTGATATCAACACTCTGAAGCCGTCCCTTCTTTTTGACAAAAATTTGATCTCCGGATGCATTGATTTGAAGGCCTGCACATCTGAGTTTTGAGATGACTGCCTGGAGATGCTCGGCCCGTACGTCTTTAAGTGTAAGTTCTCCGCCTGCTGCACCGACCGCCATCATGTATGTCCCGGTTTCTATGCGGTCCGGAATAATGCGCCATGCCACCGGTCTGAGATCATTTACACCTTCTATTGTTATGGTCGGCGTCCCAAGGCCGCTTATGCGCGCCCCCATAAGATTCAGCATCTCGCCGAGGTGTACTACTTCAGGTTCACGCGCAGCGTTTTTAAGTACTGTTTTGCCTTTGGCTAGGGTGGCGGCCATCATAAGATTTTCCGTACCTGTGACCGTAGGGGTATCAAGATATATCTCTGTCCCTTTAAGTCTGGATGCAGAGGCCTCGACATAGCCGCCTTTGAGTTTGAGACGTGCACCCATCTTTTCAAGGCCCTTGAGATGGAGGTCGATCGGCCTTGCCCCGATTGCGCAGCCGCCGGGAAGCGAGATGCGGGCCTTTCCGGCCCTCGCGACAAGGGGCCCGAGGACCAGTATGGATGCCCGCATGGTGCGGACCAGGTCATAGGCCGCCTCCAGGCCTGAAAGATCTGATGAGTCGATATGAAGCGTACGGATATATTTATATCCGTCTTTCCCGATGTCCTTAGCCGACCGGTCCGAGGACGTTCGCCATTCCCTTTCCTGGCAGTGGGCGTCCTGTGTATCGACTGTACAGGACGAGTAGAGGCCGCCCATGACCTCCTTGTCGGTATAATAGACACCTTCAGACACATGCAAGGGCCTTTCCATTTCAGCGACATGCACCCCAAGGCCCTTGAGAAGGGTCAGGAACGTGTTTATATCCCTGAGTCTCGGGCAGTTGTCTATGTGGAATGGGCCGCCGGTCAGGATGGTTGCGGCAAGGACTGGCAGGGCTGCATTCTTCGCGCCGCTTATCCTGACCTCGCCCTTAAGGCTGTGCCCACCTTCTATCTTTAGCTGATCCATTTATTTTCTAAGGGGGGCCTGGCCCTTGTGCCATAGATATACAATTGGGCTTGCCACAAAGACCGATGAGTATGTCCCGACGATTACACCCATCATGAGCGCAAGGGCGAAGCTGTGGATCACGACGCCGCCGAAGAAGAAGAGGCTTATGGTGACGAGGAGTGTGGTCCCTGAGGCCATGATCGTCCGTCCGAGCATCTCGTTTACGCTCTTGTTGATCATCTCAGCAAAGGTCAGCTTCGGATAGCGTTTAATACTCTCCCTGATCCTGTCAAAGACAACGACCGTGTCCGTAAGAGAGTAGCCGGCAAGGGTGAGAAGCGCGGTGACTATCAGGAGCGTTATCTCGTTGCCAAGAAGATATAGGACGCCGAGGACGGCCAGGACATCATGAAAGGTGGCTATAGCGGCCGCGACGCCGAAGCTGAAATCGAACCTGAACGCCAGATAGACCAGGATTCCTGCAAGCGAGATGGCTATGGCGACAAGGGCCTTGTTTCTCAGGTCGCGGCTTACGGTCGAGCCTATCTCGGACTTACTCTCAACCGTGAACCTTGTACCGGTAACGCCCCTTGAAAGGGCGTTTGTGACCTTTTCCTCGATGCTTTCCACCCTTGTCATGGATTTTTTGACCTCGACTATGAGCACGTTTTCACTCGGGACATCCTGAAGCGTATAGTCCTTTACGTCGGCGCTTTCCATGGCTTGGCGCACCTGATCGAGCCTGAAGGGCCTGTCCGCCTTGTACTGGATCATGGTCCCACCGGCGAAGTCGACGCCTAGGTTGGCATCCCCCCTCATAATCTGCACAAAGGCCAGGAGTCCGAGGGCGACAAGCACCCCTGATATGACGAATGTGATATTGCGTCTGCCGATAAAATCAATATTCGTGTCTTTTATGATCCTCAGGAACCGTATGTCCTTTATGGCGTTTTTGGCGATGATGAAGTCATAGACGATCCTTGTCCCGAAGATGGCTGTGAAGAGGTTTATGATGATGCCTGCCGAGAGCGTGACAGCAAAGCCTTTGATCGGGCCGGTCCCGAAGAGAAACAGGGCGAAGGCGGTTATGAGTGTGGTCACGTGTGCGTCGACGATGGTCCAGAATGCCTTGTCATAGCCGCCGTCTATAAAGGCCTTGAGCGGTCTGCCCAACGCCCGCTCCTCCCTCATCCGTTCAAATATGAGGACGTTTGAGTCAACACCCATGCCTATGGTGAGTATGATACCAGCAATGCCGGGCAACGTCAGTGTCGCATGCAGGAGGGAAAGGACGGCCATCAGAAAGAGTATGTTCATGACAGCCGCCACGTCTGCGATGAGGCCGGAGAGCCTGTAGTAAATCAGCATGAGCATGATGACCATGGCCGCACCGATAAGTCCTGCCGTTATCCCCTTTTGTATGGAGTCCTTGCCGAGCGACGGCCCCACGGTGACATTTTGGATGATGTGCACCGGCGCTGGGAGGGCGCCGGCCCTCAAGACGATAGCGAGGTCGGATGCCTCTTCGTAGGTGAAGGAACCGGTGATCTGTGCGCTCCCTCCAGCTATCCTCTCCCTGATCACAGGGGCCGAGCGCGCAACGCCATCCAGGATGATCGCAAGGCGTTTGCCTACGTTGTTCCCCGTTATCTTCTCGAAGAGCCTGGCCCCGCGATCAGTGAGTTCGAGCTCGACATAGGGTTCGTTGAATTGTCCCCCTACGCGCACCCTGGCCGTCTTTACCGCATCCCCTGTCATCACCGCCTTCGCTTTGACAAGTAGAGGTCTTTTCCTCTCTCTTTCCTCTTGGAACTCCCTTTCCTTCAGGACTACGACCTCGTCATCCTTCGGGATTTCGTTCTTGAGTGCATCATTTAAGGCCTTCGTATCGTAGTCAGGTGAGAGCCTCCCTGACTCGACCGCTTCTCTTACGAGTCTGTCGAGCCCTGCGCTGTTTTCATCGTCCACCAACTTGAACTCTAGCTGCGCAGTCTGTCCGATGAGATTTATGGCCCTTTTCGGGTCCTTTACGCCGGGGAGCTGCACTACTATATTTTGCGACCCTTGTCTTACGATGACCGGTTCCGCAACGCCGAACTGGTCGATCCGGTTGCGTATGATCTCAAGGGACTGGTCGACCGCGTTGTCCCTGATGAATTTTTCCTCATGGGCCGAGAGGCCTATGCTGATCTCAGGGAAGTTTCCCTCCTGCCTTTCCCCTGTTATCCGGAGGTTTGGAAATTCCTCCTTGATTATGGCCTCCACTCTGGCAAGGGACTCGGCATTTGGAAGCAGATACGTTATTTCACCCGGCTTTGCAGTCTGTTTCATCACGACCGTGATCTGTTTCCGCCCAAGGGTGTCTTTCAGGTCTTTTGCCGCGAGTTCCGCGGCGTTTTTGACCGCCTGGTCCACATCCACCTGTAGCGTGAGATACATGCCGCCCTGGAGATCAAGCCCCAGCTTCAACCCTTCGCTATAGAGGTATTTTTTAAACCAGTCAGGGACGTTGTTCGAGAAGGACGGATAGACAATGAGCGCTGATATGATTGTAAGTGCGGCGACCAGTAAAAATTTCCATTTTAGACCTTTCGGCATGGTATTCTCCCATAAAAGACCCCTGCGTCTGGCAGGTTTTATTCTTACCTTTAGGCATTAAAAGAATACTTTTAGCCAAAAAACATGTGGATTTCAAGGATAAAAAGGCCCCTCGATGAAAGAGGGGCCAAAAAAATGAGATCTTATTTCACCCTCGCCCTGGTCCTCTTCATCAAAGAAGAGAGAGGAATACGCTGGAGGTAGCGTTCCCTGCCTCAGCATCAAGGGGGAAGGGAATGTGTGGCTTTTCGTGGCTGATTACTATTGTTTCATATTCAGGAGCTCGCTCAACATCTGGTCGGTGGTGGTTATCAGTTTTGAGTTCGCCTGAAACGCCCTCTGTGTGGTAATGAGCCTGACGAACTCAGTGCCGATGTCCACGGTGGATTGTTCAAGTGCGTTGGCTGTGACTGACCCGAGGCCATTTGTATTCGGCGGGCCTGTGATCGGCGCGCCTGATGCGGTGGTCTGCTGCCAGAGGTTTCCGCCAGCCTTGGATAGATCGGTCGGGCTGTTGAAGCGGGCAAGTTCCAGCTGCGCTAGCGGAACAATACGCCCGTTTGAGTAACTGCCCGAGATCTTTCCATCGTTATCCACGCTCAGTGTCTCAAGAAATCCGGAGGCGAAGCCGTCCTGGTCGTAAAATATGGTGCTAGACCGTGCGGCGTACTGGGTCGTGGTGATCGCCTCGGTGTTCCATTTGTCTATCGCAGTTACGGCCGGAGTGGTGCCGCCGGTCGTAACCTGCGCCTGGGTGCCGAGGTCCAGATCTATGGTCTGGAGCGCTGGATCCGTCGTACCGCCAGTGGTCTTCGGCAGGAAATAGGCGTTGAATTTGAGATATCCATTTGTATCCATGTATTGGTCAATAGTGGGTGATGTGTTCCATGTGCCAGTATCATCACGCAGGCCGGTTATGGTGATGCTCGTATTTGAACTGTCTATGTTGCCCTGGGCGTTGAACGTGATTTGGCCCTCCATGAGTTCACCCCTGGTTGCAGTGGTGTCGCCGCTCTGGTCTTCATTAGGGTTCATTGCGACCAGGAAGTTCCATTTGCCGTCCGCAGTGGTGTCGGCTTTGTCGAAGTATATCGTTATTGTATGGGTGTTTCCAAGGCTGTCATAGACGTTCAGACTGGTGCTGTATTGATAATTGGTGCCCTGCGCCATCTTTCCGTTTGGGTCGGCAGGGGTGCCGCTTCCGTCCCATGTGAGGGGGCTTGGCGACGGGCCGACCGTGGTGCTGTCCAGGTTGACGGCCACAGTCGTCTTTTTGGTTGCAACCGGCGGGGAGGTGCTCGATATCTTTATATCGGTAGGCGCGCCAACTATCTGGGCCTTATCCGGGTCCATCTTCCAGCCTTGAACCCTCATGCCCGCCGGGTTTACGAGGTTGCCGTATTGATCCGTCCTGAACTGGCCGGCCCTTGTGTAGTAGGTGTTGCCGGTGTTTGGGTTTTTGACCACGAAGAAGCCGTTTCCCGCGATTGCAAGATCTGTTGGCGAGGACGTACTCTCGAACGATCCTTGCTGGAATATCGGTGCGACGTCAGCCATGGCTGCCCCTCTGCCTACTTGAGAGCCGCCTCGGGCGGTATTTATGGATTGGGCCATGATGTCCTGGAAGGTGGCGCGGGAGGCCTTGAAGCCCGTGGTATTTACGTTTGATATGTTGTCTCCTATGACCTGCATGGCATTACCGAAGATCGTCAGCCCGTTTACCCCTGAATAAAGTGAACTTGTAAGTGACATCTTGCATCTCCTTTTTTATTTTTAACCATTTATTGTCTGGATGTCGTTTATGGATATCGTGGGGCCGTTTTTGATATTGAACTGCGGCGTCCCGTCCGCCTGATAGCTTATAGCCGAGACTGTGCCCGTGGTCAGGGTGGTAACGTTTACGGCGTTGCCCTTGTCGTCCTTTGCATCGACTGTGACCGTATAGTCCCCGGCTGGCACCTTCGCCCCGGTCGCATCTGTCCCGTCCCAATTGAGCGGATGCGAACCCTTGCCTAGCGGGCCCATGTCCCAGCTCTTTATAAGCTTCCCGTTCGAGTCTTTTATAGTGACCACGCATGATGTGCAGGCGTTGTCCAGATTTAGATCGAAGGGATTCGGCCCGTTGGCGCCGACCTCGAGTTTGTTGCCGGTGTACCTGACATCGTGGCCGAGATAGCCTATGGCATCGATCTTCATGCGCTGATTGTCGGTTGCCACCAGTTTGTTGATGGCGTCGTTGTTTTTGTACATAAGATCCACCATGTTCAGCTGGGCTATCTGGGTGGCCATCTGTCCGGTGTCAAGCGGCTGCATGGGGTCCTGATACTCCAGTTGCGTGACAAAGAGCTTCATGAAGTCGTCCTTGGTGAGCGTGGTGCGGGTATTTGGATCGACGAAGTTGGGTGTTTGGGTGGTTGACGGCGTCTGTGTATTTGAGATATTAGTTGTTGCGGTTGTAGTCATAATATACCTCTTTTATATTATTAGATTGATACCACCGTTTTGAGTCCCGTACCGGGCCGTAGAGGCGTTTTGTGCAAGGCCGTCTGTTGTGGCGTTTATATCATCCTTTCCTGTATCATTTCTTGAAAAGGGTCGCCTGATGACCTCCTGTGCCCAGTTGCCTGGGTCGCCTTGTCCTCCCTGATCAAGGGAGGTGAAGTTAGTCTGGGTACCGCCGTCGACCTTGAGCTGCGTGACATTGAAACCCTTTTGGTCAAGATGGCTTTTAAGCCCGTCCATCTGTCCCTGGATGATGTTTCTGACGTCAGGGTGATCGGCTGCAAACGTGGCCTTCAATTCATTATTGCCGGTAATGGTAAGGTCAATCCTTATCTTTCCGAGGTCAGGTGGGTCCAGGTGAAGCACCACATGTTTGTCGCCGGCGCTCAGGTTTGAAAAGACCTGATCTTTAATGACCTGCGCCAGGTCTTTTTTGTCTATCATTTCTATGTGTGTGTGGGTGACGCCGCTGGAGGTGTTGTCAGCGGCATTGTTGGCCGCCACAGCAAACTGTTGGCCGGGTGTCTGGTCCTGGGCCTTTGTAGTCTTATCATCCTGGGGTTTAGCGGTCCTTTCAGCGCTGTCCGATTCAGTGTTGATCCAGGCGCCGTCTTGCCTGTTGCCGGCGTCTACAATCTTTGGCCCAGACGCCTTGCCGCCGTCGGTTACGGATTGAGTTGCTGCAGCGGCGTCCTTTGTATCTTGAGGCGTCCTTGAAATCTTCTGGTCTTTTGGGGCTTGAATGGGTTGCACTGCAATTTCTGCCGCATTTGCTGCGCCGTCTGTCTGTGTGTCCTGCAAATTGGCCTGTCCGGATATCTGTCTGTGGCTGCCGGTTGCATCCGCTGCCGCGGACAACGGGGTCACGGCAGCCTTGTCCGCCTTTGTAACACCTTGGTTGTCCATTAACCAGGTTGTATTTTTGTCAACCCTGTCAACCCTGTTAGTTGCGCTTGTCTGAGCGGCTGGGTCTTTGCCTGGCAGCGCGGTGCCGAGAGATGTCGCAGAGGTCTGAGATGATGATTGCTGTGTCTGGTCCGCGCCTTTATCCGGTATCAGGGTGGTATCCTGGCTGGTTTTACCGGTCATAGACGGCATTGCGCCTAACTCAACGTCTGTTGATAGTAATTTTGGCGTTATATTGTGTGGTTCCATTGAGGGTTTGTCTGCCGCCATCTTTATTATTTCCTGTGATACATTCTGACTGGCCGGGCCTCTTGCCGATGTCTGTGCCGCAGGCTGTTGCATAAGAGATGCCGCTTGTGTTGCCAGGGGCGATGCATTCAGCAGACCTGAGGGCATATCGTCCTGTATATATGTTGCATCTGTGGGGATGGGATCGTTTTTTGTTGATACAGTCTTTGTCATGCCGGGTTCGGCGTTGCCGCCCTGAACATGATCTGTTGTCTGGACATTTTTCACAGTTACACCCTGCTGTCCAATGGTGATCGCTGCAAGGATAATGTCCGTGGTATCCATGCAGCCATTATCAGCCTTATCATCTTTTTTGGTCTCATCGGTCTTGCCCGCAATTTCTCCAGCCCGTTGTACCGCTGTACCTTGGTTTGTCCGGGCCGTCTCTGTGTCTTTGGGGATTTTGCCGGAAGAAGACCCGGCTTCGGATGGGCCGTTTTTGTCTGGTGACTTTGCGGCATCTTGTCCGTAGGGCTGGTTAGCGGCCATAGCCATAGGGGATGATGAAGATGCAGCCTTTTTGTTTTGATCCCATGGCTGGTTCGCCACTTTTGTATCAGCCCTTTGATTCGTCCTCAGGAGGTCTTGAAATGGGCTGTCACTTCTATTGGATGTCATTGCTGTGATGTCTGATTTTATGCCCGGCGAAACGGCGTCTATCTGGATATCAAGAACTTGTGGCAGTATTTGCATGGCGTATGTCCATTTGTTTTTTTAAGGGTGGGCTTTCCCTCGGCTAATTTAAATAGCAATAACTGTGCCTCAATCGTGATTTTTATAAAAATCAAGGTGTTGTGGCAGATTTTGTTAATTTGTCGTTGTCATGAGGGAAATGTTTGCCCAGCTGCGGGCATGTTTTTCAATCCTTGATGGCGTCACAAAAGGTCGCCAACCGCCGTGTTGCGCTGCATCCTTCGTCACTGCGGCGTACAGGTACAGGAGGTACGCCTCATTCCTCAGGATTTTCACGCCTTGCATTTGAGATTTTTGCTTAGCCATTCTATACAAGGTCTTTTTACGAGACCATCAATCATTCAGGTTGACAACAATATGTTCGGGAGACTATATAAATGTCATTTCCGGTCGGGACGTGGCTCAGTCTGGTAGAGCACAGCGTTCGGGACGCTGGGGCCGGAGGTTCGAATCCTCTCGTCCCGACCATTTTTATTGTTTTATTGCAGGATTTTATTCGGACAGAGGTCTCGGTGATGGCGATGTTGGTAAAGATAAGACGGGCTGTAATAAGCGTGACAGACAAGACCGGCGTTGCGGCGTTTGCCGGGGAACTCGGCAGGATGGGCGTAGATGTTATTTCTACCGGGGGTACAGCCAAGGCGATTCGGGAGGCTGGTGTCAGCGTGCGGGATGTATCCGAGCTAACGGGCTTTCCTGAGATGATGGATGGGAGGGTGAAGACGCTTCATCCCAGGGTTCATGGCGGTATCCTCGCCATACGGGATAATGCCGTCCACGTGCGTCAGATGGAGGAAAACGGGATATCGCCCATAGATATGGTGGTCGTAAACCTCTATGCCTTTGAAAAGACTGTGGCCAGACCTGGCGTCACGCTTGAAGAGGCTATAGAAAACATAGACATCGGCGGCCCGGCCATGCTCCGTTCATCCGCCAAGAATTTCAGATATGTGACCGTGGTGGTCGATCCTGCTGACTATGGGAAAGTGCTTGATGAGATGAGGGCCAACAGCGGCTCGACAACACTGGCGACAAGATTTGGGCTTGCAAAGAAGGTTTTTGAGGTCACATATCGTTATGACAAGGCCATCTCGGCGTATCTGAACAGCGTGGCCACGGTGGCCGATGCATATTAAGATGACATCCCCGTTGGCTCCAATCCTATGTATGGACTGGGCGTGAAGGACCCTGATAGAAAGATAGGCCCGAAGATATGTGTCTCGCTCTCAGGGTCTTCAGTGGAGGCCATGTTACAGGCGCTTAAGGACTCCACCCCCTATGCCGATCTCGCCGAAATAAGGCTTGATGCCGTTTCAGATACCAAACGCCTTGATATAGGGGTGCTGATAAAAAACAGCCCGTTGCCGCTTATCTTTACCAATAGGCCTTTCTGGGAGGGGGGAGGGTTTTCAGGGGATGAAGCGGACAGGTTGAGACCACTGCTCGAAGCTGCAAGATCCGGAGCGGAGTTTATTGATATAGAATTAAGGGCCGAGCCTCGCATCCGTTCGTCAATATTGAAAGAGGCCAGGCGTTGCGGTTGTAAGGTTATTGCCTCATTTCACGACTTTTCCGGCACCCCGGACGACAGCCTCCTTTTAAGGGCTATTGAGGAATCGTGCGATATAGGTGCGGACATCGCAAAGATAGCGGTTATGGCGAGGTCTGAGGACGATGTGAGACGTGTCCTGTCGCTTTATTTCAGGCGGCCGTCGGGGAGGACGGGCAGCATCCCCTTGATAGCCTTTGCAATGGGGCCTTTGGGCAGGGCGAGCAGGCTTGCGTGTGTCTTCCTCGGTTCATATCTGACCTTTGCATCACCGGCGGGCGGTGCAGAGACCGCACCCGGTCAGATACCCTTAAGAGAGATGAGGGCCATGGTTGATTATCTATCGGGCCGCCAGCCTGAGTTGACCTTTTAGGTTTCTGCAATCCAGAGAGGTCTCAAGGTTTCATTGTTATTATGTCATATGATAATAAATTGATAGCGGGGCGCATTAAGGAGATCTCGGCAAGGGCGGCGGAGGCTGCATTGAGGGCCGGGCGTGATCCCGGCGATGTCAGGCTTATGGCTGTGACGAAAACCGTGTCTCCAGATGCAATCGAGGTGGCGATTCTTGCAGGACAGACGCTTTTCGGCGAAAACTACGTCAATGAGGCAAGGGGTAAGATAAGCTTGCTTGCCAGCCGTCACCCAATGGTGAGTTGGCACCTTATAGGTCATCTTCAAACCAATAAGGCAGGGCCGGCTGTAGGTCTGTTTGATTGCATCGAGACGCTTGATAGCATCAAATTGGCCAGTGTCCTCGATAGCAAGGCCAGGGCCAGCGGCAGGAGGCTATCCGTTTTCATCCAGGTGAATATTGGAGAAGACGTCGCCAAATTCGGCGTGCCGCCCGGTAGGCTTGACGAATTCTTGAAGGGGCTTGCTGCATTTCCACACCTTGCCGTCTCGGGTCTTATGACCATAACGCCATGGACTGACGACCCTGAGGATGCAAGGCCATGGTTTAGGGCGCTTCGTGAGCTCAGGGACAAGGTCTCAGAGGAGGCTGGCGTCTTTATAAAGGAGCTGTCGATGGGTATGTCGCGCGACTTTGAAACGGCCATAGAAGAAGGCGCTACTATCGTGCGTGTCGGGTCGGCCATATTCGGGCCGAGGTACCGTTTGAAGATCTGATCGATGTATTGGAGGCAATGGCATGTTTGAGATATTCATCAAGACCCACTTTTCAGCAGCGCATTACCTCAGAAATTATCCCGGGAATTGTGAACACCTCCATGGACATAATTGGGATGTAGAGGTGGTGGTGGGGGCTGAAGGGCTGAATGAGATAGACGTCGGCATAGACTTTCGTGATCTAAAGAAGTCCGTACACGATGTGCTGGCCGGATTGGATCATACTAATCTAAACGATCATCCTGCATTTAAGGCATACAATCCGTCTTCCGAGAGACTTGCTGAATATATATACAAGATGGTCAAAGGTGTCATTTCAGGGTTCAAGGGCGTAAGACTCCTGCGGGTGACGGTCTGTGAGACGCCCATGACAGGTGTTACATACGTTGAGCCTTAGGAGACGGCGGTGCCACTTTTGGTTGCTGAGACCTTTTTGAGCCTACAGGGTGAAGGTGTCTTTGCGGGCCGGCCTTGTTTTTTCATCCGCCTCTCGGGATGCAACCTGAGGTGTAATTATTGCGATACGACCTATGCCTATTCGGGCGGTGAGGAGCGGGAACTGGCGTCCTTACTAGCCGAATGGCAGGCAAGTGGCGTAGGACTTGTGGAGGTTACAGGTGGGGAGCCTCTTTTACAGAAAGAGACTGTCCCGCTTATGGAGACCCTCCTGTCTTCCGGTGCGACGGTACTGTTGGAGACGAATGGGAGTCTACCCTTGGTCCGTGTTCCAAGGGGTGTGATCAAGATAGTGGACCGCAAGACCCCTGGAAGTGGCATGAAAGAGGCGTGGCATGAAGAAAATACCCGCTATATCGACATGAAAGACCAGATCAAGTTCGTCATAACCGGACGCGATGATTACGAATGGGCCGTTGCTTTGGTAAGGAATTCCTCTCTTTTTTTATATACCCAGGTCCTTTTTTCGCCGGCATGGCGGCTTTTGGATCCTGCTGAGTTGGCGTCGTGGATATTGGCTGACAGACTGGATATCCGGCTGCAACTCCAGCTGCATAAAATCTTATGGGGGGATAAAAGAGGGAAATAAAAATGCATCTAAGGCGTTGACATGTCATTTTAAATGTTGTAGAAACATCTTTAATCTTTCTGAATGAGGCTTCATTTTTAGGAGTTAAAGGTTTCTACGGGAAGGATCGGGTTATGATAAATTTAGATATTTCCTTGTGGGTAGAGGTGATCTCCGTATTGGTGCTCATGGCTATCTTGAATTCCATGCTCTTTAAGCCCATCCGCCGTATCTTGGAGGAGCGGCGTTCAAAGATGGATGCCATCCAGGCGGATGCCGATAGATTTGCGCGCAATGCGGAGCAGATCCTTGATTCATTCAACAAGAAGATGGCAGAGGCAAGGAAGTCCGGTCAGTCAGAGAAGGAACGTCTCAAGGGAGAGGCCAGGAAGATGGAGCGGGAACTCCTGGAGTCCAGCGGCAAAGAGGCCGATGCTGCAAAGCAGCGGCTAATGGCTGAGCTGTCGGCGCAGATTGACAGCACCAGAAAGGATCTTTCCGCCAAGATCGAGATGTTTGCTGCCGAGATAGCACAAAAACTGCTGGGGAGGGCTATTTGATGCTTGGGCGGAGGGGTCTGCATTGGTTGTTGTCCGGGCTGTTTGGTCTATGTGTATGTGTTTTTTGTTTGGTTTTTTCCGGTCCTGTTTATCGTGCCGGCGCCGCTGAAGAGGCCGCAGCTGTGCGGTCTGCCCCTGATGTTGCAACAGTGCCGGCGCAGCAGGTTCAGTTTGTGAAGGAGGCTGCTGCACAGGCTCCTTCTTCCGGAGGGCATGAGGCCGCAGCCAGTGGTGAAGAAGGCGAGGGTCATCACGGACTCACACACAGTCAGATAATGAATTTTATCTGGCACTGTTTGAATTTTACCATATTGGTCATAGTACTGGTCAAATATCTGCGCAAACCCATCACTGACGCCCTGAACGGCCGCCGCGAGTCCATAAAGGCTGCGTTTGATGAGCTTGAATCCAAACGGCGGGAGGCGGAGCGCAAATATGCAGAGTATGAAAAAAGACTTTCAGGCATGGATGCAGAGGCGGCAAGGATACTGAAGTCTTTTGTAGAGCAGGGTGAGGCCGAAAAGGCTAAGATTATAGCGCAGGCCAATGATGCAGCCGAGCGTATAAAGGCGCAGGTTGAGCTCTATGTACAGCAGGAGCTTTCAAAGGCCAGGGATCAGCTCAAAAAAGAGGTTGCCGAACTGGCTGTAAAGATGGCCGAAGATCTGATAAGAAAGAATATAACTGAGCAGGATCATCATCGTCTTATAACCGAATATCTAGAAAGGGTGGTGACTAAAAATTGACCAGCGCAGTGATAGCAAAAAGATACGCAAAGGCCCTTTTCTTTGTTGCAAAGGAAAGCGGCAAGCTTACGGATTTCGGTGCAACACTGAAAGAAATAAGCGTTTTCCTGGCAAGGAATCCCGATGTAGAGCTGGCCTTGGTGAGTCCTGTATATCCTCTGGGGCTCAAGCAGGATATCGTCAATCAGCTCATCAAGGCCTTCAAGGTGGAAGATGTCCTGGCTAATTTCCTGCGCCTATTAGTTGAACGCCGCAGGATCCAGAATTTCACCCAGATATGTCAGTCATTTAGTGAGCTTGTTGATGAAGAGATGGGTGTCGTCAGGGCGGTGGTCAAGACCGTAGTGCCTATGCCCAAAGATCTTCAAGGGAAATTCGCCGAGATCTTGGCGAAGATCAGCGGCAAAAAGGTTGCGCTGGAATTGCAAGAAGATCCCTCCATCATTGGCGGAGTAGTGGCCAGCATAGGTGATATGGTTTGGGATGGAAGTATAAGAAGTCAGCTTCAAGGCTTTAGAGAATCTATAGAGAGGGGTGATCTGGGATAATGGCACAGATAAGAGCAGAAGAAATCAGTGACATCATAAAGAAGCAGATACAGGGCTACGAAAAGACGATTGATCTGGCCGAAACCGGTACCGTCTTGTCGGTTGGTGACAACGTCGCGCGTGTTTACGGGGTCAGAAACTGCATGGCCATGGAGCTTTTGGAGTTTCCTGGCGGGGTCATGGGGCTTGCGCTTAACCTCGAGCAGGACAACGTGGGCGTTGCCGTTATGGGCAGTATCGAGGGGATCAAGGAGGGTGATCTGGTCAAGAGGACCGGGAGAATTGCCCAAGTTCCTGTGGGTGAGGCTATGCTTGGCCGCGTGGTCGACGCCCTTGGCAATCCGATCGACGGTAAGGGTCCTATTGCGGCAAAGGAGTTTCGCCGTATCGAAATGAAGGCCCCCGGCGTTATCGACCGCAAGAGTGTCCATGAGCCGTGTTATACAGGACTTAAGGCAATAGACGCCATGACACCTGTCGGCAGAGGACAGCGTGAATTGATCCTCGGGGATCGTCAGATCGGCAAGACCGCTATCGGCGTGGATGCCATTATTGCTCAGAAAAATACCGACGTCTACTGTATTTATGTAGCCATAGGACAGAAACAGGCGACCGTTGCATTGGTCGCCGAGGCGCTCCGCCGCAACGGCGCAATGGAATATACCACCATAGTAGCGGCTAGCGCCAGCGAGCCAGCATCCCTGCAGTATCTGTCCGCATTCTCAGGCTGTGCCATGGGCGAGTACTTCAGAGACAACGGCAAACATGCCCTTATCGTCTATGACGATCTATCCAAACAGGCTGTCGCGTATCGTGAGCTTTCCCTGCTCCTAAGGCGTCCACCGGGACGTGAGGCATATCCCGGCGATATTTTTTATAATCACTCGCGGCTCCTTGAGCGCGCGTCAAAATTGAATGATGCGCTCGGGGCTGGCAGCCTGACCGCTCTGCCTATTATTGAGACGCAGCAGGGTGACGTTTCTGCATTCATTCCGACGAACGTCATTTCCATTACGGACGGCCAGGTTTATCTTGAGCCGTCGCTTTTCTTCGCCGGTATAAGGCCTGCAATCAACGTCGGGCTCTCTGTCTCAAGGGTCGGCGGTGCTGCCCAGGTAAAGGCCATGAAACAGGTTGCGGGTACTTTGCGTCTCGATCTGGCTCAATACCGTGAACTCGCGGCCTTTGCGCAGTTCGGCAGTGATCTTGACAAGGCCACACAGCAGCAACTTAACAGGGGCGAACGCCTGGTTGAGATACTCAAGCAACCTCAATATCAACCGCTCCCGATGGAGAAGCAGGTGACTATCCTCTTTGCCGGTACAAGGGGCCTGCTTGATGAATTGCCTGTAGCGTCGCTTCAGGAGTTCGAGCAGGAACTTTACGCCTTTATTGAGAAGAAACATATCGATATATTCAATGAATTGAAAGAAAAACAGGTGATCTCCGACGAACTCGACAAAAAGATGCGTGCGGCGATTCAGGAGTGCGTCAAGGAGTTTAAGGCAAATCGCAATTTATAAAAAAGGGTGTCTATAAATGCCATCTCTCAAGGATGTAAAGATAAAGATCAATGGTGTCAAGAAAACTCAGCAGATAACCAAGGCCATGAACATGGTTGCTGCTGCCAAGCTTCGAGGGGCCCAGAAGAGGATGGAAGACTTCAGGCCCTATGCCGAGAAGTTCACGACCGTGATCTCTGAGCTGTCCGGATCGGCGAATCCTAACGCCTTCCCCCTTATGGCGTTCAGGCCTGTAAAGAAGGTCCTCTTGTTGGTCGTCACATCTGACAGAGGCCTTTGCGGGCCGTTTAATTCAAACCTGATTAATGCGGCTGAAAAGTTTGCAAAGAATCAGAAAAATGAAGGGCGCGATGTGGCCTTGGCATGCATAGGGCGTAAAGGTGTTAACTATTTCAGCAAGAGTCAATATGACCTACTCTATAAAAGCGTTGACGTCATGAGCAACGTTCAGATGCTTAATGCGAGACAGACAGGCAAAGAGGTCATGAATCTCTTTCTTGAACAGACGGTCGATGAAGTCCAGCTCCTTTACGGCAAATTCGTAAACGTGGTCGTTCAGCGGCCGTATTTCAAGAGGCTCCTGCCCATAAGTCAGAAAGGCCTTGAAGATATCGAGGCGCAGGGCAACAAGACTGCCGTTACTTATACCTACGAGCCTGAGCCGGAGCAGATATTAAACCAATTATTACCGATGTATATAAATGTACAGATAATGCATGCCATGCTTGAAACCGCTGCAAGTGAACAGGCAGCCAGGATGACGTCAATGGACAATGCAACCAGGGCGTGCAAAGACATGATCACTAGTCTTACATTGATTTACAACAAGGCCAGGCAGTCATCGATAACCAAGGAACTGATGGATATAGTCGGCGGCGCAGAGGCCCTCAAGGGTTAGAATTTGAGAGAAAATTTTTGCACAAATATGTGTGACGGGAGGTAGTGTTAGATGGCCACTGAAACAACCGGAAATGTCGGCAAGATAGCCCAGGTGATCGGGCCAGTAGTTGACGTTGAGTTTGAGCCAGGGCATTTGCCCTCGATTTTGAATGGTCTTTTGGTAACGAACCCCGCTATAAGCGATGAACCTGATAATCTGGTTATTGAGGCTGCACAACACCTAGGCGACAATATGGTGAGGTGCATAGCGATGGATACCACAGACGGTCTTGTGCGCGGGATGCCCGTTAAAGATACTGGCGAGCCCATCAAGATACCAGTCGGTGCTTCTACGCTGGGCAGGATCATGAATGTCGTGGGGAGGCCCGTCGATGGTCTTGGGCCAATAAATTCGGAGACTTATTACCCTATTCACCGTAAGGCGCCAGCCTTTGTGGAGCAGGATACCACCGTCCAGGTCCTTGAGACGGGGATCAAGGTCATAGACCTCTTGGTGCCGTTCCCGAGAGGCGGCAAGATGGGGTTGTTTGGCGGCGCTGGATGCGGCAAGACTGTCATAATGATGGAGATGGTCCATAATATCGCCATGCAGCACGGCGGCATCTCGGTGTTTTGCGGTGCCGGAGAGCGTACACGTGAAGGAAACGACCTATATCAGGAGATGAAGCATTCAGGTGTTCTTCCAAAGGCGGCGCTCATATATGGACAGATGACCGAACCGCCCGGTGCGCGTGCGAGGATAGGTCTCACAGGTCTTACCGCCGCTGAATATTTCCGTGATGAACAAGGTCAGGATGTCTTGTTCTTTATTGACAACATCTTCCGCTTTACCCAGGCTGGTTCCGAGGTGTCAGCTCTCTTGGGTCGTATCCCGTCGGCAGTCGGTTATCAGCCGACACTTGCTACAGATCTCGGTGCCCTTCAAGAGCGCATTACATCGACGACGAAGGGATCCATTACAGCAGTTGAATGTGTGTACGTTCCGGCTGACGACCTTACAGATCCGGCGCCTGCAACCACATTCGCCCATCTTGACGGTACAGTCGTCCTTTCGCGTCAGATCGCAGAGCTCGGCATATATCCGGCGGTCGATCCTCTCGATTCCACATCGCGCATACTTGATCCCAATATCCTTGGAGAAGAGCATTATAGGGTTGCACGTAGGCTCCAGCAGACACTTCAGAAATACAAGGACCTCCAAGATATAATCGCTATCTTGGGCATGGACGAACTGACAGACGAGGATAAGCTAACAGTGCAGAGGGCCAGGAAGTGTCAGAGGTTCCTTTCGCAGCCGTTCCATGTGGCCGAGACCTTTACGGGCATGAAGGGTAAGTATGTAAAGGTCGAGGATACCGTTAAGGGCTTTGGCGAGATACTCGATGGTAAGCACGACGAGCTGCCGGAACAGGCGTTCTATATGGTCGGCACCATAGAGGAGGCGGTGGAAAAGGCCGCAAAGACTGCGTAATAAAGGCATAAAATAATCGAAGGCTACGGATAAGGATATGGCTAATAAGATATTGCTTGAGGTTGTCACCCCGACGAGACTTGTTGTGAGCGAAGAAGTCGATCTCGTTACAGCCCCGGGAGCTGACGGGGTCTTTGGCGTGATGGCCAATCATACAGCTCTATTGTCCACCTTGAAGGTCGGCGAGATGCACTATAACGCCGACAACAAGACCGTGCGTCTGGCTGTATCGGGCGGTTTCTGTGAGATTTCCAACAACCGCATGACTGTTTTGGCCGAGGCGGCGGAGATTTCTACTGAAATTGATGTAGAGCGGGCATTAAGGGCAAAAGAGCGGGCCGAACGCAGGCTCCAAGAGGCGCAACAACAGAGGGAAAAGATCGATGTGGCAAGGGCACAGGCGGCATTGGCAAGGGCCATGGCGCGGCTTAAGGTGGCTGGGAGACAATAGTCATTTATTTCTCTATATCCTGTAGAGGGAGATGAATCGGTTGTGACAATATCTTACCTTGCAAACGCTAAGGGCAGAACGACCTGAACGAATGCCCGTGGAGGATGTAAGCACATCTGATTAAAAATACCATTTTTTGTAAAGTGGTGTAGTTCATCTAAAAGTGATTTATATGATCCAAAAAAGGCAAGCATATGCTTGCCTTTTTTGTTATATTTAATTGGGATTTTATCTTTTCTGCAGATTTATATTTTATGATCGATAAATGGGCCTCGATATTGCTTGCCGCAGGAAAGGGAACAAGGATGAACTCCGAACTCCCCAAGGTCATGCACACCTTGTGCGGCCGGCCTATGATCTTTTGGGTCGTTAATTTGCTGGATCAGCTTGGCATAGAGACCAGGGTGGCCGTCGTGGGTCATCAAGGGGATGTTGTGGGGGGGTATCTCTCAAAATTAAATTGCCAGACGGTCTTGCAGGATGCGCAGCTTGGTACCGCTCATGCGGTTATGTGCGCAAGGCCGATTTTAGGCGGTTTTGGCGGTGATATCCTGATCATGTACGGGGATACGCCGCTTTTCAGGGTTGACACCATTAAATCTTTTATCCATAGGCATATTGATCTGCAAAACAGCCTGTCGATCTTGTCGGCCTTGGCGGAAGATCCAGCTGGTTACGGCAGGATTATAAGGTCAGGCAGCTATAATGGAGTTTGCGCCATAGTCGAAGAGAAGGACGCATCAAGGGCCGAGAGAACCATTAGAGAAATAAACACCGGGGTATATGCAGTAAGGGCCCCTTTGCTTTTCAGGCTCTTAGAAGAAATAAGGCCGGAAAATGTCCAGGGCGAATATTATTTAACCGATATAGTCAAGATTGCAGTTTCGGCAGGGGAAAAGGTGGGTGCTATATGTTGTGCGGACAGCCTTGAGGCCTTAGGTGTAAATACAAAAGAAGACCTGGCCAGGGCCGAGGGTGTAATGTCAAAGATTTTTTTGGATAAAGGGTTGTAAAAGATTTAAAATGTTACAATATTGACGTATCTGATTCTTTAAGATTAAATTAAAATATTAATGGGGTAACGATATGAATAATGACCAAGAATTGCGTACATTGGAAGAAAAGCTTGAACAGTTGATAAGCTATTGCGAGAGACTGCGTGGGGAGCGTGAAGAGTTGATTAAAAAGAATCAAGAATTGATTGCAAAATTAAACGACGTCGAGGAAAATCTGGCCAAACTCAATGGCGAAAGGGAAGATATACGCAATAGGGTTTCGGATCTCATCTTAAAGATCGACCAGTTAGGGGCTGAATTGCCTGGATCGGCGGAATCCGTTAATTAGGTCATGTCTGTACATAAGTAAATGCATGACAACTCAAAGAATTTATTTATAAGATTGGATTTTTTTGGGCAGTCCTACGATCTCAAGGCGGATGATAATGAAATAGATGTTCAAGAATTGATCGATTATGTGCATGACAAGGTAAAGGAACAAGATATCTTAAATGGAGGGCTTGCCCCACACAAAAAGATGATTTTAGCTGTTTTGAATATGGGCAGGGATTACCTGCTTGCAAAAAAGAAATTAAAAGAAATGGAGGAAAGATATATAACGAAGGCCGAGATGCTTGTCGCCAAAATAGACTCGGTCATAGAATTGAAATAATTTTTAGGTTTCCCTGCTGTGTTCGTGATTGACAGATAGTCTTTTGAGCCAACACCCCTTACAAGGGAGACTCCTCTTCACATGGCGTGAACGAGAGAACATCTCTTTCCCAGTAGTGTGAATGAGCTACCCACCTGATTTTTATCAGGTTCAATTGACCTGTCGACACGGCACAAGCGGGGGATTTGTTTGGACCCAATCCTATTTGGATTTTATATATATGATGAATGTGGCTTGGAACGAAACAGGATCGCCTTTTAAAAGGTAGCCTTGAGGAAGGATTTATGGCCAGCGACGGCTTTATTATATTCAAGACTTTTTGTGTCATTTTTGTAATTTTATCTTTCACAGGCCTTAAAGTATCTTTAGGATAGCTATCCAACCCCCGCCTTTTCAACGGTTTCTCGGCGGGCCTTCCCTTTATCGTTCCATAGAAGACCCTGGAGGGCAAGCTGCATCTAATCATGGATAAATAAGGGGATGTCTGTACTATGGAAGTCATTTATAAAATCATCTTTATAATAATAGGCCTTGGCATCGGGTTGCTTATAGGGATGTTATATGCCAAGCGCAAGCTCAAGGGAGCGGCTAGCCTTTCAAGGGATGAAATAGAGGCCTTGCGCCGGGAGGTTGAGCAGGAGGCCCTGATACTACGCCAAGAGGCCAAGGTAAAGGCCCAGGAAGAGGCATTCAGGCTCAAAAAGGAGATCGAACAGGAGCTGAGAGATGAGAGGAATGACCTGCATGCCCAGGAAAAACGGCTCATCCAGAAGGAGCAGCAGCTTGAGCGCAGGGAAGGGCTCATAGATCAAAAGGAATTGGCAATCAGGGACAAGGAAAAGGAACTGCACAAGATTGAGCGGAGGGTGCAGGAAAGGGAGAGAGAGGCAGAGGCGCTGCTGGCGCAGCAAAAGGAAAACCTGGAAAAGATAGCAGGGATGTCGACCCAGGAGGCAAGGGATTACTTATTAAAGAAGGTGGAGGGGGAGGCCAGGCAAGAGGTAGGCATAATGCTCAAAAAGATCGAGACAGAGGCCCGCGAATCTGCCGATAAAAAGGCAAAGGAGATCATCTCCCTTGCCATAGCAAGGTACGCTGGCGAATATGTTGCAGAGAGGACCGTAACCGCGGTGCCCTTGCCAAACGATGAGATGAAGGGCCGCATTATAGGGAGGGAAGGCCGCAATATCAGGGCCCTTGAGACGGTAACCGGTGTTGATCTCATCATAGACGACACCCCGGAGGCCGTGCTCCTGTCATGCTTCAATCCTGTCCGTAGGGAGGTTGCCCGCATTGCCCTTGAGCGACTTATAGCCGACGGGCGTATACACCCTGCAAGGATTGAAGAGGTGGTTAAGAAGGTCGAAAAGGAGGTTGATGCATCTATACGTGAGGCCGGCGAACAGGCCACGTTCGATGTAGGGGTCTATGGAATAAACCCTGAACTTATCAAGATCTTGGGCAGGCTGAAGTATCGCACGAGCTATGCACAGAATGTGCTTCAACACTCCATAGAGGTGGCGTTCCTGTGCGGTGTCATGGCCAGTGAGCTCGGCATAAACGTCAAGAAGGCAAAGCGCGCTGGACTGCTGCACGATATCGGCAAGGCGGTAGACCACGAAATTGAAGGCCCTCACGCCATTATCGGTGCCGATCTCGCCAAAAAATATGGCGAGACACAGGAGGTGATCCATGCGATCGCCGCACATCACGAGGACGTAAGGCCAGAATCAGTGCTTGCGGTCCTCGTGCAGGCGGCGGACGCCCTTTCCGGTGCGCGTCCCGGCGCAAGGCGAGAGATGCTTGAGAGTTATGTGAAACGCCTGACTGATCTTGAGGCCATCGCTACATCATTTCAAGGGGTGCAGAAGTCGTTTGCTATACAGGCAGGGCGCGAGATCCGCATCATGGTGGACAGCGGCAGGATTTCTGATGCGGAGGCCGTGCTTCTTTGCAGGGATATAGCGAGGAAGATCGAGACCGAATTGAGTTATCCGGGGCAGATCAAGGTAATAGTGATCCGTGAGACAAGGACTGTGAATTATGCCAAATAATGTCTGTTTTGCCGAGGATGGCGTCATTATATATGTCAGCCTTTAAGGGCGGCATCGGCTGAATGTCTTTAAAAAAAGGGAGTTCTATGGAACGGCACGTAAGAAGGGCTTTAGAGCTCATAAAGAGGGGGGTGGTAGAGGTCATAGACGAGCAAGGGCTTGAGGCAAAGCTCAAAAAGGCAGTGGAGACAGGCAGGCCATTGCGTGTTAAGGCCGGCTTTGACCCTACCGCCCCGGATCTGCATCTCGGCCACACGGTGCTCATTCAAAAGATGAGACATTTCCAAGAGCTCGGCCACCACGTTATATTCCTTATAGGTGATTTTACAGGCCTTATAGGCGATCCCACGGGCAAGTCTGAGACCAGGCCGGCCCTTACCCGTGAACAGGTCCAAGAAAATGCACGTACCTATAGGGAACAGATATTCAAGGTGTTGGACCCGGGAAGGACCGAGATAGCCTTCAACAGCAAGTGGATGGAGGGGATGAGGTCGATAGATATGATACGTCTCTGCGCCAAACACACCGTTGCCAGGATGCTTGAGCGTGATGACTTCAAAAAGCGTTTCCATGCGCAGAGGCCCATATGTATCCACGAATTCATCTATCCATTGATCCAGGGTTATGACTCGGTCGCCCTTCATGCAGATGTGGAGTTGGGTGGGACGGATCAGAAATTCAATCTGCTGATCGGCCGTCACCTCCAAAAGGAATACGGTCAGGAACCCCAGGTGGTGATCACCACGCCCCTTCTTGAGGGGCTTGATGGGGTAAACAAGATGAGCAAGTCCCTAGGAAACTATATCGGAATAACAGAGTCTCCAAGGGATATGTTCGGAAAGCTCATGTCCATATCCGACGAGCTCATGTTCAGATATTATGAATTGTTGAGCAACCTTCCGCTTGATGTGATTGAAGATCTCAAGACCGGTATAAAAGAAGGCCGATTGCATCCGAAGGATCTAAAGCTGGACCTCGCTGCGGAATTGGTGGCGAGATTTCACGGTGAGGAGGCGGCGCAATCAGCCAGGATGGGCTTTGAGGCCCAGTTCGGTCAGGGTGAAATACCCGAAGACATCCCTGCGGTAGAGATCCCATCGGGCAGAGCGCCTGTATATCTGCCTAAGCTTTTAAAAGATGCCGGATTGGTGAAAAGTACCTCCGATGCTAGGCGTCTCATCCGGCAGGGGGCGGTAAGCCTCGGGGGGAGAAAGGTTTCGACTGAAGAGATAGAGATAGAAGACGGAGGGGGTGTTTTGAGGGTGGGGAAGATGAGATTTTTGAGGCTTATAAAGGGTTTATAAAGGGCTGACATGTTAGATGGTCAACAGTCATAGAGTTCACCCGAGCCGAGATTTGATTTCGATATATCGCGTTGTGGGGCGTTGATTTATTCTTGAATAAAAATTTTTTTATGTTACTATTTTTTATAAATAAATCCATAAGGAGGTAACATAAAATGATAAATCAAATGCCATCCGTTGAACAGATTCTAGGGATGATGTCTCAAAAGCTCGGGGGAGAGGAGAATATCCCTGCCGCCATTAAATATGCAAAAGATGTCGCGCCTGAGCTCATCATGCAGGTTGCCATGTCTTCGATGGGCAGCGTTGAGGACAAGGATTCACCCCTTGAGCCGAAGGTGAGGACCTTGATCTTCCTTTCAGCGGCGCTTGCCATGAAGGATTACGAATGTGTCAGGACGCAGTTAAGGGCGGCCTTGAATATGGGCGTGACAAAAGAAGAGTTGATAGCGGTCATAAAGATAGTCAGACACGCTGCGGCAAACGGGGTGCTCGGTGTTGCAACGCCGATCCTTGAGGCCCTGGCTGGAGGTTAACAAAGATCTCCGTAGGACGGTGCCGGCTGATATCTGCTATGAACAATGCGACAAAGCGCCTGTCTCTAAGCCTTGCTGTCACACTCCTGATACTTGCAGGAGAGGTAATAGGTGGCATATTAAGTAACAGCCTTGCCCTCATTAGCGATGCAGGACATGTCCTGACCGACGTCTTTGCCCTCGGCCTGAGCCTTGTCGCAGCCCTGATAGGGGCCAGGCCCTCTGATTACCGTGCCACCTATGGTTACCAGAGGGTTGGTCTCCTTGCAGCCCTGATAAACGGCATAAGCCTTGTGGTGATCGCTGTCTTTATTTTTGCCGAGGCATATCGCAGACTCAGATCACCTGTGCAGATCAACCCCTCCATGATGTTTTTTGTCGCAGTCCTAGGGCTTTTTGGCAATCTCCTCATGGCATGGATCCTTGGCCACAGGCATGGGGACTTAAATCTAAAGAGCGCCTGGCTCCACGTGCTTGGAGATACGGTCTCGTCGGCAGGCGTCATTATAGCCGCAGTTGTTATCAGATTTACAGGGTGGCAGCCGGCTGATGCGGTTGCGAGCATCGCTGTCGGGGTCATCATAATCATCGGGGGATGGCGCGTGGTCAAGGAGGCGATGTGGGTTTTCCTTGAGTTGAGCCCCATTGGGCTTCATGCGGGGAAGATATCGGAATCGATTTCCAGCATACCTGGCGTGCGATGTGTGCACGATGTCCATATATGGTCGATCGCCCATGCCATCCCCGCATTTTCGGCCCATGTCCAGGTGGCTGATCAGAAGTTAAGCAATGCCGACATAATAAGAAAGGAGATAGAACACAGGCTCTCTAGTTTTGGTGTCAGCCATTCCTGTATCCAGATGGAGTGTGAGGGCTGCGATGAAGATGGACTTTACTGCCGCATAAATGGCGGCAACGAAGTCCAGCGGCATCATCACTGACCCAGTTCCGGATCGCTCGATACCTTGCCTATATTTCGCCTATATTTCGAATCTTTCCCCAATTTTTGGTATGAATATCCTGGCGTTTGGCAGATACTCGCCGATCTGTTTCGCCAGGGCGCTTGATGCCCTTGGTTCGCCGTGCACAATAAAGATGTTTTCGGGCGTCGCCGCCTTCACAAATGCAGCCAGATGGCTTCTTCCTGCATGGGCCGAAAAGCCGTTTATCGTATGGATGCTGGCCCTTACGGCCACAGGTTCCCCAAAGATATGTACTGTCTTGGCCCCGTCTATGATCTTCCTTCCTAGAGTCCCTTCGGCCTGAAATCCTACTATTATGAGGGCCGTTGACTCCTTCCAGAGCAGGTGTTTCAGGTGGTGTTTTATCCGGCCTCCTGTCATCATGCCGCTTCCGGCAAGGATGATCTTGGGCCCGGGTACGTTATGTATGGCCATTGATTCCTCCACTGTCTCTGAGAGATGGAGACCCGGAAAGACAAATGGGGACCTGCCTCTTTTTATCTCCTCCATGACCGGTTTGTTGCAGAAATTGCAGTATTTGCCGTAGATCTTCGTTATATCTATGGCGAGAGGGCTGTTTAAGAATACAGGGACGTCTTTTGCGAGGAGTCCTGTCTTTTTCATATTGCCGATGTGGTATAAAAGTTCCTGCGTCCGCTCCAGGGCGAAGGTCGGGATTAGGACCGTACCCTTGTTTCGGGTCGTCTTGCTTACCGCCTCTTCGAATTCCTTCACGGATTCTTCATAACCCCTGTGTTCCCTATCCCCGTATGTTGACTCTATGAGGAGGGCATGGATACGGGTGTCTTTTTCCGGGCCCTGCGGATCATTGACAATAGGCCTTTGCCCGTCACCTAGATCCCCTGTGTAGAGAAGACGCCTTTTTTTACCGTCCGGACCAGGGTAATCGATGTAGACCTGTGCAGAACCAAGGATGTGCCCAGCGTCAGCGGTATGGAAGAAGAGGCGGCTGTCTTCGGAGAGATCGACCGCTTCTCCATATTTGACTGCCTTGTTGAAGAAATCGAGCGAGTAATAGACGTCTTCCATTGAATAGAGGGGCCCTGCAACCTGGATGCCTGCCCTGGTGAGTTTTCTCCGCTTCCACATAAATTCTTCCTTGAGCACGTATGCAGAGTCCATAAGGATCAGCCGGGCTATGTCCCTGGTGGGCTGGGTGGAGTAGATGTGGCCGCGAAAACCATGCCTTACGAGTATTGGTATGCGGCCGCAGTGGTCGAGGTGTCCGTGTCCTAATATGAGACCGTCGATCTCTTTGGCATCAAAACCAAGTGGTTTATAGTTCAGTTCTTCTATCTTCCACGGTCCCTGAAACTGACCGCAGTCCAGCAGGAATTTTTTGTCATTGAATTCAAACAGATGGCATGAGCCTGTAACTGTTTCGGCCGCACCATAAAATTTTATACTCGCCATGGCATTCCTTTTTTAAATTGTTATTTTGATCTTTCTGTTTTAAGATTCTCTTATATTTAATGCGAGATTCGTTTTTTATTTTATAAGGAGGATATATGCACAACAATCGTCTTTCAAGACATTTTTTTGAGACGGCCATGGCCGTCATACCGGGCGGTGTTAACAGCCCTGTGCGCGCGTGTAAATCAGTCGGCTGTAATCCGGTCTTTATCGAGCGTGCGGAGGGCGCGAGTATATTCGATGTAGATGGCAACCAATATATAGACTATGTCTGTTCCTGGGGCCCAATGATACTCGGGCACTCTAACCCAGAGGTCAGGGGGGCTGTAGAGGCAGCGCTCGGAAACGGCACAAGTTTCGGCGCCCCCACGTGGCAGGAGGTCGCACTTGCCAGAAAGATCGTTGAGATGGTTCCGTCCATCGAGCAGGTGAGGCTTGTAAACTCAGGCACTGAGGCCACCATGAGCGCCGTCCGCCTTGCCAGGGCCTATACGGGAAGGAAAAAGATAGTGAAGTTTGATGGATGTTATCACGGCCATGCCGACCCATTTTTGGTAAAGGCCGGTTCAGGAGTGGCTACCCTTGGGATTCCTGGAAGCCCGGGGGTCCCGGAGGAGGTTGTTGCAAACACCATCGCCGTGCCTTTCAATAACCTTGATGCCCTGAGATTGGTCCTTGAACAGGAGGGTGACGACATTGCAGCAGTCATCCTGGAGCCGGTGCCTGCGAACATGGGGGTGGTGCCGCCGCAGGAAGGCTTCCTGCCAACACTTCGGCAGTGGACGGAAGAGTTTGGTATACTCCTTGTTTTTGATGAGGTGATAACAGGTTTCAGACTGGCTCCAGGCGGCGCGCAGGAGTATTTCGGCGTGATGCCGGATATCACTTGTCTAGGAAAGATCATAGGAGGAGGGCTTCCTGTCGGGGCTTATGGTGGCAAGGAGGAGATAATGCAATATGTCGCGCCTGCCGGCCCTATGTATCAGGCGGGCACCTTGTCCGGCAATCCCCTTGCAGTTGCTGCTGGGCTTGCAACCCTTGATGTACTGTCAAGGCCTGGTGTCTATGAGGTACTTGAAGAGAAGGCCAGGGCCCTGGAAGAAGGGCTTTCAGAGTTGGCCGAACAAAGGAAGATCGGGTGTACGATCCAGCGCATAGGCTCAATGATGACCTGCTTCTTCGGGCAGTCCAGGCCGGTTGTGGATTTTGATGCCGCCTTGAGGTCCGATACGGGCCGATATGCCGAATTTTTCAAAAACATGCGGGACGAAGGGGTATATCTGGCACCGTCTCAGTTTGAAGCGGCATTTGTTTCCCTTGCCCATGGATGGGAAGAGATAGAATGGACGCTTGAGGCCGCTGAGCTTGCCTTCAGTAGGATGTCTTGAGATTTATTTTCTCCGATCGGTTGACAGCAGCCTGTCTATATGATAACAAATAATTCAAATAATGAAGCGCTGTTCATTTATAATAATTATTAGCGCCTGTTTGGAACTGGTGGGTATTTGATGGCGGGCATAGGTATAAAAGAAGAATTGGTCTCGCTTTTCAAGAGCATGAGCGTAGCCATGACTATATCCATGTCCGTTGTATTTTCAATGTTCACCGGTGTTCTTGTAGGTTATTACATGGATACCTGGCTTTTCAGCGGGCGAACTTATCCTTGGCTGACAATAATATGTTTCTTCTTTGGGTTGGGCGGTGGGGTGAAAAATTTTTTTATACTGAGCAGGCGCTTCAGTAAAGAGGCAGATAAAAAAGAGGCCTCGCAGCTATCCGATATATCCGAGGATAAGCCTGCCAAGCAACATAAAGACACCTTTATGCAAAACAAGGTCTGGGATGATGATTGATGATTAGAGATATGTTTGCAGTAAGGCTTGATGGACAATTTGTAAAGAGGTTTATCTTTTTAAACTGGGTCTTGAGCGGGTTGCTCTTTGTCTTTTTTTTGGCTTGTTTCGATGTAAAGGCTGCCATCGGTGTTGCCGTCGGCGCGATTATAGCGAATCTAAACTGCATAGGCCTTGACAGGGACTGTAAAAGGATTGTGCGTTGGCGGAATATATTTGTCTATTATGCCGGCCTTGCGGTGAGGTTGGGGCTTGTTGCGCTGGCGGTTACGGCGGCCTTTCTGATATTTCCAGGTTATATATCGCCAGTAGGCCTGTTTGTTGGTCTTTCAGTGGCGGTTATTAATTTTTATATCCTGGTCGTTGTAATGGTGATTAACAGAGTCCGTTTAAAGGAGGCGGTTTAGTTATGGAGCATCCGTTACTGTTTTTAAGCCTGCTGTTGGATGCATTGGGTCTGCCGGCACATGGAGGGAATACCACCCTTGCAAAGATACTTGCGCCCCATATGCAATACAGTTTCCTTGCCATGATTATCTGTATTGTCTTGGCAAAGATGGCTACAACCAAGATGGAGATGATCCCAAGCGGTATGCAGAACATCATGGAGGCCTTTGTGGGCAACCTTGAGGATTTTATAACTGAGCAGACACATGACAAGAAAAAGACCCTGATCATCTTCCCAATGATAGCCACATTCGCCCTCTATATCCTGATATCCAATTATATGGGTCTCATCCCCGGGTTTATGTCTCCGACGGCAAATCTCAATGTTACGCTGGGCTGTACGATTATTTCCATTTTCACTTACCATGCCCTTGGATTCAGGTTCCACGGCATCAGGTACCTCAAGCACTTTATGGGGCCTGTGCCGGCAATGGCGCCTGTTATGTTTCCAATAGAGATATTTAGCCACATAGGGCGCATACTTTCGCTCTCCATCCGACTTTTCGGCAATATGGTCTCAAAGGAGATACTCCTTGGGCTACTCTTCATGCTGGCGGGTCCTTATCTTGCGCCGCTCCCAATCATGTTCCTGGGCGTCCTGGTTTGCCTTATCCAGGCCTTTATATTCATGATGCTCTCCATAGTCTATTCAGTGGAGGCCATGGCGGAGGGGCATTAATTTTCATGTTTTATCTCGTCGATATTTAAGAAATTTTAAAGAAGGCCAATAAATATATTCCTAAAAAGGAGGGAAAGACGTGAAAAAGATCTCTTTGGTTTCGGTGTTGTCTGTAGTGATGGTACTTGTATGCGCTGGTCTTGCACTGGCAGCGGATGGTGACGTGGAGAAGGGCGGTCACATCGGGATGCTTATGGCAGCCTCGCTTTTGGCCGCCGGTCTTGCAGTGGGTATAGCCGCATCTGGTTGTGGTGTAGGCATGGGACACTGCGCAAGGGGTTGCCTCGAGGGCACGGCCCGCAATCCAGAGCTGGCTGGCAAGCTCACGGTTACGATGTTCATCGGCCTTGCCCTTATTGAATCTCTGACAATCTATGCACTCGTTATTGCACTCATCGCACTCTATGCAAACCCGCTTCTCCCGCAGCTTATGAAGATATTCGGGCTTTCATAAGGGTTAAAAGAACCGAAGAAAGATGGATCTTAAAGGCCTGGGCTTATCCCAGGCCTTTTTTGTTGTATTTTATAAAATAAGGAGCTGTTGAAGAGCCATCGGTCCTTATGATGTCCGCTGGCGTCCCTTCAGCTGTTATGCGCCCGCCTTCAGGCCCGCCTTCAGGCCCAAGTTCTACTATCCAGTCTGAAACCGCAAGTATTTCTATCTTGTGCTCGATGGCTATGAACGAGTTTCCTTGGTCTATCAGTTCGTCTATTATGCCGATCAGGTTTTCGAGATCGCTGGGGTGGAGCCCTCTCGACGGTTCGTCCATAAGATAGATTGTCGGCACACGGTTTCTTGATGCCGAGGACAGCTCCCTTGCCAGTTTCAGGCGCTGGGCCTCTCCGCCTGAGATGTTGGAAAGGGGTTGGCCGAGCCTGAGATAACCGAGGCCGATCCTTTCAAGGACCTGGAGTGTTCGCCTTATATCGGGTATCCTGGAAAAAAATTGGGCCGCCTCGGTTATGCTGAGCCCGAGCACCTCCGATATGTTAAGACCCCTATATCTTATGCTGAGGGCATCTTGATTGTACCGAGTGCCTTCGCATACGTCGCAAACCGGGTTAAATGGTGCGAGATATCCGAGATCTATAGATACGACGCCCTTGCCTTGGCATTGTTCGCATCTGCCGCCCTTGTGCATGAGGCTGAAATATCCGCTTGAATATCCCCTGGCCCTGGCCTCCGGGGTATTTGCGAAGAGCATCCTGATGTGCGGGAATATGCCCATATATGTCGCAGGCATTGAGAACCTTGTCTTTGCGAGACAGGACTGCTCAACGATGACTGCATTCGGACCTTTGGATTTGAGGCCCAGCAGGGCGATCTCGATGGCCCATTGTGTATCTTCCCGGCTGGTTCGGTATGTCCTGATGCCACGGTACAGTATCTCCATAAGCGTACTCTTGCCCGAGCCTGAGACACCAGTTATGCAGGCCAAAACGCCTAGCGGTATGGTGCATGTTATGTCTTTCAAATTGTTTTCCTTTGCATCTCTGATGGTGATAACCCCGTGCGGTATGTGTCTTTTTGCCCTGCGGTAACAGACGCCGGCGTCAAGATACCTCGCCGTATTTGAGGCCGCACATCCTTTAATCTTGTCGGGTTGGCCCTGATATATGAGCCTTCCGCCAAGCTCGCCCGCTCCTGGTCCAAGTTCGACAAGCCAGCCCGCCCGTCTTATGGTATCTATGTCGTGTTCCACCATGACTATGGTGTTTCCCTTGGCCTTGAGACGCTCGAGGTTTCTCCACAATCCATCTTGTTCCCTTGGATGGAGTCCGGCCATGGGTTCGTCAAGTATGTAGAGGATGCCTGTCAGATCTAGCCCGAGCTGAGTGGAGATCTTGAGTCTCTGTACCTCTCCACCAGAAAGCGTGCCAATGGAGCGGTTTAGTGGGAGGTACTGAATGCCCATGTCTATCATGGGTTTGATGCGCGATATGATTGCATCGCAGAGCCGTTTCGCAGCCTCTGGATTCCTGAGGCCGGATGTATCATCTTTGATGGCTTTTAGGTGTGTCAGTGCCTCTTCGATAAGCCATTTAATCGTATCCGGATAGCGCCAGTTCTTTATCCGAATATTTAAAGCAAGGCGGCCGAGCCCGGTACCTTCGCACTCTCGGCATGTCTCTCCTTTATCCGATACGCCATGCCCTCTGCACCTATTGCACATGCCGTCCGGATGCCGTGTCGAAAATACCTTTCTGGTGATCATGGGGAGGCTTATGTTACACCTCGCGCAGGTCGCCTCTTCGCTGAATTTGAATGTACGTACAGGGGAGTCATCTTGTAGGGCCTCAATTATCACACGGCCTTTGCCATATTTGAGCCCTATGGTCAAGGAGTCGGTAAGGCGCGAGAAGATCCCGTCTTTTATAATTATCCTGTCTATTACTGCGCAGAGTTCTTTGGGTTGAGTATGGCCAGGCAAGGTGTCATCCGCGGTTATGTATGCACCGTCCACCTTGAACCTTGCAAGTCCTTCACGCCTTAATTGGTTCACTACCTCATTTAGCTCCGCATTTTGACCCATGTCTATCGAGGCTAGTATGTTCACCTTTGCACCATTACCGAGGCCGATGACGGCTTTTGCCATTTCCTGAGGAGAGCAGGCCCGTATCTCGTCGCCACAGACCGGGCAGTAAACCGAGCCTGAATTTACAAACAAAAGCTTCAAGAGGTGTGATATACCTGAGGCTGTCGCTACTGTGGAGGCCGGATGGGCCCTTATAGGTTTTTGTTCAAAGGCGAGGGGTGGCGGAAGGTTTCGTATTTCCTCCACATGCGGCCTTTCCCACAGATTGACGTCAAGTTTAGCCTCGATCCCAAGGGATTCGATGTAGCGGCGTTGCCCCTCTGCAAAGAGTACATCCAGGGCAAGCGTGGATTTGCCCGAGCCTGAAGGTCCGGTTATTACAGTGATCTCGTCTATGGGTATGGAGACGTTAATCCCTTTTAGGTTGTGTTCCGATGCATTTACGACCTCGATATAACGCCTGGGCATTTCAAAAGGCCTGCTTAAATCGGATAGGAGCTGTATACGAGATGGATACCTATGAGCGTGAGAAAGAAGATGAATATCTCCTTCAGCATCCTTTCGTCTATCTGTTTTGCCAGCAGCGGCCCGATCTGCCCGCCTATTATGACACCCGGTATCGCCCATGATGCTATGCCGAGGTCCGGTCTCGCCCCCAATTTTCCATGTATGAGCATCCCTACGATGCATTCCCCGCATGTCAGGAGGACGCACGTTGCGATGGCATTCGATACCTTCAGGCCCATCTTTTCCCGCATTGATGGTACGAGCCATTCGGCGACGTTGAGGGTGAGCATCCCTGTGGCTATGGACATGACCACCGGGATCCAGAGGTGTTTAAATGCCTTTTTCAACTCCACCCTTTCAACGCCTTCATCTGTATATTTGCAATTCGATGTTACAAAAAGCAGTGCGGTCGCCAGCGATATGAGCCCAATGATCATTTCTATATGGGACAATATGATATAATGGGCAAGAAGGGCCCCGAAAAGTATGCCGGGCACCGCGATGCAAAACATGACCAAGGCCAGGCGGTTGTCTGTCTTCTTTTGTCTGATGAATGCGATGCTCCCTGAGCCGGTTCCTGCTGTCTGTATCAGGAGGGAGGTGATTATTGCGGTGTCCGGCGCCGCATGCATCACGACCAGCAGAAACGGCATCCACAGCACCCCGCCGCCGAAGCCCACAAGCATGACGATCGTCGCAATACATATGCCTGTCGGGAGCGCCGACCAATAAGGAATCATTTGTTAGCCAGCTCTCCGGTCGCCGATTCCATAGAATTTGAAATTCATGACGATGTCGTCCAGGAGTTTTGTTTTGGAGCCTAGGAGCTTCATCTCATGTCGCAGCTGCACCATCCGGTCATGGCTGATCTCCCCGGCCCCGAGCGCCGCCGAGACCCTTTTCAGAAATTGATCGGCTGTGGTCCCGACACCCTTGGAGAGCAATATGATCTCCTGGAGGTCGCTTGTTAATTTATTTATAACCTCTCCCATCTCGGCGAGCTCATTTTTAGCGGTCACGGTGATCGTATGACTGAGATCGCCGCCCCCGATCAGTTTTGATACCTCTATCATATGCTGCAACGGTTCGGTTATGTTCTTGATGAACATCATAAGCAGGATAAGGACCACGACAAGCAGGAGGACGACCATGAGAACGGCCTTTTGTGCGATTTTTTGAATCGGTTTGAAGGCCTCGTCGGGTTTTATTTGATGATCGGACAATTTCGAGAAGTTCTGCATCAGCTCATAACGGAGTTCTTTTCTGTGCACATCGTAGATAAACTCCGCCCCGATAATGGAGGAAGCAAAGCCTATCAGCAGAAAATAGATAATCATCGTCCTCTGGAGGCTGCCTTTGTATGCTATCTTCATTGTGTCTCGTCTTTATCTCATGGGTTGTAGAGATCTCAATCTTTGGTGTATCTATATTTTACCTAAAAATTTTGAGATTGGTAGGTGTAATGAAAACATGTAGCCGCGTGGTCTTGACAATGCCCTTTAAAGACCGTACAGAGAGCTTGGAAGCGGAAAGGGTGCTGGTGGCCCTCCCGGACTTCAAATCCGGTGCACGGGGTGAGGAGCCCCGTGGGTGGGTTCGATTCCCATGCGCTTCCGCCATTTTTATGACTTCGGGCCTGAAATCCCTTCAGGGATTGGGTAATTGATAGATATGAGGGATACCCTTGCAATGGTCCTGGCTGGCGGAGTGGGCAGTCGCCTGAATGTCCTTGTGAGTCACAGGGCCAAGCCAGCCGTGCCGTTCGGCGGCATCTATAGGATAATTGATTTTGCCCTTTCAAACTGCATGAACTCTGGCCTTGCAAGGGTGGCGGTGCTTACACAGTACAAGCCGCTTTCCCTCATGCGTCATATAGGGACCGGTGCCGCCTGGGATTTTACCGGCAGGACCCGTAGGATAGAGATCCTTCCGCCGAGGACGGGGGGAAAAGACTCCGACTGGTACAAGGGTACGGCTGATGCAGTGCGGCAGAATATGGACTTTATAGAGTCAAGTCCATCACGGGACGTCCTCATCCTCTCTGGTGATCACGTCTATTATATGGACTATAGGGCGATGGTCGGACATCATAGGAGGCTCGGTGCAAAGGTGACCGTAGCCATGATGACGGTCCCGTGGGAGTTGACCCATCAGTTCGGCATAGGTATCGTAGGGAGTGACGGCCGCATAACAGAGTGGGAGGAAAAGCCGAAGAAGGCCCGTTCGAACCTGGCATCTATGGGCATCTATGTATTTGATGTTGAATATCTCTTGACCGCCCTGAGGGCCACAAAAGAAGAGGACTTTGGCCACCACATCATTCCAAATGCCTTGAGGGACGGGGTCCTGTTTTGTTATCCATTCGAAGGTTATTGGCGCGACGTAGGGACCGTCCAGGCCCTTTGGGATGCAAACATGGACCTATTGGATCATCAAAGTGGTCTTGATCCGGAGTCGTGGGGGGTCGTCACGAATCTCGAGGCGGAGGGTCTGGGCTATGACCGCCCGCCTATACGCATACTTACCGGTGCAGACCTGAAAAATTCTTCCGTCGCCCCAGGATGCGTGATTAAAGGTAAGGTAGAAGACTCCATCCTGTCCCCTGGGGTTGTGGTGGAGAAGGGTGCCTATGTCGCTCAGTCGGTTGTCATGCACGATACAGTCATATTGAAGGGGGCAGTCGTCAGGCATGTCGTGTGCGATAAAAAGGCCATTATAGGAGAAGAGGCCAGGATAGGTGCAGGAAGCACAATTGCCTCGAATCGTATATGCGCCGGGCCCATGAATGGCGGCCTTACGCTTATCGGCAAATGGGCTGAGGTCCCAGCCGGTTCTGTAATCGGGACAGATTGCGTGATTTCGCCAGGGATAAAGGCCGAGCAGTGGCCGTCCAAGGTTGTTTCCGACGGCGAGACCGTCTGATTCTTCTTGCTGCAACAGACCATAAACCCTGGAATTTTTATGTCGCTTATGCTATATCAGCTTGGCAATAGCCGCAGTCGAGGATCTGTCGCGTGTCTGTCAGTCAGGGGTCTTACGTGGTCTTTCGCATGTAGCTGAAGGTCCCCGCTGCGATTTTTTAGTCTATGTGTGAGAAAGCTGATTTATCATGAATTTTCAAGAACTTATTTTTAAACTCAACAACTACTGGGGCTCCAGGGGCTGTCTTGTGCTCCAGCCTTATGACGTCGAGGTCGGGGCCGGGACATTTCATCCTGCTACCTTTATAAGATCTCTTGGCCTCGATAGATGGCGGGCGGCATATGTCCAGCCTTCAAGGAGGCCTACTGACGGCCGTTATGGTGAAAATCCAAACCGGCTCCAGCACTATTATCAATATCAGGTGATACTCAAGCCTTCACCTGACGATGTCCAGGATATGTATCTCGACAGCCTCAGGGCCTTTGGTCTCGATCTTGCCAGGCACGATGTCAGATTTGTAGAAGACGATTGGGAGTCACCGACGCTTGGGGCCTGGGGGCTGGGCTGGGAGGTCTGGCTGGACGGTATGGAAATCACCCAATTTACGTATTTCCAGCAGGTCGGCGGCATCGACGTGGGTATCGTGCCGGTCGAGATCACATACGGCCTTGAGCGAATTGCCATGTATCTCCAAGGCGTCGATAATGTCTATGACTTAAAGTGGAATGACGACGTTACTTATGGATTTGTACATTACAGGGATGAGGTGGAGTTTTCCCGGTATAACTTCGAATCCGCATCTATAGAGGTATTGAAGCAGCTCTTTGATCTGCATGAGAAGGAGGCTATCAATCTCCTTGAGCGCGGTCTTGTATTGCCTGCCTATGATCAGTGCCTCAAATGTTCTCACAATTTCAATATCCTTGACGCGCGCGGGGCAATAAGCGTGGCCGAGAGAACGGCATATATCGGTCGTGTGAGGAGAATAGCGAAGAAGGTTGCCGAGGGATATATCTTGAGCCTGGACAGACGGTTGAAGGACGGTGAGATGTGAAGACCGAGAATCTGCTTTTTGAAATAGGTGTCGAGGAGATGCCGGCTGCGTTCATCCCTGTGGCCTTGGCGGATATAGAGAAGTTTGCAGAGGAAGGTCTTAAGGGAGCAGGACTTTCTTATAAGGGGCTTAAGGCCATGGGAACCCCTAGGCGCCTGGCCCTGTTTGTAAGTGAATTGATCAGCTGCCAGCCTGACAGGGAAGAGGATATTACAGGACCTCCTGCCAAGATCGCCCTTGCCCCAGATGGTGCGCTTACAAAGGCCGGCGAGGGATTTCTAAGGGCGCAGGGGGCCGGCCCAGAGGCTGTACGGATAAAAGACACGGGCAAAGGGCCGTGCTTGGTGTTACACAAGGTCATTAAAGGTAGAGAGACAAGGGATGTCTTGGCCTCCTTTTTGCCATTGCTTGCGGCAAAGATACGCTTCCCAAGGACCATGAAGTGGGGTGCATCGTCTTTCCGTTTTGCAAGGCCTATCCGTTGGGTCGTAGCGCTCTTTGGAGACGAAGTCATCCCGTTTGAGATCGCGGGGATAGAGAGCGGGAAGATGAGCATGGGACATCGCTTTATGGCCCCTGGGCCTTTTGAGGTCAGGGCGGATCTGGCTAGTTATATAGAGGCCCTTCGCAGGCGGTTCGTGATCGTTGATATGGGCGAAAGGAGGGATATGCTTCTTAAGGGGGTGATGCAGGCTGTCGCTGGTTCTGGCGGTTCGATATTGCAGGATGACGATCTTATCGAACTAAATACGAATCTTACGGAATATCCAAGTGCCGTATGCGGTTCCTTTGATGGGCGTTTTCTGGGGTTGCCGCGTGAGGTATTGATCACCGTCATGAAGGAGCATCAGAAATACTTTGCCGTAGTTGATGGAGACGGCGCGCTCAGGCCGAATTTTGTGGCCATAAACAATATCAGGCCGGCAGACGATTCAATTATAAGGAAGGGCCATGAACGTGTCTTACGTGCACGTCTTGCCGATGCGGCCTTTTTTTTCGAGGAGGACATGAAGATCCCGCTTCATGAACGCGTGGACGCACTTTCCGGGATCGTGTTCAATCAGTACCTCGGTACCATGCTAGATAAGACGGAGCGCGTGAAGTCCCTTGCCCTATATCTCGCCAGGGGGATCGCGCCTGAGAAGGTGGCGCTGGTCGAACGGGCGGCCTATCTCTCAAAGGCAGATCTTCTTACCGGCATGGTAGGTGAATTTCCAGACCTTCAGGGCGTGATGGGCAGGGAGTATGCCTTAAGATCGGGTGAATGCGACGAGGTTGCCACGGCCATTCATGAACATTATATGCCGATAAGGGCTGGTGGGACGCTCCCAAGTAGTATGACAGGTTCGATCCTGAGCATCGCCGACAAGATAGACACCATCTGCGGTATGTTCCTCATAGGACTTCAGCCGTCTGGTACGCAGGATCCCTTCGGCCTCAGAAGACAGGCCTTGGGCGTGCTTCATATATTGGAGGCGTCCGACATAAGATTTTCTCTCGCAGGACTAATTGATCAAGGCATCAAGGGGGTCTTGCGCGACATCAAGGGCAAGGCGCGGTCAATGCAGGAGGCGGCCGGCGGGATATTGGAGTTTTTCAGAGGCCGCATGGTGAACAATATGACATCCAGGGGCTATGATCTCGGCATCGTAGAGGCGGCGATTAGGGTTGGTTTTGACGATGTTGTTGATTGCGTTCGGCGTATAAAGGCCCTGGCTGCAGTGCGTGTAAGACCTGAGTTTGAGCCGTTGAGTATCGCCTTCAAGCGCGTGATGAATATACTTAAGGGCTTTGAAGGCGGTGATGTCGATCAGACGTTGTTTGAGGCGCCGGAAGAGAAGGCCCTTTTTGACGCCTATATGTCGTTAAAGGACGATGTTTTGGCCCTTCTGCGCGATGGTTCCTATGAAGATGCCCTCATAAGACTTTTATCCCTCAAGCCACTGATAGACAATTTTTTTGACCATGTGATGGTCATGGTTGAAGAACCCCGGATAAGAACCAACCGTCTTTCCATCCTGTGGCAGATATCAAACCTGTTTCTGAGGGTCGGGGACCTGTCGGCAGTAGCCATGTAGAGGCCCGGTGTCAAAAACAATGAAGGTCTATCTTGCGCGCATCGCAGGTTTTTGTCTGGGAGTAAAAAGGGCGGTGGATATGGCCCTTTTTACCTCAAGAGAGTCCAAGGGCCAGGTTTATACCTTCGGTCCGCTTATTCATAACCCATCTGTCCTGGCGCTTCTTGAGGCAAGAGGTGTCAAGGTCTTGAGAGACGTGCCGGCCAGTGGCGAGGGCGTGGTGATCATAAGGGCGCACGGCGCCCCTCCAGATCAGAAGGAGGCGCTGGTAAGGGCCGGGTTCAATGTGGTAGATGCTACCTGTCCAAGGGTCGTGAAGGTACAGATGCTTGCACGCTACTATGCAAAAAAGGGATTTAAGTGCTTACTCATCGGTGATAAAGGTCATCCAGAGGTGGCTGGCATAATGGGTTATGCCGGTGAGGGCGGCATGCTTATAAGCAGTGAAGACGATATTAACGCCCTGCCTGCTGAGATCGGGCGATATGTCATCCTCGCCCAGACTACCCAAGATGAGGAACGTTTTCACGAGTGGTCGAGGCTTATCCTCGAAAGGTATCCAGGCGGCAGGGTCTTAAACACCATATGTGACGCCACACGCAGGCGCCAGGATGAGGCAAGGCGGCTTGCAGGGCTGGTGGATGCGGTGATCGTGGCTGGTGGCAAGGAGAGTGCAAATACCAAGCGCCTTGCCGGCATTGTAAAGGAGTGTGGCAAGGTCGCTATGGCGGTCGAGACAGAGGAAGACCTGGACAAGGCCGTGATCAGCAATTTCAGGGCCGTCGGCATAACCGCCGGTGCCTCGACGCCGAATTGGATTATAAATAGGGTGGCGAGGGAAGTAGAGGCCATGCCAGGCGCATTCGAGCCGGCGTCCCGGCGTGCCGCTTACGGTTTAATGAGGTTTTTGCACGAAAGTACACTCCTTACAGCCATGGCCGGAGGGGCGCTTGCTGCGGCCTCGGCCATGGTCCAGGGTTTCCCTTTGATCCCTGCCGCCCCTATCTCATGCCTTTATATCTTTGCCATGCATACCTTGAACAGACTTATAGATCGTGAGGCAGGGGCGTACAATGATCCACTTCGTGTCAGGTTTCTGATAAAACATAAGGTTTTTTTCTTCGGCGCCTCTGTCCTTGCCTTACTTCTGAGCCTCTTTATGGCGTTTGGTCTCGGATCAGGACCTTTCATGCTCCTTCTTGTACTTACTGCCTTAGGCGCTTTTTATGCCGCGCCTGTCATACCTGCTGGTAGGAAAAGGATATCGTTAAAAGATCTGCCCGGTTCCAAGGCCATCTTTGTCTCTATCGCATGGGCTGCGGTCGCCGTGCTCGTCCCTGGTTTGGAGCAGCCTCTTGATCCATGCCGTTTGGTCTGGTTCGTCTTGTCCGGCACCCTTGTTTATTTGAGGACAGTCCTTATGGAGCTTTTGGATGTCCAGGGGGACAGGATAGTTGGGAAGGAAAGCCTGGTGATAGCCATCGGCGAGGGATGCGCCTTGCGGCTTATCCGCACAGGCGCGGTCATCCTTGCCTTGGCCAGCATCTCTCTTTCCGTGCCCGCTCTCTTTCCGTGCCCGCTGTTTGTCTTTCTGCCGGCAGGTGTGTGGTTTTTTTATCTTTCAAGTCTCTTTTACGGGGAGAGGGTCAGGGAGAATATGAGGCTTGAGTTTATGGTGGAGTCAGTGTTTTTCATCCTTTTCGTCTCTGTCTTTATCGCCCGAATATCACATTATCTCTTCTGAAACCGCCTGAACATCCGAATCCATTTCTCGGCAATAGACCTGTTTGCCCTAGTTCTTTTGTAGCGTGATTGTAAACATCTTTAATCCCCTTTTTATATACTTAACCACAGTTACCTCTTTTTTGCTATCTATATGGATAATTAGAGAAGAATTTAAAAAAATTTGATGGCGTCGCAAGAAGTCGCCGACTGCCGTGTTGCGCTGCATCCTTCGTCACCGCGACGTACAAGAAAATACGCCTCATTCCTCAGGATCTGCGCGCCTTGCATTTACGATTTTTGCTTAGCCATCTCATATAATGACTTTTTACGAGATCATCAGTCTTAATTTTTAAAGGGGAAAAGGAGGGGCGTAAAGATGAGCCCGCTTAAGAACGATCTCAAGGCCTGCGTCCAGTGTCATGCGGAGAGCCCTGAGTGGCTGAGGCAGCAGGTCTTTAACATCCAGAACAGGACTGCATCCATGCTAAACAGGGCAGGGTACGAGACCGCAACCGTTGCCAAGCTCTTTGAGATGGCGAACAAGGCCCAGGCTGCTGGCAAGACCATCGATAGGCCGCCTATGTCAGGGCGATATCATGGATACAATCTTTGCCGATATAACCGTCAGCGTCACTGAATTAAACCGCAACTCGCGGGCGTTTTCAAACAGGCCGGCGAACGCCTATCGCCATCTTGAACCACAACCGGCCAGAGGCCTACCGGTATCCCACTATGAGTGGCCTATGGCCTACATAGAAGACCTGGAGGATGCCAATCTGGTTCGTGAACGCGAAAACGGTCCGTTTGTCTAGGTCAGCTTGGATGACCTATAAGCTGCGTTTCCACGAACTGGCCGCTTGCGGAATGGGGAAAACTGGGAGGCAATCTCTATGCTTCTTGAAGATGGTGACCGCAATTTGACTCTGAATCCCCCCTCCTTGCGGGACCCGGAACTCGAATTTCCCTACTCTCCTTGCGGAAGGGGGCTGGAGTGAGGGGGTATGGGGCGAAAAGTTTGTATATGTGAAGCAGGCAAAGATTGCAGCCTGTTTTCCGCATAGACACCGGCAACCTGCCTGCAATATCCCAAAGATGTCAATAGCAGGCCTTTAAACACCCAGGGTCGCGGTCTCTCAAATCTTGGCATTGAAATTGCTTTTAATTCAATGCAAACAGACCGATGAAAGGCCGAACTGAAAATTTAAAAGCTAACGGAGGTTGATATGAGTATTGCAAGCACTACGTTGCAGGGTCTAATCAATAAACCGGCAGTCGCTACCACCTATATCCCTAACGGAGAAAAAAAAGCAACAGCCTTTGCCGACATCATGAAAACCATCTCAACACCTTCTGCACAGACCTCTTCTTCGTCTGCATCTGCATCCTCTGACCTCTATCAACAGCCAGGGGCCGCAGGCAACATCAACAACGATCCATCGCTCTTCGGCGGATACGGCAACACGAGGGAACACATCCTGAATTCGAACCTGGACGACGCCGCCAAACAGGCGCTGCTGGATCAATTAAATGCTTCAAACAGCCGGAAAGAATTTGACGCGGTTTTGCTTGGCGGCCACAGCAATTATCCGATGGATGTCGATGCGGCGATCGATGCCGCAATCGATGCGGGCATAAAACCCGGTTCGGCATACAATACCGATGACTATGCAAGATTTGCCGCCGCATACCAAAAATATTTTCCCCTGGAAGATCTGACCCCGCCGTCAGGTTATGAAACGCCGTTCTATTCATCAGCCACGCAACAGATAACAAATCCAAACGTAAGTGATTATTATCTACAGAACGCCGGAAGCGGCCCATGGAACGACAATTTGATGGCGATGTATAGAGAGGTTATAGGCTAGACTATATGGGCGCCCAAAAATCCAATGATTTTTGTCTATAGCCAGCCGGCGCAGATACTGTTATCCATGTCAAGTGCCATGATGTAATATAATACCGTTGGTTGAGTCAAAGATTTATCCTATTTTTGAGCCGTAGTGCTTGGGCTTCGAGGCTTATAGATGGAAACATGGCGCCAGTTAAACGCCATGGAGGGCCGGATCGAACGGCTTACCAGACTTGAGGATGCCAAAGGCAACATGGATCAGTTTGCGCATCATGGCGCCAATAATGACCATGGGCGTCTTTCCTGCCGAGGCCAGGCGATCTCTGAACGCACGTCCCCATGCGGTCTTGGTGATGGCGACCATGGCAGGCATATAGAGCGCCTTACGCAAAAGCGTATGCCCCATCTTGGACAGGCGAGGTTTGCCACGGACGCTGCTTCCTGACTCATGTTGACGCGGATCGAGTCCGGCGAAGGCGGCAGCCTGTCTGGCATTTTCGAACCGAGGCGGCCCACCGTAGTACGACAGCAGCACAGGAATGGTTTTCTCGCCCAGACCGGGAATGCTGTCGAGAATCTCACGCTGTTCCTTAAGGTCGGGATCATTGTCGATCTTTTTGCGGATAGAGTCCTCAATCTCAATGATGGCTTTTCAGATACTCAAGATGCCCCTCAATATCTTTGCGTACTGCTTCGCGGGCCACCAGTAGACGATTTTTCTCCTGTGTGCACATGGCGTCCAGCGCCTGACGCCTGGCCACCAATGCCCTGAGTTCCCTGATGGCCGCAGAGGGCGCCTGCCATGGCTCCGGATGGTGAGTCACGCAATACTCGGCGATCAGTCTGGCATCCACACGGTCGGTCTTGGTGCGTACCCCGGAGGCGGCGCCGAACGCCTTGATTCTTGCCGGGTTAACGACACTGACCGTGAAGTCTGTATCGGAGAGGTGCTCGGCCACGGCCTCCCAATATGTTCCGGTCGCCTCCATGCAGACATGAAGGTCAGAAACATCATGCTTGGTCAGCCAGGCTGTAAGGGCCTCAAAACCCTGGACGGTGTTGTCAACGATCCTGCTACGAAACTTGCCCTCTGGAAGACGCAGGGCGCAATCCAGTTTGGCTTTTGCCACATCGATTCCAAGTGTGTGTCTCATAATAATCCCTCGCGCAATCAACCTTGTAAATGCGGGCTTCCGGCTATGCCGGGCCAAAGATACTGTCCGATTTCTCGCAAAAAGAAGGGGAAGACCGGCGCATTATCTACGCGGCGAGCTTTCAGCTCAAGGATGCGCACGGCGTCCGGTCTTCTCTCTCGGTCAAACCCGAGTAAAGCAACAACACGTTCACAATACAAGGATGCGCTGAGGGCATTCCACCTGTCCCTCTCCAAGAGGGGGAGAGGGACAAAGAGTCTTATAGATAATGAACATTATTAATTTTCATGAGGGGACACCATTATGGAGCCAGATAATGCAAGGCTTCCTGACGAATTAGCAAGGAACCCCTCCTGGGGGAAGATATAAGGCATGTGTTACATTCATCCCTGACAGATAAGCACAACATCCTTTTGCTCGTCGGCAGCCGCTCTGGCGCCTTCCGTACAGCTCTTGCCAAAGGCCACCCCAATCCCATCGACCCCCATGGCCTTGCCAATAATCGCAGCCCTGCGGCCTGCACGCCTGACATCTTCAACATCCACCACCTTGGAGACCTCCACTGCCAACACGACATCTCGCTGCATGCCTTCGAACAGTCGGCCGATGACCACGACATCCGCCAAAACGGCATCGGCGCGCATCTCTGCGGTAATCTTATGGGCATCAACGGCGTCGTCAAGCAATTCCGCCAACTTGTCGTGTGTAAGGGTGCGGCACCGGCGAATGATCTTGCCGAGATAGGCAGGGGCCTTTTCTCGGACACGGCGTTCCAGATCACTGCCCTGCAGATCTGCAACATCGATGTTGAGCCTTGCTACATTCTGTTTGAGAATAGCTACATCCTGCTCAATGACATCGACCTTTTTGACAAGCGGCTTGAACTCCTCTTCGCGGAAGCGATGGAACTCGGTTGCAAGCGGCTTGAACTCCTCTTCGCGGAAGCGATGGAACTCGGTTGCAAGCGGCTTGAACTCCTCTTCGCGGAAGCGAGAAAAGTCTTCGGGCAACCGCAAAAGTGCAGGGCTCAAGAGTTCCCTGCGCAAGGCCTCCCGCCACTTCTCGTTCGTACGAATGAGCTCATACAGATCATCAATAGTGCGGATCATATAACACGGCTCGGACTCGGATTTGGCAGGTTGCTCATTATCTTTTATAAGTACATCACTCATGGCGCCGCCCCCTTTCACACATAAAAGCTGGTTCACCGGTTAACCACTCCATACTTCAGCAACGAGCTCCAGCTTTGCTATCGTGGCCCAGCCCAAGCCGACAGTTTAATAGGTATCTCTTGATATTGTACTAAAAAATAAAAACAGTTTAAAATATAATAGCATTACAAGGGATTAGATGCAAGGCAAGGCGCGGATAGCGCGACCATTGGTCTCCGCGACCCTGCTCCTGGGCAGGGCATAGGTCCAAGGCGGTTGACACCCGACCGCCTGTCAATTATTCTACAGCCGTTTCAATCCCTGACAAGTCGCAAGATATCACTTCGGCAGACCGCTGAAGATCCACGGAGGCGATGCAATGTCTTCAAGATATATCTACAGCCATTTGCAAGGTCCGCGAGGCCTTTGCCGCATCATCTTCGTCTTTGTCATGTCTATCTTTACAATAACCAGTTGCTCAACAGTAGGAAGCTACAAAGAAAGAACTGGCCTGAAGGCGGCACAGGGCCCGGCATCTTCTCATATAGACCATATAGAACTCACGACCGGAAAAGACCCATACGGGGTAGCAGTTGCCGACTTCAATGGCGACGGGATCAAGGACATAGCGGTGGTTTCGCATGCCCCTGGAGATCTCCGCATCTACTGGGGCAGACCCGGAAGGCGTTTCGATACAGGGCCTGTGTATGGAGAAGCGGAGGTTGGATATCACCCCGGGATCCCTGTCGCCTATGACTGGGATGGAGACGGGCACCCTGACCTAATCATCGCATGCGAGGGGCTGCACGAGGTCCAATTTTGGAAGAATATGGGCTCATCCTTCAAAAAAGAGGCAAGTTTCCCTGTGCCGTGCGACCCCGTAGGTATAGCGGTAGCCGACCTCGACGGCGACGGCAGACCGGATATAGTCCTTGCCCCTTATTCCGGTGACAAGATATTTATCCTCTGGAACAAAGGGGGTAAAGGGGAATTCAAATTCGATATCCAGCAGATAGACGCAGGCGGCAGGAACCCGACCTATGTAAGTCTTGGCGACTGGAACGGCGACGGCAGACCGGATATCTTCTGGGCCATCAATGAAAATGATACCCTGTGGGTGGCTGTCAACAAAGGAGGACGCCGATTTGAAAGGCGTCTTCTGTACAAGGCCAAGCTAAACGGCCTTGCCAGATGGTCGCCGAGGAGCCTCTCGATGGTCAGGCTGAATGAAAAGGGCGAGGTGGCGGCCATTGCGCCGCTTGAGACAGGCAAGGGGGCGCTGGTTGTCTATGGCGACGGCAAGGGCAATGTCACACACACCGCTGTCATACCTGCCCCCGTGTGGGGCTACAGCGGCATAGGCGTCATGGATGCAGCCGATGGGAGGCCTGCGTTGATAGGCCTTGGCGAGGAAGGGAAGGTGTTTGTCGTCAGCCCGAAGGACGACGGGACGTGGCTGAACAGCGGCCCGCTGCCTGCCGGAAGCCTCCCGCTTGATCTCCAATTTTATGACCTCGACGGCGACGGCGAGCCTGATCTGATATTCGTGAATTCAGCTGGCTCGACACTCGGCATAGACTATGGGCCGCTTATAGGGCATTGAAACTGAATGGTCCCCCTTTCTCCTGTTGTGATCACTATAAAGATGGAAAGGAGAAGGTGTGGCAGAAAGACCTCAAAATCAAAAGAGGGGGATTGAAGGGACTTGACCGGCCTCCCTGATGTCTGGAACAAAGATACGCCGCCTCCGGGCATAGACTACATCGGGAAGGATGTAAGATGGGCCGAAACCGTTACATGCTATCGTCTAGGTACCACCCAGGGCCGCGGCATATCGATCGGCGAAGGCTCGGTGATCTTTGAATATGTGCGCCTGGTAACCGGTGACCTCCTGTTGAACCTGAATGCCGACATAAAGATAGGGAACCAGGTATGGATAAATACCGGCGCCTATCTTTCAGGCGAAGGCGGGCTCTATATCGGAGATAAGGTCTTGATAGGCCCTGGGGCCAAGCTCTTGAGTGCCGGCCATGTGATCGACGGCCCGCCTCAGGCTGTCATAGACCACGGTCTTACCTACGGCGCGATCCATATCGGCGACGGGGCATGGATTGGGGCAGGTGCATGCATACTTCAGGGTAGAAACATCGGCGAAGGTGCTGTGGTCGGCGCAGGTGCGGTCATCACCAAAGATGTTGACCCGTTTTCAATAGTGGCAGGCAACCCGGCCCGATTCATAAGGTGGCGCAAAGGCTTTGAACCGAAGACGTCCCTTCTGAAACGTATATTAAAGGCTCGATCCCTGATTTTCTGATAAAATCCAAAATGAAGGAGGCAACCATGCAGGAATGTATATCAAAGACATTGCCCACCGGCGTATATGTAGTGACAGCAAAGGCCGGAGACAGGATAAACGGCATGACTGCGGCATGGGCAAGCCAGGTATCGTTTAAACCGCCGCTCATCGCCGTATCCATAGCGGAACAACGCTTCACCTACGGACTTATTAAAGAATCTGGGCGGTTTTGTATAAACGCCATGGCCGAAGACGGACTCGAGCTTTCAAAGCACTTCGGCTTCAAGAGCGGCAGATCGGTCGACAAATTTCAGGGGATAGATTACACGCTTACCACCAGCGGCCTCCCGGTCTTGTCAAAGGCCTTTGCCTACATGGAATGCAATGTGGTAAATTCCTTCGAGACCGGGGATCATACCCTTTTCATCGGTTCTGTATCCGAATGCGTGGTGACGAGGGAAGACGCAACGCCCCTTATCTTTGTCTGGGATGACTTCTTTGGCAAAAAGAAATAGGGACGGTAAGACTGAAAGGAGGCTTGAGATTGAAAAAGAAAGATGCCGGATACGGTGCCGGGGCCAGCGATGCGGTTAAGGCGCTTGCTGCAGCAGGGCTCGATCAGATAACCGACATCGTCCCCGCCCGGATGATCGACTTCGCATCGGAGTATATCCGCGGGATACTGGTGGGTGTATGCGCCGTGATATTGGTCCTGGCCGTCTGGGCCGGCTATGCGACCTACAAAGGGCGTGAAGAGGCCAAGGCCTCGCTCCTCTTGGCAGATGCAATCTCCGAACCTACACATGAAAAGGCGGCCGAACTGCTCGATGAACTTGTACAAAAACACGGCCATACCCAGGCCTCTAAGGAGGCTGTACTCATACTGGCCGGTATATATAAAGACATGGGCAAGACGGATCAGGCGATAGAGGCATTCTCCAAGGCCAAGGGACAATTTCCCAAAGACAGTGCCCTGTTCGCCGCTTCCTCGCTTGGCTTAGGGTATTTAAATGAAGAAAAACACATGTTTGGGCAGGCAAAAAAGGAATTTGCAGCAGCAGGCCGCAACAAGGCCTTTTCGGCCATCGCTACCCTTGACCTCGCCAGGGTATCAGCCGCATCAGGCGACAGGGATGGGGCGCTTGAGGCCTACGACAAATACCTCTCGCTTACAAAAGAGCCGACCCAGCTGGATTTTGTGCGCTATAAGGTGATGGAACTCTCCGGGGAAGGCATAGCGCCAAAGATAAAGGAGACGCCGAGGCACTGAACTGAACCGCCGGGCCTGCCCTGCCCGGCAGACAAACCTCCCCTCGCGGCCGGGCTCTACAGCCCGGCAGGGTATTCCTTCGGCTGAATCAGGCCCTCCCCTTCGGATACGAACCCAGCCATTCAAGAAACGTACACCCGCCCTTCATCGCGTCGATCCCTTCCCTGACCTCCGGGTCATTGATGTGTCCTGTGATATCCACGTAAAAGAGATACCTCCATGGCTCGCTCTTAACCGGCCTGGACTGTATCTTTGTGAGGTTTATCCCCCGCACGGCAAGCGGTTCAAGGAGGTGCATAAGGGAACCAGGCCTGTCTTCAAGACCTAAGAGAAGGGATGTCTTGTCGTCGCCTGTAGGCCCTGGACACCCATGCCCCAGCACCAGGAATCTGGTAGTGTTGCCGGCAAAGTCCTCAATGCGCCTTGCTATGACCTGGAGATTATATATTTGGGCGGCGAGCGGGCTTGCGATCGCTGCGACCGATGGGTCAACAGCAGCCCATCTTGCAGCCTGGGCCGTGCTTACCACCTCCTCGATCGCAACGGCAGGGAGGTTCTTTTGAAGCCACATTCTGCACTGGGCAACCGCATGCGGGTGAGAGAGTATCTTTTTTATCCGATCGATCCTGCCGCTCTGGTTCATGAGGTCGTGCGATATCGGAAGATAGATCTCACCGCATACCTTCACCTTGAATTCGCAGAATCCGTCCAGGGTAAGGGCTACTGTACCCTCGATGGAGTTTTCGACAGGGACCACACCGAAGTCAATCCGCTCCCTTTCCACCTCCTCGAATACGCCCGTTATCGTATCAGAGGCAATAAATAACGGCGCATGACCGAAGAACCTGGTTGCCGCCATATGTGTAAACGTGGCCTCAGGCCCCAAAAAACCTATCTTCAACGGCATCTGGGCGTTTCTGCAGGCCGAGATTATCTCTCTAAAGATCACCTTGAGGCCGCTGGACGGAAAGACACCGCCGTTTCCCTGCAAGATATTCTCCATCACCGCCTGCTCACGGCCTACATCAAAGGCATCCAGACCGGCCTCGGCCTTCTCTTTGCCGATCTCGCAGGCGATTGCCATACGTTCCTTGAGGAGGGAGACTATTTCTCTGTCTATCTCGTCTATCCTCTTTCTGAGCCCATCGAGCCTCTGAAGCAGAATATCACCCATTGCAATAAACATCCGCCTTGATCACACCCGATCCTTTTAACCCTCAAGCATCTGCCTTATCAAAACAAGCCCGGCCCTGATCTCTGAAATGACGGTCTCATATTTCATCTTTCCGCAGTCGTGCGAAAAGAGCTCGGCCTGCACCGGAACAGCCCTTCCCTCTTCTGATAACTGCTTCTTCGCCCCAGCTATAGTGAAGCCCTTTTCATAAAGGAGTTCTTTTATACGACCGATCAATTCGATATCTTCAGGCCGGTAGAGCCTCTGTCTCGCCACCCTGTGGGGGCGTATCTGCCGAAACTCCCCCTCCCAGTAACGCAGCACATGTGCATCAACGCCGGTCAACCTGCTGACATCCCCAATCCGGTAGTATTTCTTCCCCTTTTTCTCCATTTACCATCGCCTTTAATATCCTGCTCGGGCGAAAGGTCACGCCCCGCCTCGGAGGTATCTCAACCAACCTCCTATCGATGGGATTTACCCATGTCCGCCCGGCCCTTTCAACAGGACAAAAGACGCCGAATCTTGCTATCTTTAACCGATCGCCGTTACCTAGCGCAAGACCCATCTCAAACAAAAGCCTGTCTATCAGTCTCCGGCTGACACGGATCGAAAAACCGAATTCCTGACTTATGCGTCTCGCCAGGTCGCGTCTCGTAAGCGCACCCATCTATCCCCTTAACGCCCCGCCGAATCTCTTTAAAAGCGCCTCGACAAACCCACCGTTGACCCTCGAGACCTCTTCTTCAGAGAGCGTGCGATCTTCAGCCCTGTATCTCAAACGCAGACCTATGCCCTTTGAACCCTTAGGGATCGGACTTCCGGTATAGACGTCGAAGACCTCGATATCCTCGAGGAACATCGGCCTGTTGCCCTGAACAAACTCGAGGATATCCTTTAAAACTACATGATCGGGCATGACCAACGCCACATCCCTCTCCATTGAAGGAAACCTCGGGAGAGGTTTGAACCTCACCCCAGGTGAAGTGGCGCGGCCCATGGCTTCAAGCGAGAGATCGAAGGCGAACAACGGCCCGTCTATGTCCCAGGCGGCGAGGACCTTCGGAGATATCTCACCGAACGTGCCGAGCAGCCCTCCGTTTGAATCGACTACCCTTGCCGATGCACCGGCCAGATAAAATGGATCGCCTGGGGTCCCCAGGATGAGGGACCACCCGTTGATCATGAGACCGCGAAGCAGCTCCTCCATGATACCCTTGAGGTCAAAAACATCGGCCCGCTCTCTGCCCCAGGCCCACGAAGGACAATGTCTCGCGCCGACCCATACCGCCGCCACCCTCTGCTCCTGCCGCGAGAGCACGTCTTGACCTGTCCCATGATAAAATACAGCGCCCGCCTCAAACAGCTTGACATCCATATTTCTGCGCGCCTGATTCCTAGCTGCGGCGCCAAGGAGGGACGGGATGAGGCTGGTACGCATGACCGAAAGGTCTTCACTGATCGGATTTTGAAGCCTTACCGGTCTCAGGCGCGGATCGCCCCCCTCAAGGCCGAGCCGCTCTATGTCGCCTGGGGATATGAAGCTGTAGGAGATGGCCTCGCACATCCCCTGCGAGACCAATATCTCCTTGGCCTTGTCGATTAAATCCTTTTCAGGACTGGTTGCCGGGGAACAAGCTATGATACCAGCGCAAGGGACCTCGGCCTCGATATTGTCGTAACCGTAAAGCCTTGCGACCTCTTCGATAAGGTCCGTCTCCTCGATGAGATCGAGACGATACGAAGGGACCGAAAACCCCATCGCGCTGACATCCTTCATGCCGTCAATCCTGGCTAAGCCCAAGGATTCAAGTATGGCAGCGATGTGCTCGGCCTCTATCTCGACGCCGAGAAGCCGCTTCACCCGCTCAGGCCTGATCCGTATCACGCGCGCCTCGAAGGGCCGAGGATAGACGTCCCTGACCCCACCCGCCTTGACCGGGCTGCCGCTTGGTGAGGCAAGGTCCGATATCAGGTCGACCGCCCGCTTCAGCGCAGTCATAACCCCCTCTATGTCGGTCCCACGCTCAAACCTGTAGGAGGCCTCGGTGTATATCTTGAGCGCCTTGGCCGTGCGTCTCACCTGAGAGGGCTCAAACCATGCACTTTCGAGAAGTATCCTGGACGTCTCAGGCCTTACCTCAGTCTCAGCCCCGCCCATGATCCCGGCAACCGCCACAGGCCTCTCTTCGTCTGCGATGACCAACATCCCCGCGGAAAGCGGTCTATCCTTTCCGTCAAGGGTCTTGATCGCCTCTCCGGCCCTTGCCGACCTCACAACTATGGCCGGACCCCTAAGCCTGTCCAGGTCAAAGGCGTGAAGGGGCTGGCCCAGCTCAAGAAGCACATAGTTTGTTGCGTCAACCACATTGTTTACAGGTCTTATCCCGCATGCCTCGAGGCGCCTCTTGAGCCAATCCGGCGATGGACCGATACGCACATCTTCAAGCACACAAGCTGCATATCTTGCACAGCGATCAACCGCCTCAATAGTTACGGGAACGGATACCGAGGTCTCAAGTGCACCCGGCGCGCCATCAGTCAGACAAACACTCGGGCCGAATATCAAAGGAAGTCCGTATATAGCCGAGATCTCCCTTGCAATGCCAAGGACACTCAGACAGTCGGGACGATTCGGGGTTATGCTGATATCAATGACAAAATCATCCGGACCAAACGGCTCTATAGACTCGATCTCAAGCCCGGTAAGTGTCAGATCCCGGCCAAGCCTTTCGACCCCGCAATCAAACGGCACAAACTCCTTAAGCCACGATGTAAGGATACGCATAGCCCTTCAGCTCAAAACTGATTGAGAAACCTGAGGTCGTTTTCATAAAACAAGCGGATGTCGTCTATGCCGTATTTGAGCATCGCCACCCGTTCCACCCCCAGACCAAATGCAAAACCGGTACACTCTTCTGCATCATAACCCACCTTTCTGAAGACGTTGGGATGCACCATGCCCGCACCTAGTATCTCAAGCCAACCGGTTTGGGAACAGACACGGCAGCCACCGCCGCTACACATGACGCATTGGATATCCACCTCGGCACTCGGCTCCGTAAAAGGGAAAAAACTAGGTCTGAAGCGCACAGGTATATCGCCGAACATATCGTGTAAAAAATGGGTCAACACACCTTTAAGGCCTGCGAATGTCACGCCCTTGTCCACCATGAGCCCCTCCACTTGATGAAACATCGGGGTATGGGTTACATCGGAATCGCAGCGATAGACCTTGCCAGGGGCGATTATTCTTAAGGGGGGGCTGCGCCTTTCCATGGTACGGACCTGTATGGGCGATGTATGGGTGCGCAGCAGCACCTTCTCATTCACATAGAAGGTATCCTGCATGTCACGTGCAGGGTGGTCTACTGGGATATTTAAGGCCTCGAAATTATAAAAATCAAGTTCGATCTCTGGACCGGTCTCCACGGAAAAACCCATGCGCATAAAGATCGAGGCGATCTCCTCCATCACCTGCGTAATCGGGTGCAGCCTGGCCAAAGGACGCCTCCTGCCAGGCAATGTAAGATCAAGGCCGGATACCCTGGATGTGGACCCACCGGCGCCAAGGGAGTCCCTCCTTTTAGATATCTCGTTTTCCAGTTCGTCCTTGATGGTATTGGCAAGCTGACCGATCCTTGGACGTTCCTCGGGAGATATGGCGCCCAGGCCCCTCAAAACCGCAGTAAGTTCTCCCTTGCGGCCGATGAACTCGACACGCAATCTATCAAGCTCCTGGATGCTCGAGGCATTGCCTATTGCATCCAAGGCCCTTGCCCTGATCCTCTTCAAATGATCTATCATTTCGTCTTCATGATTTACTAAAGGCCGAACATTGATGGCGTCGCAAAAAAGTCGCCCACTGCCCTGTTGCGCTGCATCCTTCGTCACTGCGGCGTACAGTAAGGTACGCCTCATTCCTCAGGATTTTCGCGCCTTACATTTACGATTTTTGCTTAGCCATCTCATATAATGACTTTTTATGAGATCATCAATATTGCATGCCTTAAAAAACCAGGCCACAGGTCACAGCGCCACACCGCTCGTAGTCACGGCGGGCAACCTCTGCTCGGCCTGTCTCCGGTCTTCCAGATCACCTGCCAGATCTGTACGCCAGGGATCCGAAACCGGGTGGATCAAGCCCCACCGTCACATGCTTCCTTGTCAAGCGGCCTTGGCTTTGTCGGCCAATGCAGAAAAGGCCGCCGGATCGGTGACGGCCAAGTTGGCAAGCATCTTTCTATCTATATCGATCTTGGCCTTTTTAAGGCCATCGATGAAACGGCTGTAGGAAAGGCCGTTTTGTCTGCATGCGGCGTTCACCCTGACTATCCAAAGCCCACGGTAGAGACGTTTCTTGACCTTTCTATCACGAAATGCATAGCTCAGGCCTTTTTCAACGGTCTCCTTGGCCTGTTTGAAACAACGATGTCTGGCCCCCATATAGCCCTTGGCCATATTTAATATCTTTTTACGGCGGCGGCGGGCCTTGAAGCCCCTTTTAACCCTTGGCATATCTAAAACTCCTGATTTTTATATAATGACTTCTTTACGAGACCATCAAGATTGATGACTCATCAAAAAAACAACCGTGTTGTTGCATCGCCTACAGATATGGCATCATACGCCTGTAAGTGCTGACCATGCCATCTGACAGCGCTATCTCTTTCTTGAGATTTCTTTTCCTCTTGCGCGACTTGTGTGTCAGGAGATGGCTCTTGCCCGCCCTGTACGACATCAGCTTGCCAGTACTGGTTGCCCTGAACCGCTTTGCAGCGGAACGTCTTGTCTTGATCTTTATCATTCATCTCTCCTTATGGCTATTCTAAAAAAACTCTCAATCCCTCTTGGGGGCCAGGATTATATGCAACGTAGGTCCTTCAACACTTGGTGCCCCCTCGCTCACCGCTACATCCGAAAGCTCTTCAGTTATCTTGGAAAGAATGGCCAAACCTAGATGTCTGTGCACTATCTCCCTCCCTCTAAAACGCACGGTAAGCTTCACCTTGTTACCTTCCTTCAAAAACTCCCTTATATGCCTCTTTTTTACCTCCATGTCGTGGGTATCCGTCCTAGGGCGAAGCTTTATCTCTTTTATCTGGACATGGACCTGCTTCTTCTTTGCCTCTTGAATCTTCTTGCTCTGCTCATATCTGTACTTGCCGTAATCCATTATACGACAGACGGGCGGCTTGGCCCCCGGTGCAACCTCCACCAGATCAAGCCCTATGCTCATCGCCCTATCGAGCGCATCTTCTACTGGCATTATACCCAACTGCTCCCCGTCGACCCCTATAAGACGGACCTCTGAGGCCCTGATCATCTGATTTATATTGGTTGAATTTTCTTTTGCTATACTACACCTCCTATTAGAAGACCTATATCTCCTACTGTTAGTACTTTTTTATAACTTTATCGCCCAAAAATAACAAGGCGGTCGGCGACAAAATAAAAAGGGCAGGACGCAAACCGCCAATGCCTAGTCTGTGTCAGGCCGTCTCTGCCTTGCAGCATCGGCAAACGCGGTGCCGCATTCCTTTACGAGCAACGCCATAAAATCATCGAGCTCCATGGCAGGCAAGGTCTCCCCTGACCTTAACCTTGGGCTCACGACCTTGTTCTCAATCTCTTTGTCGCCGATAACCAGCATATAAGGGACCTTCATGAGCTGTGCCTCGCGGATCTTTTTGCCGAGCTTCTCGTTCCTGAGATCGATCTCCACTCTGAAACCGGTCCCCTTTAGCCTATCGGCGACGGACCGAGCCCAGGCATCGGCCCTGTCTGTTACGGTCAATACGACAACCTGTACAGGCGAAAGCCAGAGAGGAAACGCCCCTGCATAGTGTTCAATCAAAACCCCGAAAAACCGTTCGATCGAGCCCATGAGCGCCCTATGGATCATGATCGGGGTCTTGGGCTGACCGTCTTCCCCCATAAAACACATGCCGAACCTCTCCGGGAGATTGAAATCAACCTGGATGGTGGAGCACTGCCATGATCGGTCGAGACAATCCTTGATCTTGATATCTATCTTCGGGCCGTAAAATACACCCTCCCCGGGATCTATCTCATAGGAAAGCCCCTGCGCCTTCAAGGCGTCTTTGAGCGCACTGGTCGCCCGCTCCCAATTCTCTTCGGAACCAACATATTTTTCAGGCCTGGTTGAGACATAGACGTCATACCGGTCGAAACCGAAGACGCGAAGGACATAGAGGGTCATATCAAGTATCTCGCGTATCTCACCCTGAAGCTGATCGGCACGGCAAAAGATATGGGCATCGTCCTGAGTGAAGCCACGTACCCTCATAAGGCCATGGAGTGTACCGGCCCGTTCGTAGCGGTATACCGTGCCGAGCTCGCACCACCTCAAAGGAAATTCGCGGTAACTACGTCTCCTTGAGTTGTAGACGGCTATGTGAAATGGACAGTTCATGGGCTTGATCTGATATGCCACGCCGTCTATTTCCATCGGCGCATACATGCTGTCCCTGTAAAAATCGAGATGGCCGCTTGTCTTCCAGAGGTCGCGCCTTGCTATGTGGGGTGTATAGAGGAGACTATAGCCGCGCCGCATGTGCTCGTCGCGCCAGAAGTCCTCTATGGCCTTTCGTACTGCGGCGCCTCTAGGATGCCAAAGGATGAGCCCTGGGCCGATCTCTTCGTCGACCGAAAAGAGCCCGAGTTCCTTTCCAAGATACCTGTGATCACGCCTCTTGGCCTCTTCAACACGTTCAAGATATGCCTCTAGCTCCTTTTGGTCGAAAAAGGCCGTACCATAGATGCGTTGGAGCATGGGCCTCTTTTCGTCTCCCTTCCAGTAGGCCCCCGCAAGACCCGTAAGCTTAAAGGCAGATATGCACCCAGTATGCGGAAGATGCGGCCCGCGACAAAGGTCTAGAAAACCGTCCTGACCGTAGAGTGAAACGGATTCAACACCCTGCGCCTCAAGTTCATCCAAAAGCTCAAGTTTGAACACCTCACCCAAGGCAAGGAATTGCGCCCTAGCCTCAGACAATGAGACCTCGCGCCTTTCTACAGGAAGGGCCCGGCTCACGATCTCGCGCATCCTGGCCTCTATCTTATCCAGATCATCCGGAGTAAAACCCCTCTCATATCCGAAGTCATAATAAAAACCATTTGCTATTGCAGGGCCTATTGCGATCCTTGTCCCAGGGAAAAGCTCTTTGACCGCCTGCGCCATGACATGGGCGGTAGTATGGCGCAGGACGTGAAGGACATCATCTCCCTCAAGGAAAACGGCCTCTATGCTGCAATCGTCAGTCAAGGAGACGGAGAGATCTCTGAGCACCCCATCAATCCTTACGAGCACGGCCTTTTCTGCCTCCCTGTCACCCAAGACTTGCTCGAGGACCTCTCCTGCCGCGATACCTTTTAAGACTTCAATTACGGTCTTGTCTGGGAGCGTGATCTTTATGAGGTCGAATCGACTGTTTTCCATTGATGGCATTAAGGTTGGATTATTTAAGTGGTAGGCACGGGCGGGATTGAACCGCCGACTTCTACCGTGTCAAGGTAGCGCTCTCCCACTGAGCTACGCGCCTTTAACCAAATTCCCTCCAACGATGGTTTTGATAACAGGATTGACGGGTTGTGTCAAGGCGCAGCATGCAATCTTAAGGTCTTTTAATAAAAATGAATCGCCGTTATTGCTTTTAAGCAACCGACTAATTAAGTTCAGACCTAACATATATAATCTAAAATCCTTAAGACAAAATTGCAAAGACACCTCTTCATCACAAGGGAATTTTTTTATGTCGCCTTTTATCTGGCTGCGCTGGGTGCAGCGACAGGGCTCTTGCAATTCCTCTCGCCAGCCTTGTCATATGCTGACAACAACATTGCGCCCAGGGTATCAGACCTGGCAGTTGCTAACACAAAGAGGTATCTACTCGCATATTTCTCGCTCAAGAACGGCCTTACCTATGAAATAGCCGCCGCTATCCAGAGCGGTATACCAATAAAATACACCTACGAGATAGAATTAAACGAGCCAAGGCTGCTTATAGACAAGACCCTATTCCATGGATATATCTCAAGGACCTTAAGCTATGACGCCCTTCGCGGCGAATACACCATCACGCTTGGTCCTAAAAATCCAAGGGCGGTCAGCGTAAAGAGCAGGGCTGAGGCGCTGTCGATGATGTTCGAGATAAACGGCACCCCTCTCGTGCCGGTTTCAAGACTGAGGCGTGGAGTCACATATAGACTCAGCGTGCGCGCGGCGGCTGAAAAGGTCGAATCTAACATCCAGTTTCCAGGCCTTATGAATATATTTTCCCCGTGGGACCTCAAGACCGATTGGAATGAAATCTACTTTACCTACTAGTGAAATAAAAAGGCGAAGGCGCGAACGTCTGTTCATACTAGCCGCCGGTGTCTTGATGGCGGTCCTGTCGATCCTCGAATACTACCTGATATCCAGACCGGCCTCATTCCCGACGCCCACCGGCAGCAACATTATAATCTTCGCGGTCATAAACCTTAACATAATATTGGTATTGCTGCTTGTATTCCTCATAGTCAGGCAACTTGTAAAGGTAATCTTTGAGGATAAAAAGAGACTCCTCGGCGCCAAGCTCAGGAAAAAACTTGTGCTCGCCTTCATATTTCTCTCCCTGCTTCCCACCTTGATGCTGTTCTTTGCATCGTTCCAATTTTTAAGGACAAGTCTTACCTATTGGTTTGACATAAAAGTCGAACGCGCCTTAGACAATGCCCTTACGGTCGGTCAGACATACTACCAAGACAGGGTGGCCCAGCTCGAACAGTCGGCACAGACTATTTCGCTGGCCGTAAGCCTAAGGTGCATAAAAGACAGCGCCATTGATATGGTATGTGCGGAGGAGATGCTCACCCCGCATCCGCTGTTGCCCAATGGGTCTTTAACAAAGACGTGCAGCCCTATAAATTCAATAGAGATATTCAGCCCCAGCCTCAAGGCGCAGCTCACAAGGACATGGCTGCCGCTTGCAGGACCGCCGCCTCGGATACCGTCTTCGAATCTTGCGAAGGCCCTTAATGAGGGTGGCCTGGTGGTTCAAAACGACAATCTACAAAACGGCTCTCTTATAAGGGTGCTTTGCCCGCTCAAAGGCCCGAACGGTCCGGCACTTGCTGTCATCGCAGTCGGCAATCTCATACCGAGCGACATAAACGGGCTCCTCGATGGGATCAAGATGGGCTATGAAGACTATCATCAGCTCCTCCTCTACCAAAATCCGATAAAGGCGACGCTGCTTCTCGCCCTCTTTCTGATAACCCTCCTCATCATTTTCGTATCCATCTGGCTGGGCTTTCGCATCGCCAAGGGCATAACGGAACCCGTGCAGATGCTGGCCGAGGCTACACACAGGATCGCGCAAGGCGACCTGGATTTTAGTCTTGAGACCCATGGAAGGGACGAACTGAGCTCGCTTGTCCGTGCATTTAATACAATGACACAAGATCTTAAGGAGGCTAGACGCAGGGCGGAAAACGCCTCGAGACAACTGAAAAAGAGCTATTACGAGATCGAGCAACGCCGCCGCTACATAGAGATCATACTCCAGAATGTGGCCGCCGGGGTCATTTCAATCGACAGGAACGGGATCGTCACCACAATGAACAGGTCTGCAGAGGCCATATTAAAGCTCAAGGCGGATGAGATCGTAGGCATGCCTTATCATAAACTACTGGACAAGGACCAGGTGAATGAATTCGAGGCCATCAGAAGGGAGATCGCCTCAACCGGCAAGGGGACGCTTCAGCGCCCGATGCGCATACAGGTAAAGGACAGGTATCTCTCTCTCATCGTAAGTTTTACAGTCCTGAGAGACCAAGACGGCATGTCGCATGGAGTGGTGATCGTATTCGACGACCTTACGGAGCTGGAAAAGATCCAGAGGCTCGCTGCATGGCGCGAGGTGGCGAGACGTATAGCACATGAGGTGAAAAACCCGCTCACACCTATCCAGCTCTCGGCCCAGCGACTCAGAAAAAAATATATGGAAGGCCTGGATAAAGAGGCAAGGGAGGTCTTTGACGCCTGCACGAATACCATCATAAAACAGGCTGATGAATTAAAAAGGCTGGTAAATGAGTTTTCAAACTTTGCGCGGATGCCGACTATTAGGCCAAGAGCAGTCAGGCTGGACGCGCTTGCCGAGGAGGTCGTAGCCCTTTATCGTGAAGCGCATCCGGCTATAGCTTTTACATTAAAGCGCCCTGATATAATGCCTGAGGCCGTGCTGGATCCGGATCAAATCAAGAGAGCGATCATAAACCTCCTCGATAACGCAGTAGCCTCAATGCCCGATGGTGGCTCGGTGGAAGTAGGCGTCTTTTTTGACTCGGAAAAGAGGGAGGTGGGTGTCTGGGTGGCCGACACTGGTACAGGCATCACCCCTGAAGACAGAGAGCGCATTTTCGAACCATATTTTTCAAAAAAAAGGGGGGGTACTGGACTCGGCCTTGCTATTGTCAATTCGATCGTCATGGACCATAATGGTCGAATTAAAGTAGAAGATAATGTCCCGTATGGGACAAGGTTTACACTGATCTTTCCTCAACAACAGTCCATTGGTGGCCATGCTCAAGAAAAAAATACTGATAACCGATGACGAACAGACCATCATTGAGACGGTGCAGGGGATCCTCGAAGACGAGGGTTTTGATGTCAAATCGGCACTCAATGGGGAGGCCGCCCTTGCCGCTATAGCGGACGACCTGCCGGATCTCGTCCTCCTCGACATCTGGATGCCAGGCATGGACGGACTCCATGTGTTAAAAAAGATCAAAGATGACTGGCCGTTTCTGCCAGTCATAATAATGTCAGGTCATGGCAATATAGAGACGGCCGTAAAGGCCACAAAGCTCGGCGCATATGATTTCATAGAAAAACCTCTTTCTTATGAACAGCTTGTCCTCACTATCAGAAACGCCCTTAATTACAAGGAGTTGCAGGAAGAAAACGTATTGCTGCGACAAAAGACCGATTTATCTAGGGAACTTGTCGGTCAGAGCCAGGCCATGCAGAAACTTAAGGAACAGATAGCTGTCGTCGGTCCTACGGATGCCTGGGTACTCATTCAGGGGGAAAACGGCACCGGCAAGGAACTAGTTGCGCAGACGATCCATAGACTGAGCAAAAGGGGGCGCAAGCCACTCGTCGAGGTGAACTGCGCGGCAATACCTGAAGAACTCATTGAAAGTGAGCTCTTCGGACATGAAAAGGGGGCGTTTACAGGGGCGACATCCATGAAGCAGGGCAAATTCGACCTTGCGAACGGTGGGACGCTCTTTCTGGACGAGATAGGCGACATGAGCCTCAAAACCCAGGCAAAGGTCCTGAGGATACTCCAAGAACAGAGGTTCGAACGGGTCGGCGGCGCAAAGACCATCCAGGTGGATGTGCGCATCATAGCAGCCACAAACAAAGACCTGGAGAAGGAGATAGAGGCCGGAAACTTCCGTGAAGACCTATATTACCGCTTGAACGTCATACCGATTGAGGTACCACCGTTGAGGGAACGCAAGGAAGATATCCATCTCCTCTTGAACGTCTTTTTGCAAGAATTTGCCCAAAAGGCTGCAAAGGGCCATAAAAAAGTTGCGCCCGATGTAATAGAGGCACTGAAAAGACACGACTGGCCTGGAAATGTGAGGGAACTCAAAAACCTTGCGGAAAGACTGGTAATACTCTCAAAGGGATCTGAAATCACCTTGGAAGACCTGCCGCTTTCATATCAAAAGGGCCTTAAAGACGAACGGGCGTCGGCAGGGTCATCAGACTACGGCGTCAGGCCATGGCTTTCCTGTGACAGCTTCCGCGACGCCAAGGCGATGTTCGAACGGGAATATTTGGCGCAAAAATTGGCCGAACATGGAGGCAATATAACCAAAACTGCAGAGGCTATAGGGCTGGAAAGGAGGCATTTGCATAGGAAAATCGCACAATTGGGACTAAGCGGCGAATAGTATCCAATACGTCTACACCATAGGCGGACCCTTCCAGCCATGCTCCTCTCCACGCAGAAGCCGCCTTATATTTTCCTTGTGCTTCCACCAGATAAGGACGGCCATGGCCCATGCCATAAGTTCGACCGGACCGCTTGGACAGAAAAAATGTACACCGGCTGGTGCAATAGCGGCTGCAGCCAGAGACCCAGCCGATACAAACCCCGTCACCCTTGCCACAATCAAGAAAATGGCGGCTGCCACACAAAGGGCTGACGGACAGACTGCCAGTAAGACACCTGCGGACGTCGCCACGCCCTTGCCACCGCGGAATCCAAGAAAGAGCGGATAGCAATGGCCGATCACCGCCCCAAGCCCCGTAAGCGCCAGGATGCCCGGATCAGATAGACCGGAACCGACCAGCCTGAGCAATACGATCGGCAAAAACCCTTTGGCCAGATCAGCCAGCAAGGTCAGGAAACCGGCACCCTTGCCCATAACCCTCATTACGTTGGTTGCACCTATATTGCCGCTCCCGCTCCCCCTTAGATCCACCCCCTTGATCCTTGCAAACAAGAGGCCGAACGGGATAGACCCAGCAAGGTACGCAAGAACCGGCCAAAAAAAATTGTTCGACATAACCATCTATCCTATCGCACGACCTGAATTGTAGAATTATGAAAGCATCACGACAATCGCTTCTTGTATAAAGACTGTCTAAAATAAAATCAAGGATGGATAATAGACATTCCTGTAAAATAAGGCGGTACATCCATTGAAAACAACCCACCTATATGATACTAACGGTCATTAGGTTATGATGACTCGGCCATGTCCACTTAAATTGATTTGCATCCTGTTGATTTGCATCCTGTCCGGGGTCAAATCTGTATCCGCAGACGGTCTGGATGCATCGCACGAACCGCCGCATCAGGCTGGAGGACAACCGTCCCCTGGGCACCCCCATCTTGATGGACCAGCCGAACCCCCCAAAGGCGTCGAGCCATGGCATATAGAGGCGGAGAAACTCACGTTCTATCAATCAACAGACGCCATCCTCGGAGAAGGGGCGGTCAACATCAGGCACGGCGAATTGAAGATATCGGCCGACAGGATCCTCTACGACACACGAAAAGGAAAGGTCTGGGCCAACGGGGCGGTTGTAATGGATATGGATCAAGGGGTCTTGAGGGGCGAGGAAGGGGAATTCGATCTGAAGACCTCAACCGGTACCATGAAAGGGGCGCATCTCTTCCTCAAGAGAAATAATGTCCATCTAGTGGCGAAACAGCTCTGGAAGACAGGGGCCGAGGAATACAGGGCTAAGGATGCGGTCATAAGTACATGCCCACTTCCGAAACAGGCATGGAGCTTCCGATGCAGCGATTTAAGACTTACCATCACAGGCCAGGCAGTCGCCAAGGATGCAAGGTTCAATATAGAAAACGTGCCGGTACTCTATTCCCCCTGGATATCCATCCCGATTAACAGATACAGAAAATCCGGCTTCCTGCTGCCCTATTTCGCCAATTCGAGCAGAAACGGCGCAGAGATCGACGTCCCTTATTTCTGGGCCATAAACGACAGCATGGACGCGACCTTTTACCAAGACCTGATGAGCAACAGGGGCTGGATGGAGGGAGTTGAATTCCGACACGTCTTTTCTCCTGAATCAAGGGGAATTATACGCTATAATCACCTGAGCGACAATCTGAAGGATAATGACTACAATAACGACGGCCAGATAAGAAGGAACTCTGAAAGATGGTGGCTCAGAGGCAAGATCGATCAGGAGCTGCCATTGGGCTTTAAAGCCAAGGTCGATATAGACCTGGTCAGCGACAGGGATTACCTCCAGGAATTTAACGGGGGGCCGATGGGTTTTGATCAGACCAACAGGACGTTCCTAAAAAACTTCGGTCGTTCCATGGCTGACATAACAGACACCATAAGGCCATCGAGTCTCCAGATCACAAGAAACGGCGAGGACAGCTTTGTAGGGGGCGAGATGCGTTACAATCAGAACCTCGTCACCGGGGAGCAATCCACCACTGTTCAGACACTGCCCAAGCTCGTTTTCCACGGTTTTGACGTCCCCCTTGCCAACACACGGCTCTACTACAACTGGGACGCCTCGTATGTAAACTATTGGCGTGACTCCGACACAAAAGAACAGCGTATAAACCTTGAACCGACCACATCCCTGCCTTTCAAGCTCAAAGGCTGGCTGAACGGTCTGGCCTCTCTTTCAGTCCAGGAGACCATGTATACGTCTAGCGGTTCCACGCAAAATATACGCCCAAAAGATACCAAGAACCGTGGTCTTTACACATTCAATACGCAGGTGAGCACAAATCTAGCAAGGATATTTGATATGGGCGACGGCCTTTCGCTGCGTCATACCATACGTCCCAAGCTCGCATATACATACAGACCCACTGTAGATCAAACGCACATCCCATTCATCGACAACCTGGACCGCCTTGATCCGCTAAATAGATTTACGTGGTCGGTACTCTCCTTCCTGAGCAGCAAAAAACCGCTTGGCAAAGACAGATATGCCTTTTCGGACCTAATAAGATTCTATGTCGAACAAAGCTACGACACGCACGGCATCCCGCCGGGTCCGCCTGAGGTACAAAACTACAGCTACGACATCTTTAACCGCAACACCCTCATACCCAAACCCATAGACACCAACCACAAGTTTTCAGATATCTACGGAGAGATTGACTGCTGGCCTATCCCTTACTGGTACATCCGTTACGACACCACATACAACCTCTATGGCGACGGCTTTACAAGCTATAATCTCTGGACCGGCGTCTCAAAGCATGAAGGCGAGGATCTGGCGCTCAGTTACCGCTATAACCGCATCGAAAAGATAAACTCACTTGATATAAATGCCATGTTCCCCATTACGGCGGCCTGGAGGGCGACATACAGGACTTCGTGGTCAGTGCAGAATGGAAATGAGGTCGAATCCGTCTATGGTCTAAGATATCAGGCAAGCTGCTGGGCGATTACATGTAGTTACAAAAAAAATAAAGATGAAAACGTCTTCGGCTTCAACCTCGAGCTCCTGGGCATAGGCGGCTGGAGCGGAGACTAAGACGATGCCCTCATGACGATAACTATGTCCTTGCCATGAACGTCTTGAAGAAGGCGCACCCTTTTTTGCCTCGCCAGCTCAAGAAGCGAAATAAAGATACAAACCGCCGTCTTTCTGTCGCCGTCTGTTAAGAGGTCACAAAAACTTACCCTGCCCGTACTAGAAACAAGACCCAATACACACCCCATCGTCTGGACAAGGTCACACCTAGCCTCTTCAATCTCAACTACCCTTGGTAGCCTTCTATTTTTTATGACCGACCTGAATGCCGAGACCAGATCAAGCAAATCCACATCCTCGTGCCGCGGAACACAGCCGGCGTTGCCTTTCGAAAGCGCTGGGAGATCGCTCTCTGTCGCCTGGCTTTCTGTATCTGCATCTCTGATGAAGACATCCCTGCCCAAAAGCTCCCTTGCATCAAGCGCCTGTGCAAGCCGGCGTATCTCGACAAGCCCTTTCAAGGGCCTTACTATCTCAGACCTTGGGTCATCTTCGGCGCCGCAAGCGCCTAATGTCGGGGCAGGGAGAAGCATCTTGGACTTTATCTGAAGCAAGGTTGCGGCCATCACAAGGTATTCGCCTGCAACAACCAGATCAAGGGCCTGCATGAACTCCAGATATTCAAGATACTGGGCCGTGACCAGGGCAATGGGTATGTCGGCTATATCGAGCTTGTTCTTGTTTATAAGATATAAAAGGAGGTCAAGAGGCCCCTCAAAGACCTCAAGTCTTACCTGGCACTGGGGCTCCAAATTGCGCTTCGCACCTCTTCCATGGTCTCTACGGCGACACGCCTTGCCTTGCCTGCGCCCTGCTCAAGGACAGAGGCCACAAGGCCAGGCTCAGAGGACATGGTGGCCCGGCGTTCTTGAATAGGGGCGAGATAATCAATCAAGGCCTCTGCGAGTTCCTTTTTACATGCGACACACCCAAGGCGCGCGGCTCTACAGTCCTCTACGATCTCTCTTATACGGTCATCGGTCATATAGAGCTTGTGGAGATTAAAGGCCACGCAGCGCCTCTCAGGATCGCCAGGATCGTCCTTTCTCGGGCGTTCAATGTCCGTGACAATAGTCGAGATCTTTTTTCTTATGACTGCAGGCGGATCGGTAATAAAGATGGAGTTTTCATAACTCTTGCTCATCTTTCTACCATCAAGGCCAGGCAGTTTTGGAACAGCGGTCAGAAGGGCGTCAGGCTCCGGGAACACCTCTCCATAGAGATAATTGAACCTCCTCGCGATCTCCCTGGTCAATTCCACATGAGGAAGCTGATCCACCCCGACTGGGACCTTGTGTGCCTTGTATATGATTATATCCGCCGCCTGAAGAACAGGATATCCAAGGAAACCGAAGGTCGAAAGGTCCTTATCTGTCAGCTGCTCACGCTGTTCCTTATAGGTTGGATTGCGCTCAAGCCACGGGACCGGGGTGATCATGGATAGAAGGAGGTATAGCTCAGCATGTTCTTTTATATCCGACTGTAAAAAGATGGTGGATTTATCAGGATCTATGCCGACAGAGAGCCAGTCAAGGACCATCTCGCCTATATTGCCATATATGGCGCTGGGATCTTCATAGTTCGTCGTAAGAGCGTGCCAATCAGCTACAAAAAAATAACACTCATAAGTCCGCTGAAGCCTTTTCCAATTCTCAAGCACCCCGTGCAGATGCCCGATATGAAGCCTGCCCGACGGCCTCATGCCGCTAAGCACCCTTTGCATAACAGTCCTCAACTAGATATAGGTATTTAGGGTATCACGCCCATGAACAATCTGTTCAAATAGATGATCAGCGGGACTATAATGCGCCCTGTGACCCCTGTAAAGACAAGGATAAGTATGAGAATAAAGCCGTAGCGTTCAAACTGCTCATACCAGATTGCAAGTTTAAGGGGCAAGAGCCCTATCAGCACCTTGCTCCCATCCAAAGGCGGGATAGGGATCAGATTGAATATCGCAAGCCCTATGTTTATCTGGACGCTCACATAGGCCATATACACAAGGGGCCGGGCAAAATACAGAGAAGGGCCCCATATCCCTTGCAGAAAACCAGCCGTCTCCCTTAAAAGCAAGGCGCTAAGGGCTGCAAGGATCAGGTTGGCCGCAGGCCCTGCCAGCGAGACCCAGATCATGTCTCTTCTTGGCGACTTGAAATAGCGCGGATCAACCGGCACAGGCCTTGCCCAGCCTATGGTCTGGGTCATAAAGAAGACAAGGGTCCCGACCGGATCCAGGTGGCGGATGGGGTTGAAGGTAAGACGCCCCTGCATCTTGGCCGTCGGGTCCCCAAGGCGGTATGCCACCCATCCGTGGGCCATTTCATGCACTGTTACGGCCAGGAGTATGGGTGGGACAAGTATGGCGAGTTTTTGTATGATATTACTAAGATCCATAGGCAGATAATATAATCGGAATAATCCGGAATCGCTAGGCCGTTCCAGATGAATTGGTGTTGTATTTGATGTCTAAATCAGCACCAAATAAATGGGGTGGCAACAAATAATTAACAGGCATCAGCAATTTTCTGCCATTCTCCTGTGTACAGATGTAATACATCAATGACAGGAGATGCACTATGAATACAGCAATATCTGTTAGGCTTCCCAAATATCTCGTCGATCAGCTCGACAGCATAGCCAAAGAAACTGAGAGGCCGCGCTCCTTTATTATCCAGAAAGCGCTAGAGTCATACATTGAAGATTTTGCCGATCTTCAGATCGCACTCGATCGGCTCTACGACAAGGGTGATGCTATCATTTCCGGCAAAGAACTGAGGGAGTCACTTGGCTTATAACGTTGTCTACAAGAAGTCGGTACATCGCGATCTCAAGAAGTTGTCAAAAGCTGAGGCCAGCCGCATCCTTGACCAAATAGAACAAGGGCTTACGAAGAAACCTGAATCGCATCCGGTACTCAAAGGTCAATTTGCCGGGCTACGCAAGTATCGTATTGGTGACTATAGGGTAATTTATGCCCTTGTGGGCGCAGATATTCTTGTTCTCCAAAGGGGTTAAACAAAAACCCGCCCATGGAGTTTCCCGCGAGCGGGGTGGATAGGTGATGAAATGAAAATAAAAAAAGGCGGGGTAAAACCCCGCCTTTTCAGGTTGTTGCTCGAACGATGCGCCGAGGAACAGGGCGCATTCTATACTACTAGTTTTGTTCGCCAGCAAGCATGGTCTGGGTGGCGCCGATCAAGTGCGAGTCAACATAGCTGAAGACCAGCATGTCGTTTGTTTCCCCTGTTGCGCAAGTAGCAGGCGCTGGCACTACGAATCTTATAAAGCCATCCACAAAGCTGGCAGGCCTTCCCACGATTGTTGATGGATCTATAGTGTTTAGCTCAGCATTTGCAAAAGGAATATTGACAGATTGGCGGTTCTCTTGATCGTCAAAGATATCAACAGTCTGATTACCGGTTATATCGCAAACTGACCAGAATTCTACAGTAGTAGTAGCACTGTATGCCGGGTCAATCCAGTAACGGACATCAAGGGTCTTGCCAGGGGCGGTAGCAGCCACAGCTGAAATGATGCTGGTTGAAGTCATCTTGGTTAGGTCGGTACCGGCAGCATAATCAGTACCTGCTAAAGGTAAAACAGGCACAAAGACGGCATCCTTGGCGGTGGTGTCAACTAAAAATGCATTAGCTGCAATATCAGAAGTAGTAGACGTTGTTGCCAAAGAGCCAGATGAGAAGACCAGATATCCTCGTGTATTTGCAAGGCCTACCCCTGAATATTTCTTCCATGAAAAAGGATAAAAACCGTTTGCTGAAATTTTGAATTGACTGTCAGTTACATGGTTGCTGTTCACATCAAAGAAGGTCCAGTAAACAGTGCATCCACTTGTATTTTTGCACGTGAGACCCACCACTGTGTCTATATTGTCCCCTTGTACCACGAAAGGCACAAGCTGTCCAGGGGCATACTCACCAAGCGTTATGGCCCCCGCCTGGCTTGACCACATTGCAAGCATCAATGCTGCAACAAGACTGAGTGAGAGAGAAAAAATCTTTTTCATCCTGAAATCCTCCTTGTTTTGTTTGTTTTTGACTTGTTTGAGAAACTTTTTTGAATCTTAGACCAAAAATCGAAATCTTACAACCTGTTAAACCTGTAAACCTTCGGACCTGCCTGTATCGGCCTGCACTCCCTCTTACCACCTCCTTTCATCGCTTTTCACCGCTTTCAATCCGTTTAAGATCTTTCATGATCCCTTCAGCGTGATGGTACCAGTCACCATCTATTATAAGCCAGACGTCTTTGGCGTCTGTATTAAACACATGCGAACCCATCGCAGGTATGATATAGCCGATCTTGACGTCAACCGTCGCCCTGTCACCCTCGATCTTTGCGCCGGTGACTTCGGCGGACTTATAGATAAGCCCGGCCTTTCTCACGTATGCACTTATGGGCTGGGCCCCTGTCTTTGAGACCTCTTCGTATTGATATGCAGAGACGTAATCACCCGCTGCCACTGCAGCCCAGTAGGACCTGGCCCTTGAAAGGAGACGTTCTTCAGAGGTCTTTTGTTGAAGACCAGCGCATGCCGAGAGGCAGACCCCTATCGCCAGGAGGCAGGTAAGCAGGTAAATTCTCGTCTTTCGGGCGTCGGTCGTCATCTTTGTGTTTTTTAATGTATTCACGTCGTGTTTGTTTTACGCCTTGATCGACACTGATACTGATTAATATTATTCGGTTGTCTGAACCCTTTAGTTTAAAATCGGGGGCCTTTCAGCCTGAATAACTGTAAAACCGTAATACAGCCACAAAACTATGTCAAACAAAACACGCTGTCAATATCTTTCTGATAGACCAGCAAAAAATCATCAACAACATCCCGACCCATTTATTGCCGGCGCGATTGCTTGTTTAGTTAAGTTATTATACAGGAACCTTTGAGTTGTCAATAAAAAATTGAGCAACCAAAGGCCCTGGACGCAATCTCAGCATCTTTACTATTTTAATACCATGTTTTTTTGTGTTGTCTAGGTGTAAAATAAAATCAAATATTGGACACGGGTGCGCGGAGCGCGATATCCCGAGTTTGTTACAGCGGTGGCCGATGAAGGAATCGAAACTTGCAGCGCCGTCCCCCGGCAGGCCTGTGGTCCTCGTGGCGGACGACGACCGGAGCCTGAGGGAGTTTCTTGAGATACTCCTTCAAAAAGATGGTTATGACGTGGTCCTTGCTGCTTCGGGTGATGAGGCCCTTGGGATATTGAAAGACAGGGCCGACGTCTCGGTGGTCTTGAGCGACATCCGCATGCCTGGCATGGACGGCGTTGCGCTCCTTCGGGAGGTCAAGAAGGTGCGGCCGCAGACGCCGGTCATCCTCATCACGGCCTTCGGTTCCATGGACTCGGCCGTCTCGGCCATGAAAGAGGGCGCCCTGGACTACATTACCAAGCCCTTCCGCATAGACGAGATACGCAAGGTGATAAGGCAGGCCGTTTCGTTCAACGCAGGCAATAAGGGCGGCACTGTTTCGGGGGGCGCAGAGGCTGTGGGGGCATATCTGCCTGAAAAGGCCCCGAAGGCGGCAAGGTGTGACCGGATGCTTGCCGCAAGCCCGGCCATGCTCAAGATCTTTGAACTCATACCAAGGGTTGCATCGAGCCCGTCGAGTGTCCTCATAACCGGGGAGAGCGGCACGGGAAAGGAGCTTGTAGCCAGGGCCATCCATAACCTTGGAAACCGGGCCGGGATGCCCTTTGTGGTGGTGAATGCGAGCGGTATACCTGAGAACCTCCTTGAGAGCGAGCTCTTTGGCCATGAAAGGGGGGCGTTTACAGGGGCGCTCGCGGCAAGGCGTGGTCTCTTTGCACAGGCCGATAAGGGTACGATCTTCCTGGACGAGATAGGTGAGCTCTCAATGGCGCTTCAGGCTAAGCTCCTGCGGGTCGTGCAGGAAAAGACCTTTACGCCCCTTGGCGGCGAGCGCGAGGTCCGGGTGGATGTGAGGATCATATCCGCCACGAACAGGGACCTCGAAGAAGAGGTCATGGCAAGGCGTTTCAGGGAAGACCTGTACTTCAGGCTGAATGTCATCCATATCCACATGCCCCCCTTGAGGGAACGCCCGGAGGACATCCCCATTCTTGTGCAATATTTTCTGGACAAGTACTCCAAAGAACAGGGCAAAGAGGTACAGGGCATCTCAAGCTATGCCATGGAGGCCCTGACAGGCTACCATTTCCCTGGAAACGTGCGGGAGCTTGAAAACATCATCGAGCGCAGCGTTACGCTTGCGGCCTCGAATCTCATCCTGCCGGACAGCCTCTCCATATCGAGATTTAAAGAGGGGGGCAAAAGAGACCCTGATACAAAAGATGCTGACACCCTGCAAATCGACCCTGATATTCCTGACGAAGGGCTGGATATGGAGGCCTTTCTGGCCGAGATCGAGAGGAGGCTCCTTTTGAAGGCCATGAAGAGGGCGAACGGCGTGAAGACCGAGGCCGCGGCCCTCCTCGGCATGAATTTCCGCGCCTTCAGGTACAGGCTGGCAAAACATGGCCTCTAGCGGACAGGCCCCGATTGAACCGCGCTGGTTTTACTGGCTCATTGCTGTAAGGGTGCTCCTGATCGTCTTTGCCGCCCTGATAGGCTATTTCATGCCTGGGCAGTTCGCCGGAGGGCAGGGTCGTCTCTGGGGGGTCATGCTGACAGGCGCGGCCCTTTTCCTTACCCTCTTTTATAACCTCTGGTACAGGGCTGGCAGGGGCGGAAAGTGGCTCTTCAAGGCCCAGATCGCGTTGGACGCCCTGATGGTGGGGCTTGCCATATTCTTGACGGGCCGGACCTCAAGCCCGTTCACCTTTCTCTATCCGCTGGTCATAGTCTCGGCCTGCCTAGTCGAGGGCAGGGTCGGAGGGACCATGGCTGCCCTCTTGAGCACCGTCTTTTACGCCATGGCATCCCTGTGGGGTGTCAGCGGGGAAAGGGATATTATTGACGCCGCGCTTACCTTTTTTATCCACATGGCGGCCTTCAATCTTACGGCGTTTCTAGGGATACTCCTTGTCCAGCGCCTGATGCGCGCTGAGGCCAGGCTTTCAAGGGCGGTTGTTGACCTGAAGAGGATAGAAGAGGTCCACCGCCACCTGGCCGACAGCCTGAGCTCGGGCCTTATAGTTGTAGATGAAAACGGGTTTGTGCTTACCGTCAACCGCTCAGCCGTGCAGATACTCGGTAAAGACGTGCAGGACCGTCTCGGCGCGCCGCTTTCGGAGGTCTGGCCTGAGGGCGCGAAGAGGCTTTTCGACGACAAGGGCGCGGCTGTGAGGGGCGGGAGGCTTGAACTCGGGCACAAAGGGCCTGACGGCCAGGCGAAGATAGTGGGTATGTCGCCTTTCCCTCTCCTGGGTGATGGTGGGAGGCTGTTGGGCTTTGGCCTCATATTTCAGGACATCACAGGTGAAAAGGCCAGGGAAGAGGCGCTGAGGCGTATGGATCGCCTCGCCGCACTGGGCGGGATGGCGGCAGGGCTTGCGCACGAGATCCGGAACCCGCTTGCATCTCTTTCCGGGGCGGTGGAATTTTTAAGGGAACAGGGCCTTGTGCACCCGGACGGCGAACGGCTCTTTGACATAATAGCAAGGGAGGCGGAGCGGCTGAACGGACTTACCAGGTCATTTCTGCTCTATGCAAGGCCCGAGGGCAGGGAGAGCGCCAGTATAAATGTGCGGCGGGAGTTTGAATCGAGCCTCGCCGTTGCAGGTTTGCGCAGGACCGCGCCTGGGGCTGGCGGATCATCAAAAGATCCCGGTGTCGGGATTGAGATCGATATCCCTGATGACCTCGTTATGGATATTGATCCAGGTCAGTTCAGGCAGGTCATACTCAATATCATCTTGAACGCACATCAGGCTATACAGGGCAAGGGGGGCAGGATCAAGGTCAAGGCCATGGAGGAGGACGGCGTTGTCATGATAACCATCGAAGACAATGGCTGCGGTATTAAAAAGGATGACCTCATCCGGATATTCGACCCGTTTTTCACCACAAGGCCGGACGGAACAGGCCTCGGGCTTGCGATAGTCCATAGGCTCGTTCAGGGATGGGGCGGAGAGATAGGTGTTCAATCGGAAGAGGGCAAGGGGGCGAGATTCACCCTGCGCATACCAAAAAAGGCATGATAAGATAAAAATTATGCTATAATTTAAAATGTTGGAGGCGATATTATGCTTACTATTTATAAAAAAATTATAAAGGGCAGGCCTGCCGGGGTAATTATTTCATGGAAGGATTATAGAAATGGAAGAATTGTTGGGGTTGGATCTGGATAACGAGGTGACAGAAGACCTTAGACAGGCAAAAATGGATAGAGACAAGGGTAAAAAAGAGGCCTACATAGAACTTGATTCTCTATGAGATATAAACATATAGGCCCTAGAGGGGATGTATATAAAACTTAAAGGAGGCGTGCTGCAATGGATATAACCGATTACAAGGCCGATGAGGGCTTCATGTTCGAGATCATAAACGCCGTCCCGTCCGGTATATTCGTTACAGACCTTGAGCACAATATCCAGATCATCAACAAGGGCGCGGCAGCCCTGGTGGGGCGTACGCCAGGGGACTGTTTTGACCGCAAGTGCAGCGAGATATTCGATACCCCCATGTGCGGCACGGACAAGTGCGCCTGCCTTGTCGCAACAGATACAGACGAGGCCTGCCATGGTCAGACGGTGCTCCGCCATGACGGAAAAGAGATCCCCATAGAATATGCGGCCAGGCCTTTAAAAAACCACGAAGGCAAGGTGGTGGGCTGTGTCGAGCACTTCATCGATATCTCGGACCGCCTGGAAAAGGAGAAACTGATCCAGCGGCAGCAGGAGGAGATTATAAAGAAGCGCGAGGAATACATCCGCCACCTACAGGATGAGATACTCGAGCTTTCCACGCCGGTGATAGAACTCTGGGAAGGTGTACTGGCCCTGCCGCTTATCGGGACACTAGATAGCCACAGGGCGCGTCTCGCCATGGAGCGTCTCCTGGAGGTCATCGAGCGCACAAGGTCCCCATTTGTCATCATTGATATAACAGGGGTGCCGACCGTGGATACGGAGGTTGCGAACCGGCTCCTGCAGACGGTGGAAGCCGTGCGCCTGATGGGCAGTGAGGCCATACTTACAGGCATCTCCCCGCACATAGCCCTTACCATGGCGCACCTTGGCGTGAATATGTCCAACATTACGGTACGTAGCCGTATGAGCGACGCCCTTCATCTGGCCATAGTTGAGATACAGAGGAAGAGGAGCTCTATAGATCTGGTCACTGACGGAGAGCTTGGGCGGGGTTAGCACGCAATGGAGCCATTTTCCATCTTTTCGCTGGGTGACTGCCTTCTGGTTTCGGTCCAGGAGGAGATTGACGACCGGAGTATAAAGTCCCTTACCGGGCTCCTTGGCGAACGTGTGGCTGAAAAAAATGCAAGGGCTGTGATAATCGATCTCCATGACGTCGAGATAGTTGATACCTTTCTTGCCGAACACCTGGCAGGGCTTGTCTCGTTCCTCAGTCTTCTTAGGGCAAAGGTCATGGTGGCCGGGCTTCAGGCGCCGGTGATCCTCACCCTTATCGACTTTGATATCAGGTTGAAAGGGGTGGGATTTGCACTTGATGTCGAACAGGCGCTTGCAAAACTGAACAGGTGACGGCGGCATATGCTTAGGTCCTTTCCATATTTAGTATAGTCTGCTGATGTTCGGGCTGGATATAGAGAAAGAGACCTGCGCCGTGGTTGATCATGCCCATGGGCTGAGCCTGATCCGGGCGGAGGCGAGGGGGTTTTTCAAGATATTGGGCATAAGGGAACCGGTGCGGACGGAGATATTTACCATTATAAACGAGCTTGGGCAGAATATCCTGAGACATGCTGGAGGCGGCGGCGAGATATGCCTGAGCGTTCTGAAAACGGGCAAAAGGACCGGCATTAGGATTGTAGCTAGGGATTCGGGCCCAGGGATAATTGACCTCGAAAAGGCCCTTGAACCGGGTTTTTCAGAGGACAAGGGCCTTGGTCTCGGGATGTCCGCCATCGGCAACCTCTCTGACGACGTCCGCATCTCGACACTGCTTCCGCACGGTACACAGGTGGAGGTCATAAAGTGGATCATCTGAAGACGCCGCCTGTATGGGCTGAAATCAGGATAACAGGGCCTGAAGATGTGGTCATCGCAAGGCAGCTTGCGGCCGTGGCTGCGGATCGGTTGTCTTTCTCTGGGGCAAGGATAAAAGAGGCTGTGCTTGTGGCGAGCGAACTTGCGCAAAATCATCTTGAACACCATACCAGAAACGGCCTGATCCGCATAAGCGGCCTGGTCCTTAACAGTACCCCGCAACTTGGCATAGCAAGCCTTGACGAAGGCCCTGGGATCCAGGATGTAAAGGAGGCCATGAAGGATGGTTTCAGCACATCAGGCGGGCTCGGGGTCGGGCTTGGGACGGTAAGGCGCCTTTCTGACAGGTTTTACATCTGCTCGACGATGGTCGGGACCTCTCCATGTCCTGACCTCGGTGTTGATTTTCGTTTCGGTACGGTGGCGATTGCGGTTCTCTTTGACCATGCGACCAAGACCTGCCTGGATGTCTGCCCGCTGAATGAAGAGACCAATGACTTTGCAGGGTCGCAGATACAAAAAATAGACGAGGTCGATGTCTCGGCACTGATCCGTCCTTATCCAGGCGAGACATATTCTGGTGACGCATTTTACTGCCAGGACGACGGCTGTTTCTGCCGCATGGCGCTTATCGATGCGACGGGGCATGGGATATCCGCTGCCAGGACGGCTCAGACGGTCATAGACGTCCTGGCAGCGCTTCCGTTGAATATTGGGCTGGATAGGGTCCTTGAGGCTGCCGGCGAGGCCCTTGCTGGCTCAGACGGGGCGTCTGTCCACGTCCTGGTGCTTGACCGAGGTCTTTCAAAGGTTGCTGCTGCGGGCATAGGCAATGTGAATTGCACATTATATCTGGACGGCATAAGGCGCGGGCTGACATCAAGACCGGGCGTGCTCGGAAACGGCCGTTTGGCTCGAAAGGGATTTGAGATATACAATTTCAGTTCACAGGTACTTTGCTTCATGCATTCGGACGGGGTCAGGCCCATGCCGGATCTCCCTCCGGAGATTGCGCTCAAGCCCATCCCGTCCGGCATATGGGCGCATCTTTTTTTCAATCCCGAATCATCCTCTGAGGATGACGCATCGCTGGCGGTATGGAAGTGGCGACGAACAAAGACAAAGACATAGACAAGATAGACAAGAGGCTCCATGTCCTTACGCTCGTCGTGAAGAGACAGGACGATATCCCAAAGGTTCGCATGAAGGCCAAATTGCTTTGCCGGATGTGTGGTCTGGACCGGGTGGCGACAGCACAGGTCGGGACGTCAGCGTCGGAGATGGCCCGCCTCATCGTTAGGATGTCGGGTGGAGGGATCGTTACTTTTAGGATCGTCTGTTGCAAGATCGGACCCGCTATAGGCCAGGACCAGGGTGGGATAGAGCTTTTTTTCGAGGGGAAAAGGGCTTGCGATCCATCGGCCTTCAGCGACGGGACGTGTCCGCTTGACATAGAAGATCTGGGCAAGCTGCGCGCCGTCTCCGGCCTCAAGCGCGTTCTTGATTATGTGGAGATCCAATCAGGCGTCCATGGGGCGCCGCTCAAGGTCAAGGCGATAAAATGGGGGATAAGACGGCCGTGGGAGGAGATAAGTCAGAAAGAGGTCTCCCTCAGAAATGAACTTTTCAGAGACACTGAGGAGTCTTATATTGAGAACCTGAGGCTCAAACATGAAGAGGTCTTGAGGCTTCTTGAACAGACCACCGTTCAAAACAGGGAGTTGGATAGGATGAATTCGGAACTCCTGCAGCTCGGCCAGGACCTTGAAATAATGGCCAGGGAACACGCCACCATCCAGATGGCCCTGAGGATAGCCGACCGGATACGTAATCCTGTGACGGTGATCGGCGGCCTCATAAGGGCGATACTTAAAAAAGATCCGGCTGTCGGACAGGAGACCAGGCGCAGGCTCGAGGTTATTCGACAGGGTGTTGTTGAGCTCGAGGAATTTGTAAAGAGTTTTGAGGAGCTGGCCGAGAAAGAAGTGAGGTCTTTTGCCAGGGAGGATTTAAAGGGGATTGTGAACGAGGTGTTGAATACCTGGCGGCCGAGTCTTTTGAAGAAGGGCGTAACCCTTATGGCGGACATGCCAGAAGACCGCATAGAGATCATGGCCAACAGGAGGGTTTTGAAGACCGCCCTTCTTCACATATTGAGAAACGCCCTTGAGGCGTCGCCTGGCGGTGGGGTTGTCCGTGTGGCAATCACGCGACAGAAGGGTAAGCCCGCGGTAGTAATCTCAGACCAGGGCCCAGGGATACCGCCTGACGTGCAGAAGAGGCTCTTTGCCGCCCCTGTTACCACCAAGCCTGGAGGTACAGGCCTAGGGCTTTTTCTGGTAAAGGAGATATTGGAAGAACATCAGGGTGATATCGAGATAGAGAGCGTTCAGGGCAAGGGGACTACGGTGACCTGCCGCTTCCCTATCAGATGGAGGGAAGACACGGGATGGAGGTCGACGGTCGCTCAGTGAGAGGGCATGTAGGTTTTGTTTCGTCGTCTCGCTGTCTCTTCGTAGAGATCAGCGCCTGTTGCATCGTTTATTACGACGGCTGGGAGGTCTCTTACCTGGAGACGGTACATGGCCTCAGGGCCGAGCTCAGGAAAGGCCGCGAGTTCGCATCTGGTTATGCAGTGTGAAAGATAGGCCCCTGCCCCGCCTATCGTGGCGAGATAGATCGCACCATGGCGTTTCATGGCCTCACGCACCTCCAGGGAGCGGCGGCCCTTGCCGATCGTGGCGACGATCCCCTCCTCCAGAAGCCTTGGCATATAGGCGTCCATGCGGTAGCTGGTGGTTGGGCCTGCCGAGCCTATAACCCTTCCAGGTCTGGCCGGAGACGGCCCGGTATAGTAGATAGTCTGGCCTTTGAGATCCACAGGCAGGGGTTGGCCCTGATCCAGGAGTTTGACAAGGCGCCTGTGGGTCTGATCGCGGCCAGTATAGAGCAGACCATTCAAAAGGACCCAGTCACCCGCCCTTAGACCGGAGAGTATCTCCTTCCGGGCTGGGAGTTCAATGCTTATGACCTTGTCTTGACTAAAGGGCGCATATCTGCATTCTACATCCGTTTGGTCGGCGGTGGGGCTGACATCCGTCCCCACGGTCCATCGGCCGTCATGCCAGACGGCCTTCGCATGTCTAGCCGCATGGCACTGGATGTTTACGGCCACGGGCAGGCTTGCAATGTGGCACGGACAGGCCTCGATCGCCACGCCAAGGGTGGTTATATGCCCGCCAAGCCCTTGCGGGCCAATCCCCAAGCGGTTTATCTCGTCCAGGAGTCTGGCTTCAAGCCTTGCAAGCTCGTCCCTCGGGCTGGGTGTCCCTATGGGTCTCAAAAGGGCCTTTTTGGAAAGGATAGCGGCACGTTCCATGGTCCCCCCGATCCCGATGCCAATCACCCCAGGCGGGCATGGATTCGGGCCTGCCTTTAAGACAGTGTCCACAACTGCCTTCACTATGCCGTCAACGCCGGTTGAAGGCGGCAGCATGAAGAGGGCGCTCATGTTTTCGCTCCCGCAGCCCTTTGGCAGGCATTCTATAACGAGGTCATCCCGGTCTGTAAGTTCAACGTGGATTACAGCCGGGGTGTTGTCGCCCGTATTCTTGCGTGTTATCGGGTCACAGACAGAACATCTCAGATATCCCTTGCGTGTGCCTGACGCCACCCCCTGGTTTATCGCATGGATGAGGCCGCCGTCGATCGAGATAGACCTTCCTATCTCAACGAAGAGTACGTTGATCCCTGTATCCTGGCAGATGGGGAGGTGGTCCCGCCTCGCAATGCGGCTGTTTTCAAGGATCATATTAAGGATGAGTCTGCCCGTAGGCGATGATTCCCTTGCAAGGGCCTGAGATAGCACGGCCAAGACGTCCTCGGGGAGGTAGAAATTTGCGAGCTGCACCAGCTCCTCTGCAACTTCCGTTATCTCTTTTGCGGGTATCTTCATAAAGCGATTGATGCTATTTTGAGGGCCTTTTCGACCACTCCGGCAGGGTCCTTCCCAAGGAGCCGGATCATGGGTTCCTTGCCCGCTGCGCCCCGGTCGAATATCAGATCAGGCACCCGGCCTGCCCTCTCTATGGCCGTTCTTACCCCCCAGGAGAGGGTCGAACCCTCTCTTACGCGCATGTCTTCCGGCTCTTCATCCCTTGAAAATTCTTGAACCGCAAGCCCAAGTCCGGCAGCCTTTTTAATATAATCCTCGTCGAAGCGGATATTCATGGCCGATCTGAATGCCGGATCAAAACCCATGGCGGTCAGTATTATGCGGGCGACATGGCTCGATGCCCCGAATTCAGGACATGAGACCACCTTGACACCGTTCTTGAAACCTATGATGCGCCCCGGAAACGCAGCCACATCCATGATGGAATCAGGCCAAGGGAGGCTATAGCCGATATTTATTTGCACCTCAGGCGCAAGCGCCCTGCATGGAATAGAAGAGAGGCGACTTGCAGCCTCTTCGAGACATTTGATGACATCAAACCTCTCAAGTTTGTTTTCAAGTGGGGCGATGGGGTTGGTGGGCCCGATACCGCGGCCTATTTTAAACGCCCCCCTGATTGCCGTTGTCACAAAGGCCTTGGCCTTTCCGGCGGCCTCAATCACGTTGCAGCCCTTGGCAAGGAATACAGCGAGCGCGGATGCGAATGTGCAGCCGGTACCGTGTGTGTGCGTGGTATGGATGCGGTCGTGCGGCAATTCAGTTACACCGTTTGGGGTTGCAACCACATCCAGCGCCATGCCGTCTTCAAGGTGACCGCCCTTCAAGACCACCGCGCCACCTTTTTTGACCAGATGCAGGAGGTCAAGCGCCGCCCTGGACATGGCTCCGGCATCCGGTATCCGTCTATCGAGCAGGGTCTCTGCTTCAGGGATATTCGGCGTTACGACATCAGCAAGGGGCAAGAGGCGGTCTTTCAGGGCGAAGACCGCACCCTTTTCAAGGAGGGCCGCACCGCCCTTTGCAGTCATCACAGGGTCAACAACCAGCATTGCATCCCTTGCTAATGACGAGACAGTGCGGGAGACGGCCTCTACAGTCTCCGGGTTGGCGAGCATCCCGGTCTTTATGGCGTCGGGCCTTATGTCTTCGAGTACCGCCTCGACCTGTCTTGCAACAAGGTCTGCATCTATGGGCACAACGTCCTTTACACCAAGGGTGTTTTGGACGGTCAGGGCCGTGATCACCGCTGCGCCGTATGCGTCCAGGGCCGTAAAGACCTTTATGTCCTGTTGGATGCCGGCCCCGCCGCTCGGATCAGAGCCTGCTATCGAGAGCAGGCGTTTTTTAGACCGCATCGCCTCCCTTTTTGTCACACCTTGAGATAGCCCGCCTGAATGTCTTTATGGCGCAGTACTCACCGCACATGGTACAGGTCGGACCCTTGTAGGCCCCGCCTTCTTCCCAGTAGAGTCTGGCCTTGATCGGATCTATGGAGAGATCGATTTGTCTCTGCCAGTCAAGCCTCTGACGCGCCTCGGCCATCTCTCTATCTTTTTCAGTTGCCCCTGGCACCCCCTTTACGATATCCGCAGCATGGGCTGCAATCCGTGAGGCTATAATCCCTTCTTTGACATCGTCCAGGGAGGGGAGCTTCAGGTGCTCAGCTGGGGTGACATAGCATAAAAAGTCTGCGCCAGAGGCGGCGGCGATCGCCCCACCTATGGCACTTGTGATGTGGTCGTATCCAGGGGCGATGTCCGTCACCAGGGGGCCTAGGACATAGAATGGCGCCCCGTGACAGAGCCGCTTTTGAATAAGCATGTTTGCAGGGATCTGATCCATGGGCATGTGGCCTGGCCCCTCGATCATCACCTGTACGCCTTTTTCCCAGGCCCGCAGTGTGAGCTCGCCGAGGATGATGAGTTCGTGTATTTGTGCGCCATCGGATGCATCTGCGATGCAGCCCGGCCTCAAGGCGTCACCCAGGCTCAATGTGACCTCATGTTCCCTTGCTATGGCCAGGATGTCGTCGAAACGTTCGTAGAGCGGGTTTTCCTTCTTGTTGTGGACCATCCATTCGAAGACGAATGACCCGCCTCGGCTTACGATACCCATGGTGCGCCTGTCGGACTTGAGCCGGTCAAGCGCCCCCAAGGTGAGGCCACAGTGGATGGTCATGAAGTCCACGCCTTCTATGGCCTGTTCTTCTATGACGCGCAGGATGTCGTCAGGTTCCATTTCGCGGATGGCACGCTTGTGGACCTCGACCGTCTCGACCGCCGCCTGATATATAGGTACGGTGCCGAGCGGCACGGGGCACGCCTCTCTTATGGCCTGCCTTATTTCCTTTATTGGGCCGCCGGTGGACAGATCCATGACCGCATGCGCCCCTGCCTCGAGCGAGACCTTGAGTTTTTCAAGTTCAGTATCGATGTCTGGATGATCTTTGGATGTGCCGATGTTGGCGTTTATCTTTGTCGAAAGGCCCCTACCGATAGCCGCTGGGCGCTTAAGGTTCGCGTGGCGGTTGTGTGGGATCACTGCAACGCCTGAGCCGACATCGCGGGCGAGATCTCTCGGATCGACCCGTTCATCTCTGGCGCATTGATCTATGAGTGGTAAGATGACGCCTGATTTTGCCTTGTCTTTTATAGTCATAAAATAACGTTATCATGGGCGGCCAGGCTTTTCAAGATGATTAAGGCGGGTTATTAAACAAGGGCTATGACGAATAAAGAGATCGGAACAGAAGGGGAGGGTTTTTTTAAGATCAAGGGGATCGTCAAGAGGCTCCGTGCGCCTGACGGCTGTCCGTGGGACAGGGAGCAGACCCCGCGGTCCGTGTGCAAATATATCCTTGAAGAGGCCTATGAGCTTGTTGAGGCCGTTGAAGACGGCGATGCCGAGGCGGTCAGGGAAGAGCTGGGAGACCTCTTTTTCATCCTCATTTTTGTGGCGGAGATGTATGAGGAGAAGGGGTGCTTCGGCATAAAAGACGCCATGGATTCCGTGTCGGTAAAAATGATAAGGAGACACCCGCACATATTCGGGGATGTCAAGGTAAAGGGGACCCAGGATGTCATTGACAACTGGCAGGTCATAAAGGCCGAGGAATCCAGACAAAAAGGCGGGACCGAGAGTGCGCTTGGAGGGCTTCCAAAGGTCCTTCCGGCGCTTCAGAAGGCGTTTCGAGTGGGCGAGAGGGCGTCAAGGATCGGTTTTGACTGGAAGGGGGTCGAAGATATCTGGAAAAAAATAGAGGAAGAGGAGACGGAACTCAAGGAAGCCATCGGCTCAGGAACGCATGAAAATATAAAGGATGAGCTGGGAGACCTTCTGTTTGCCGTCGCGAACATGGCGAGACTCCTTGAGATAAACCCGGAAGAGGCGTTAAGCAAAACAGTGGATCGCTTTATAAGACGTTTTAAGACCATGGAGGAGCTGGCAAGGATTAACGGAATAAAATTTTCCGGTCTGCCGCAGAACGAATTTGACAGGCTGTGGGAAGATGCGAAAAGGCTTGTTGATCCAGAAAAAACAGGATTAAGATAAATACCATGGCTCAACTGACCGAACAGGAAAAACAGGAGATTGTCCGCTTTATCGAGGCGGGCAGCCCCCTGCCGGACAAGTTTCGTTTCCTGCTGTTCGAGGATAGGCGCGAGGTCGAGCTGGTCTGGAACGGCAAGACCGGCGAGGTCTGCAACGTGGTGCTGCCCTTTCAGGTGATCGAGCAGGTGGACGAGCCGCGGGCGGAAAAGCCCGCCTCCCTGCAACTCGGGCTTTTCGATATGGACAACCGGGGCGGCCAGCTCAAGGGTTGGACCAACAAGCTGATCTGGGGTGACAACAAGCTCATCCTCTCTTCCCTTAAAAACGGCCCCCTGCGCGAGGAGATCGAAAAGCAGGGCGGTCTCAAGCTGATCTACATTGACCCGCCCTTTGACGTGGGCGCGGATTTCTCAATGGACATCGAGATCGGCGGCGACACCTTCACCAAGAAGCCCAACATCCTAGAAGAGATCGCCTACCGCGACACCTGGGGCAAGGGCGCGGATTCCTTCATCGCCATGATCTACGAGCGGCTCATCCTCATGCGCGATCTGCTGGCGGATGATGGGAGTATTTATGTCCATTGCGACTGGAGGGTGCATCACTATCTTCGTGGAGTGTTGGATGAAGTTTTTGCGTCAGACTGTTTTTTAAACGAAGTCATATGGTCTTACTTCTCATTTAAGCGTAAAACGGCCAAAAAGTTTCCTCAGAAACATGATGACATAATCTCATATCGTAAGACGAGAGACCGTTTCATTTGGCATACCCAATTTCGGCCTCATAGCGAAGAATATTTGAAGCGTTGGAAGACTGACACGGATGGACGTAAATACAGAGATGATGTCAATCCGACGGGCGGTGGTACTCGAATCATCTATTTGGACGAAGTAGAAGGCGACATTGTTGATTCGGTATGGGATGACATCCCGCCCGTCAATCCTCAAGCCAATGAGCGCGTTGATTATCCCACCCAAAAACCCGAAGCCCTGCTCGAACGCATCATCAAAGCCTCATCCAACGAAGGCGATCTCATAGCCGATTTCTTCTGCGGTTCGGGGACGATGGCGGCCGTGGCGGAGAAGCTGGGTCGCAAGTGGATCGTCAGCGACCTAGGCAAGTTCGCCATTCACACCACGCGCAAGCGGATGATCGGTGTCCAGCGCCAGCTCAAGAAAGAAGGCAAGGACTACCGCGCCTTCGAAATCCTCAACCTGGGCAAGTACGAGCGCCAGCACTACATCGGAGTCAACCCCAACCTGCGTGAGGCGGAAAAACAAAAACAACTGGAGGAGAAGGAGGCCGCCTTCGTTGACCTGATCCTGCGCGCTTACCGCGCCGAGAAGACTGATGGCTTCCAGACATTCCACGGCAAGAAGGCCGGGCGGCTGGTATCAGTGGGGCCGGTCAACCTGCCTGTTACGCGACTGTTTGTGGAGGAGATCATTCTGGAATGCCGCAAGAAGCACATAAGCCGCGTGGACATCCTGGGCTTTGAGTTCGAGATGGGCCTGTTTCCCAACGTGCTGGACGAAGCCCGCGCCAAGGGCATCGACATCGCGCCCAAATACATCCCGGCTGAATTGTTCGACCGGCAGGTGGAGTTGGAAGACCCTAATACCTTGCGCAATCTCTCGGAACTGGCCGCTACCAAGACCCTGATCGAAACCTTCAAGAAGGCGATCAATGCGCTGACCGTTCGGGACAAGGGCGACGCCGGGATTCGCGACACGATAAAACTCAGGCAGACGCGTCCCTTCGTGGTTAAAGATCAGGGCTACCTTATCTCGAAGAAGAGCATCTTCAACCGCATTATTGGCGACAGCCATTTTGAACTGCTCTTCGCCCGCTTCCTGGAAGACTGCGACGACGTGGTCTCCTACGCCAAAAATTATCTGGCAGTGAATTTCAATCTGGACTATGTGAATGCAGATGGCGACATCTCCAACTACTACCCGGATTTTATGGTCAAGCTGTCCGACAGGAGAATTGTCATTGTCGAAACGAAAGGGCAGGAAGACTTGGATGTGCCGCTGAAGATGGAACGGCTTAGGCAGTGGTGCGAGGACATCAACAGGGTGCAGTCGAATGTGACCTATGACTTTGTTTACATAGACGAAGAAAGCTTTGAGAAATACAAACCCACCTCATTCAGACATCTGGTTGAGGGCTTCAGGGAATATAAACACCAAATCTAGCACAAAAGATAAAACGGTATATCTGTGTCAATTCATCCCAAAAAATATGGCGTAATAGTTATCGGTGCAGGGCACGCAGGCTGCGAGGCCGCACTTGCGAGCGCGAGGCTTGGGGTTGAGACCCTGCTTCTGACTATAAACCTGGATACCATAGCCGCGATGAGCTGCAATCCGGCGGTCGGCGGGCTTGCCAAGGGGCATCTGGTCCGTGAGATAGACGCCCTTGGTGGTGAAATGGCCCGAAATATCGATGAAACTGGCATCCAATTCAGGAGGCTCAATACCTCGAAGGGGCCTGCCGTAAGGGCCACAAGGGCCCAGGCCGACATGCTCCGCTATCGTCTCAGGATGAAGTCTGTGATCGAATCCCAAAAAAATCTTTACATCTACCAGGCCATGGCAGGACACATACTCGTGCACGACAACAGGGTCAAGGGTGTGGTCACTACGATAGGCGAGGAGATATACTCAAGGGTCGTAATCGTCACCACCGGTACGTTCTTGAACGGTCTCATACACATCGGCCTTGAGCATTTCCCGGCCGGCAGGCTTGGGGACCCGCCGTCGAACAGGCTCGGTAGGTCCTTGAGGGGGCTGGGTTTCAAGATGGGAAGGTTGAAGACTGGCACTACGCCGAGGCTCCATAGGGATACGATAGATTTTGAATGTCTTGAGATCCAGGAGGGTGATCCGAAACCATATCCTTTTTCTTCTGTTACAAAAGAGATACCTCTGCCCCAGAGACCATGTTACATCACTTATACGAATGAAAAGACCCATGAAATTATCCGCTCGGCCCGTGACCGCTCTCCGCTTTTTACAGGCGTTATCGAGGGCGTCGGAGCCAGGTACTGCCCATCCATCGAGGACAAGGTTTTCCGTTTTCCTGATCGCACGAGGCACCAGATATTCCTTGAACCACAGGGGCTTGATACCGTCGAGATATATCCGAACGGCATACCAACGAGCCTCCCGATAGATGTCCAGTCCAAGATGGTGAGGAGTATAAGGGGGCTTGAAAAGGCCATGATCCTGCGCCCGGGTTATGCAATCGAATATGACTATGCAGACCCTGTCCAGCTCAAACCGACACTTGAGACACACCTTGTCAAAGGGCTCTATTTTGCAGGCCAGATAAACGGGACGTCAGGATATGAGGAGGCGGCGGCCCAGGGCCTCATTGCAGGGATCAATGCGGCAAGGGCGATCAAGGACGAGGGGCCTGTGGTCATCGGCCGTTCCCAGGGCTATATAGGCGTCATGATAGACGATTTGATCACGAAAGGCACAAACGAGCCTTACAGGATGTTCACATCAAGGGCTGAATTCAGATTGCTTCTCAGGGAAGACAATGCGGATCTGCGCCTTTCAAGATTGGGTAGGGCGATAGCGCTCCTTGATGACGACAGATGGGCCTCTTACAAGGCGAAAGAAAAGGCCTTGGGCAGCGCAATGGCCCTTTTAAGGGAAATAAGGCTCAGGCCTGGTCCGGAAGTGAATTCATGGCTTCGATCCATTGGATCGAGCCCGATCGGTCAGCCCATGACGCTTGAGGAGCTTTTGAGAAGGCCTGAGATAGGCATCGATGACATTGCGGATTATCTGCCTGCCGTAAGAGGTATCCCAGGGGAGGTTGCATCGCTTGTGGAGGTCGAGGCGAAATACTCAGGCTATGTGGCGAGACAGGAGGTCGAGGCGACAAGGGCTTCAAGATGGGAGTCCGTCGAACTTCCGGCCTTAATCGATTATTCCAGGATACCTGGGCTTTCGACAGAGATAAGGGAAAAGCTCATGAAGCAACGGCCCGGCACCCTCGGAATGGCCTCGCGGATCCCGGGCATGACCCCTGCCGCCATTACGGCGTTAAGGGTTTATCTAAGAAAATGTGGGGCGGATCCCTTGCAACAACAGTACGCAGTGGGCCGGACGGCGTCTGCGTCTATCTAGAGTTTTCCTTGACCGTTTTTGCGTATTCTGGATCCCTGGAGGGCATCCCTGACCCAGGGGTGTGGAGGAGAACAAACGCCAAACAAACGGAGAGCTACACATCTATACAGGTCACAGCTGGTCTTGCCTTGCACAGGCGGCAGCGAGTTTCAATTCAAAAGAGGTACCGGTTTGCCCGCTTTTTTTAAGGGTAAGCGTAGCCCCGATACGTTCGGCGAGATCTTTTGCAAGGAAGAGCCCGAGGCCCAGACCGCCTTGCCTTGTTCCGGTAAATGGTTCGAACAGACTTTGGCTTATCTGCGCAGGGATGCCACACCCATCGTCTTCAATCGAGATCACTATCCAGTCGTTTTGGAGGGCGGCCCTCAATGCTACCATACCGGCCCCGACCTCCGGCGCCAGGGCGTTTTGTCCGACAAGAAAGAGTATGTCCGAAAGGATCGCCGGATCTGTGAAGGCCTTGATTCCATGAGGGCAATCCACTGAGATGGCGGCCGTCTCGGTCTCGTTTTCAAGCCTTGCCTTTACCAGCTCCAGCGTCAGGCATATCTCGGTCAAAATCGGTTGTGCGGTGTTGCCGGCGTAAAACATTGTTATTTCGTTTACCTGTCTGGCAAGTGACTCGGCCTCCATGTAAAGGCCGTTGGCTTTTTTTTGGAGGTCTGGGCGGTCGTCGAGCTCCCTCGCTAGCATTTGAGCAGAGCCAGCGAGTACTGAAAGGGGTGTCTTGATCTGGTGTGCCATCCTGGCGCTCATCTTGCCGAGAAGGGCCAGCTTTTCCTGTCCTTTTAACCTATTGGCAGCCATAAAGGTCTCGGTTACATCCTGTATAAGAAAGATCTTGCAGTCGTTTCTCTGGAGGATCTTTGTAAACTGGAGGACCTTATTTGAAATCCGTCGGCTGACCGGTTCGTTTCCAGATATATCGTTGAGGAGACGGTGCAGCCCATCGTCTCCGTATTCAACGGATGGCAGGAGGTTTGAGCCGATTTTGTTTATTTTTTTTGTCTTTCTGCCCCTCCCGTCGCCGCGGATCTCAACAAGACCGACCCCGAGGGCGTCGGCCACGGCTAGGAGCCTTTCCGTTGCGTCTTTCGCCTCCTTGGACTTTTCCGTCGCCAGGGTTAATAATAGATCGACCGGTGTCTTTCTGTCCCCCAGGGCGAGATGACACCTGCGCCAATGCACAAAAAAGGCGATGGATGTCAGGAGCCAGCAGACAAGTATTACACTTATGGAGAATAGACACGTATCGGCCAAAGCGGTTTCCCTCTGTCCTGCCCTGCCGGCGCCAGGAGATCTTTGTCTGTGGCATCCGGATTGCTTTATTCTATCATAGATATAGATTCTAATTTAAGATGCCGATGTACGCAAAGATAGGGTTAAGGTCAAGATGTATCATGCATAGAGTATTGACAGGTCTTTTGTGCCTGGTTTTTTCTGTGACCGTCTGCCCTTGCAGGGTCTGTGCCGCATCGCCCGAAAAGGACGTGTCCGCACAAGGATCGCCAAGCGACCTCGGACGGGTCAGGGCGAGGATCAAGGCCCTGCAAGAAGAGATCGAGTCATCCCCTGTCTCTGACAGGCATAAGGCCTTTGAGCTGGTCTCCCTGCTTCGCAAGATACTTCCGGCGGTTGCAAACGATCCGGTTGAATTCGCCGAGACGAACTGCCTGCTTGGCGAGGCCTATTTCAAGGCCGGTTATCTCCCGGAGGCCGTGACCTATCTCAAGACTACGGCGAAACGTTTTCCTGATAGCCCGTGGGGACAAAAGGCCCTTTTGATACTTATGAAAAATTCCAAGCTGTTGAATATTAAAAAAGACGAAAATGATTATTATAAGGAACTTATACGTCAATTTCCTGACACCTTAGTTGGTAAAACGGCATGGATAGCGCTTGCCGTCAAGGCGGTTGAAGGCGGGAATATCAACGAGGTGTCCGTAGAGATGGCAAGGCTTGAGGATGCAGACCCTGACATCGGCCTCAGTGTCCCTAAATTCCTTGATTTGAAGGCGAAGGTCTTGGCTGCCAAAGGGAAGGAGGCGGAGGCGAGGGCGACATGGATGCGTTATCTGAACCTGGTGCAGTCGCCAGATCAGGACGCTGAGGCGCTTTACAACATAGCTGAGTCGTACAGACGAGAGAAAAGACTGCTCGACGCCGTCCGGATCTATCTTCTTTTGAACAAGAGGTATCCTGATTCCTTGGAGTCTGTTTTTGCAAAATACAGGGTCATGGAGATCGAAAAGGGGACAGGGGCCTTGAATATCCTGTTGATGGCCGGGCCCAGGATAGCACGCCTTGGTTTAGATAAATACCCTGTAAAGGAACAGATATTATCAACGATCATCCGGGAGGCCCCTGGCCTCCCGATTGCCAAGGAGGCCATGATTGATTACATGTCGCTCAAGGTCGAAAACGGGAGATATCTTGATGTATTGAAGATGGTGGCGGATGCATCGAGACTTGGTGGAGACGATGCCTTTGTCAAGGCGGTCTCGAAGGAGGTCTCGATGGCCGCCGACGCTATCCTGGCAAAGGCCGATGTCTCGGGGCTTAAAGGCGGCCTGGATGCCGCAAGGGGGTTTCTTGACGGAAATGACAAGCAAAGTCCTTTTTGGCCTGTGATGTCAGATATCGCTCAGAGGGTCTGGGCAGGTCTCATAGACCAGTATATGGCCAAGGATGAATTTGTCGAGGCAGTGGGCGAGGCCAAGGCATTTGTCAAGATATTCCCTGACGGTCTCGGTGTTGGGCATGTAAAAGAGGCCGGTGCAAAGGCGGTCCTCGCCCTTGACAAGGCCTTTTTTGATGCGCATAGACCCCTTGCGCTCTTAAATTATCACTTTTCGTCTATAAACGGCTCGGATTGGCTTTCCACGTCCGAACATCTCATTTATGTCGGTCTTGCATGGGATAGTCTCGGATGTCCTGAGGCTGCCATGAGGGCGTTTTATCAGGCATGGAAGGCTGGTCCGTCGAACGGGCACAGATTATTCCTTGCGTGGGCCCGGACGGCTGTGGATTCAGGCGATATGGAATCGGCCGAGGCCGTCTATGCCGTCATGGAGGCCAGATATCCAAAGAGGCTTGAGCAAGACCAGGATGCCCTGTGGATCAGGTCTGCAATCGCCCAATCGAAAGGGGATTGGAATTTGGTCTGGCGGATGGCAAAAAAGGCCATCGGTCTCGGACCGTCCGCCCATATGATGCAGGCGCTGGAGACAATGCTCTTCAGGGCCGACATCCATCTCGGCCGGTGGGACGAGGCGTCGTCTTTGTGGCAGGGCATAAAGGGCAGGCTCTCTGGGGTCGAGAAGGCACGTTTTTTGACAGAATGGGGCGACGAGGCATTTGGACGCGGAGATTATACCCAGGCTAGGGCAATTTACAGCGAATTGACGACCCTAGAGCCGAACGATCCATCCTGCACCTTCAGGCTTGCCGTTGCCGAATACCGCGCAGGCATGACCGATGCCGCTATGAAGAGGTTGGGCGAGGTCTCGAAGGGCAAAGGACAATGGGCCGAGGCCGCCGCCGCTGTCTTGGGGGCCGATGATCTCCTGAACGGACCAGCCAAACACCTCTTTCATACAAAAAAAGACGCCCAAAGGGGGACTGGGCAGGACAGCGGCGGGGGCGGCAGATGAGCCAGGGGGTGTTTGCAGCCGAGGCGAAGCAAGGCGGCGTTTTGCTGGTCTCTTTTGGCGATGACGAGGTGCGGGATATGCGCGATCGCCTAAAAGGGCTTGGTTTGGATACGGTAAACGCTGGCGACGCTGCAGGCGCAGCGGATGTCTTGAGAAAAGCCCGGGCTGTACTGGTCATAATAGCCCATGATCCCAAAAGAGGGATAAATGGTATCGAGTTGCTAAGGGCCTTGCAGGATATCTATAGAGGGGTTGGCTTTATATTGCTTGCCAGGAACGCTGTCATCGAAGATGCGGTGGCGGCCATGCAGATAGGGGCCTCCGATTTTTTGTGTCAACCAGTTGACATGGAGGCGTTTGTCCTGGCTGTAAAGAGGGCGCTTGGCAGACCTTCTCCGGTTAAGTTGAAAGGCGTCGGTCAGAAAGGGGCCGGCTGCGGGCTGCCGGCGGGCAACGGCAATGTTGTCGGTTCAGGAGATTGCCACGAGATCATCACTGCAAATCCCAGGGTCAAAAAGATACTGTCCCAGGCGGCAAATATTGCCCCAAGCCGTGTCCCCGTCTTGATTATGGGGGAAAGCGGTACCGGCAAGGAACTGTTGGCCAGATATATACACCGCATGAGCCAAAGAAGCGGTCCGTTTGTGGCGGTCAACTGTGCAGCCCTGCCGGAAACGCTGCTAGAGAGCGAACTTTTTGGCCACGAGAAGGGGGCCTTTTCGGGTGCCATATACAGAAGACTGGGCAAGTTTGAGCTAGCGAATGGCGGCACCTTGTTGCTCGACGAGATAACGGAGATGGCGGCGCAGCTTCAGGCAAAGCTCTTACGGGTCCTTCAGGAGGGCGAGGTAGACAGGCTCGGCGGCACCGGTCCTGTAAAGATCGATGTGAGGGTAGTGGCCACCACGAACAGGGATGTAAAATCGTTCATATCCTCTGGACGATTCAGGGAGGATCTCTATTTTAGATTGAATGTTATCTCCTTCAAACTCCCCCCGTTGAGGGAGCGTAGAGAGGACCTCTTGCTGCTTGCCGGGTGTTTTTTAAGGTCTTTTTCTGAGCAATATGCAAAAGTTGGACTGGAATTTGCAAAGGATGCAATCAAGGCCATTACTTCGATGCAGTGGCCAGGAAACATAAGGGAGTTGAGGAATGCGGTGGAGAGGGGCGTGCTCCTTGCGTCAGGAGGCGTTGTGACGGCAGCCGACATGTTTGGCGATGAATCTGATGCCGATGTCATGATTGATACGACGGCCGGTGGCGTCAGTTCTTCCTTGGACGTTGTGGCGTCTCAAGGCGAGATCGTCAATCTCGGCGTCCTCGAACGCGAGATGATAAAGCGGGCCCTTTCAAAGACGGCCGGCAATAGGACGCATGCAGCAAAGCTCCTCGGCATCAGCGTAAGGACGCTTAGAAACAAGCTGTCAGAATACCGACAGATGGGGGTGGTGCTGTGAAGCAGCTTTTCGGCAGGATATTCAATACGTTAGAGCGGGCTATCGAGCTTGAGACCCTGAGGAATACGGTCATCACTTCAAACATAACAAATCTCGATACGCCAGGTTACAAGGCAAAAGATGTCCCTTTTAAGGAGATAATGGCACGTTATTTGGACAATCCTCCGGGCGGGTTGGCTATGTCCTTGAAGGCGCCATCGCAAGGTCATATGATTTCTATGGGGGGTTCTTCGCTGGCGGTTACTGACAAGGCCCATATCCAGACAGCAGGCGGTAGTTATGGCGCAGATGCGGTTGTTGTCCGTTCAGACGAGAGAGGGACGCCCAATAACGTTGACCTTGATAGCGAGATGGCTGAGCTCGCTATAAACAATATCCGGTTCCAGGAGACCGTACAGTCCTTGATTAAACAGTTTGAAATGTTAAAGACAGCTATTACTGAAGGAGGCAAGGTATGAATCTCTTTACAGCCATTAAGATAAGCGCCTACGGGCTTTCCGCAGAGAGGACGAGGCTTGGTGTGGCAGCGATGAACCTAGCCAACGCGGACGTCACAAAGACCGTTGACGGTGGACCTTACAGGCCCAAGTCGGTGGTCTTTTCGGCCGAGCCGTATAACAAGACGGGTCAGGGAGGCGGCGGGGTGTCTTTTGCCGACAGGTTCTCGCAAGGGCTTGACGCGCTTCAGGTCGTAAAGGTCGCCAAGATAGTAGAAGACAAAGATCCTTTCAGGGAGGTCTATGACCCCAACAATCCCGATGCAGATCAGAATGGCATGGTGAAGCTGCCGAATGTGAATGTTATGGAGCAGATGGTGGACATCATGACCGCTTCAAGGGCCTATGAGGCGAATGTCACCGCCATAAATACGGCCAAGTCAATGGCGCTTAAGACACTTGAGATAGGCAAGTAAGCAAGTAAGGAGGGAGGTTGCAATGAAAATAAGCGGTCCTGCCGAGATGTCGACGGGTGGCAATAAGGGCGCATCGGGGATTGGAAACGGGGAAAACGGTACGCAGAGACGCGGTGGATTTGGCGATATTTTGACCAAGGCCGTCGAGGGCGTAAATAGCGATATGGTCCGCGCACAAGAGCTCGCGGAACTGAGTGCAGCCGGTCAGCCTGTGGATACGGCACAGGTAATGATAAGCGCAGCCAAGGCCGACATCTCGTTTAATCTCCTCGTGCAAATGCGGAATAAGATCATTTCTGCATATGAAGAGGTAATGAGGATGCAGTTCTAGGGTAATCAGTGAAGAACTTCCCCCTCGCCTTGCGAGAGGGGGGCAGGGCGAGGGGGATATTTCAGATGTATGTTTATGAATTCACAGATGAAATGTGAGGGTTGATATGCCTACTCCCCAGGAGGCGCTTGAACAGATAAAAAAACTTTCTCAGAACCTGACACTGCGCCAGAAGGTTGTCGCTGCGAGTGTTGTCGCCTTGGCGTTTGCGGTCTTCGGGGTCATCTTTTTTATTGCAAACCGCCCTGTCTACAAACCGCTCTACTCTGATCTCTCACCCCAGGATGCAGCTGAGATTACCGCATGGCTGAAGAAGGAATCCGTGCCCTATCAGTTGTATAACGACGGCACCGCCATACGTGTTCCAGAGGAAAAGATCTATGATGTAAGGCTGTCTTTGGCTGGCGCCGGGCTTCCGAGGGGAAGTGTAGGTTTCGAGATATTTGATCTGACCAACCTCGGCGTCACTGATTTTGTGCAGCATGTGAATTACCAACGGGCGCTTCAAGGGGAGCTTGAAAAGACCATCTCGAGGTTTCCTCAGATACGCAGCGTAAGGGTACTGTTGGCCCTGCCGCAGGAATCGCTTTTTACAAGCGAGAAAAAGGAACCAACGGCCTCTGTTGTGCTCCAACTGAAACCAGGCGAAGAGCTTTCCAGAAATCAGATAAAGGGTATAGTCCATCTGGTGGCTAGCGCCGTCCCAAGGCTTAAGAAAGAGAACGTGTCTGTGGTCGATACAGATGGAGGCGTGCTTTATGACAGTAAAGATCAGGAAAACGACCAGTCTTTGATGACGAATACCCAGCTTGCATATCAGAAAAAACTGGAAGATTACTACAGGCATAAGATTCAAAGCATGCTGGAAGATGTTTTGGGGCCTAACAAGGCCGTCGTGAGGGTTGCGACTGATGTAGATTTTGACCAGGTCCAGACAAGTGAGGACCGCTACGACCCTGATCAGACGGCGGTACGAAGTGAACAAAAGATCAGCGAGATAGATACGTCGCAAGAAAATGCTGGCGGCGTGGCTGGCGTAAAGGGGGGGCTTGCGGACAAGCTGCAGGGCAACGTCACAGGCCCTGCCGCGACCAATACTGGCGCCGGTGGCGCGCCTCCCGCCTTGATCAGACAAAAGACCCAGGATACCTCAAATTATGAGATCACTAGGATACAGAGACAGATAAACGCCTCCATTGGCAAGCTCAAAAAGATATCGGTCGCCGTCATGGTCGATGGTTCTTACCTTCCAAAGGGCAAGGAGCTTGTGTATACGCCGAGGTCTCAGGAGGAGTTGGCCAATCTCGATCGTATCGTAAAGGCCGCCATTGGATTTGATCCCAAACGTGGGGACGAAGTAAGTGTTGTCAACGTGCCGTTCAAGGCCCAGCAGCCCGAAGGAAAGGCCCCGTCGAAGTTGTTCGAGCTGGCCTCGTACTTTGCGACGCCTTTCATGAATATTATCTTAGCTGTCCTCTTCATTGTATTTGTGTTGCGCCCGCTGTTCAATCGCTACGTCCTCAAACCTCGCGGCAAGGAAGAGGCGGGGGCCGTTCCGTCTGGTGCACGCACGGGCGAGGGTGAGACTGGAGAAGGGGAGTTTGAGTTTCCACCACCGCCGGTCATCCATCCGATACCAGACGCTAGAGAGAGATTGAGGGAGATGGCGAATGCATATCCTGAAAGGGCGGCCGCTTTGGTAAAGATATGGCTGAGAGAGAAAGCTGAGGCGGGTGGTACAAAAAATGCCTAGCAAGACGTCGGATTCCAATCAGATAGACCTGAGCAATCCGGCAGGTGCCGTCAAGGCCGCTATATTTCTCCTTGCAATGGGGGAGGAGTTTGCGGCCGAGGTGTTTAAACACCTCCACGAGGATGAGGTCCGAAGGGTTTCTCGCCTTATGGCGCAGATACAGAATATCCCTGGGGACGCGGTCGAGAAGGTGATGAATGAGGTGCAGGAGAAGATGGGGCTTGTCCGCGGCGAGGTGGCGGTGCCTGTGGAGGACTTCTTGAAAAAGGTCCTGTTTTCTTCAATGCCCTATGAGCAGGCGCAAAAGATCTACGAAGAGATCGTCAGGCAGCTCCATCCCTCTACGTTTCAAAAGCTTTCACACCTTGAGCCAAAGGCGATCGTCGCCTTCCTCAGAAACGAGCACCCGCAGACCATTGCTGTCATCCTGGCACACCTCGATTCCTCCCAGACGGCCGCCATATTGCGTGAGCTTCCTGAGAATCTGCAGGCCGACGTCATAATGCGGATCGCCAAACTTGACAAGATCAGCCCTGATATAGTGGCAGAGATAGACAAGGTCCTTGAGGAGGAGCTCTTTTCTGTAGAGATGAGTGATGCCAAGAAGGTAGGCGGGGTGGCTAAGGTCGCCGATATACTCAACAACCTCGACAGGCAGATGGAAGACACCTTGCTTGAGAAGATAGAGGCTGCGTCTGAGCCTTTGGCCGAGGAGATCAAGAAGCTGATGTTTAAGTTCGAGGACCTCATAAATGTCGATGACGCGGCCATCATCATGATACTTAAAGAGGTGAGCATGGATGAGCTCAAATTTGCCCTTAAGGTTGCCTCGGACGATCTGAAGGCCAAATTTTTCAAGAACATGTCGGAGAGGGCTGGTGCCTTGCTTAAGGAAGACCTTGAGATAATGGGTCCGGTGAGGCTGAGGGATGTGGAGAAGAACCAGCAGGCCATCCTGAAGGTGGCAAAAAGGCTTGAGAGTGAAGGCAAGATAGTCTTGAGCGCAAAGGGAGGGGAAGACGTCCTTGTCTAGGGTGATCAAGGCCAAGGAGCGGCAGAAGGCGGGTTTGCATGAGATGTCTCTGTTGCGCTCAAAGGGCATACAGACGCCAAATGACGCTGGCGGTGCCTTCAGTCCATTTTGTGAGCTTGTCGGCGCCGGTCGGGAAGGAGTTGATGCGGCGCCGTTGGCGCAAGAGGGTACCCATTCCAACCCTAGCGTCGGGTTTGGGCGTGGGGATCTTGAATGTGAAAGGGACGTTGAGGCCGCAAGGCTTGAGGCTGAGGCCCTTAGAGAAGAGGCGAGGACCATCCTTGAAAACGCTAGGAAAATGGCCGCTGATATAGAGACCGAGGCCTATAACCAGGGCTATGCCCAGGGTCAAAAGGATGGCGAGGCGCTCGGCAGAAAACAATATGAGACCAGATGCGCGAGGCTCAAGGATGTTGTCAGCGCCATCCAGTCGCAGGCGGTTGCGGTGATTGACAAATATGAGCCTCAACTCGTCAGGCTCTGCATGGAGATATCAAAGGCCGTTATACACCGCGAGATAGAGACCAGACCGGAAACAATAGCCTTGTGCCTTAAGGAGGCCTTTAAACAGGTTGTGGAGGGGAGTCCGCTCAATATAAGGCTCAACCCGAGGGATGTCGAGATCGCCAGTGATTTTATCGAAAGAGAGGCCAGGATCGCAGGCGGCCATCCGGTAAACTTGACGCCGGACAGTCGGATAGATCCAGGCGGGTGTATTATTGAGACCGATTTCGGACTCATAGACGCAACGGTTGACGGCAAATGGCAGGTCGTGGCCGACGCCATCAAGAAGATCCTAGATGGACGACGGACAGGAGACGGCCATGCGGATTGATCTTGATTCTTACATAGATGCAGCAAGAAAGGTGAGATCGGTGCGCTCTTGCGGTCTAATCAACCAGGTTATCGGCCTTGTCCTTGAAGGTAAGGGGCCTGGCGCCCCGGTTGGTGCGATTTGCCGGGTGGATGTTGAAGACGGGGGGCGTCTGCCTGCCGAAGTGGTCGGGTTTAGACAAGGCCGTACATTGCTTATGCCCCTTGGCGAAATGAGGGGGATCGAGCCGGGCGGTAGGATATGGGTCGAGGCGAACAGGGCCGAGGCATGTGTAAGTCCTCGATTGATAGGGCGCGTGCTGAATGGGCTCGGCGAGGTCATAGACGGCAAGGGATCGATCAGGGCAGATGTATTGTATCCGCTATACGGCGAGCCGCTTAATCCGCTCGATCGCCCCCGCATCGATACGCCTGTGGATGTAGGGGTCAGGGCGATAAACGCCTGCCTTACCCTTGGCAAGGGGCAGCGTATCGGTATAATGGCCGGCTCCGGGGTCGGTAAAAGCACCCTCCTGGGCATGATCGCCAGACATACGACGGCCGACGTGAATGTAATAGCCCTCATAGGCGAGCGGGGGAGGGAGCTCAGGGACTTTATTGAGAGGGACCTTGGACCAGAGGGTCTCAGGCGTTCGGTGATAGTTGTTGCTACATCGGATCAGCCCCCGCTCATCAGATTGAGAGGGGCTTACCTCGCCGCTTCGATAGCGGAGTATTTCAGGGATCAGGGCAAAGACGTCATCCTCATGATGGACTCGATCACCCGATTTGCGATGGCGTATAGAGAGGTCGGGCTTGCCATCGGTGAGCCGCCTACCTCGAGGGGCTATACGCCGAGCGTATTCGCCCAACTTCCGAGGCTGCTTGAAAGGACGGGGAGAAAGAGAGGTGCAGGCAGTATTACCGGCATCTATACAGTGCTCGTCGAGGGCGATGATATGAATGAGCCCATTGCTGATGCGGTGCGTTCCATTGTTGACGGGCACATAGTTTTGAAAAGGGAGCTTGCCCATCAAGGTCATTATCCGGCGATAGATATACTCCAGAGCGTAAGCAGGATTATGCGGGATATTGCTGCGCCAGGACAGATCGAGGCGCACCGGGAGCTTATAAAGGTGCTCTCGACCTATCAAAGGGCTGAGGACATAATCAACCTTGGCGCGTACACCAGGGGTGCCAATCCAGATATCGATTTCGCCATTGAAAAGATACGGCCTGTCAAGGAGTTTTTAATGCAGGACATTGACGTCCCGGCGCCCTATGATTCAAGCATACAGGCCTTAATCGGTCTGTTCGGGTGAGGTATGGCCTATAGGTTTCGCCTCGAGGCGTTGTTACGGCTTAGACAGAGACAGGTGGAGGCCGCCAGGTTCGAGCTGGCCCGTCTCTTGAAACAATATCGCGATGCACAAGCGGCCGTCTCTGCCCTGTCGAAGGCGAAAGAAGATGCTGACCTGAAGGCCAAGGCCGGTCTTGCAAAGGGCATGCCAGCCGGAAGATACCGGCTGGAGGCAGATTATATCGAGATGCTGACAAGTGAGATAGACCGGTACGAAAATATGCTTTTGGAGCTTGAACCGCACATTCAGCGGGCAAAAGAGGCCCTGGCCAGGCGGCATGTGGAAGAAAAATTAGTGGAGAGGTTTAAAAAGGATGATTTTGCGGCATACATGCTTCAGGAGCGGAATGCCGAACAGAAAAAGGCAGATGACCTGGCGGCGGTGAGATATGGCAGAAACAAGGCCTGAGAAACAGTCGGGTGCGCCGATTTATACCATGACCCGTCTGTTGTTGATTGCAGGCGTGGCGAAGCTTGTGCTTACAGGCTTTTTCCTTGTGGGTCTTGGGTTTGACAGGGCCTCGGCCGTTGAATCGGCAGGCCGGCCTGCTTCTGTGGTGCAAGGAGGTGGGGTGCAGGTGCCTGGATCTGCTGGCAGTCCAGCGGGTTTGTCAATGGGAAGCGGCGATGGAGGTGGGGTGCCGCAAGGCCTTGGACAAAATGCCTCAAGCGGAGCCGGTTGTCGCCCCGAGGTGATGCAGGTGCTGCGTGCGCGTCTGGATGAGCTCAAGGAAAGGCAAGCGGCACTGGAAAAGGAGTCGAAGGATATTGATTTTGAGAAGAATGAGCTTGATGAGAAGATCAAGGAGTTAAAAGGGCTCAAGGCAAGCCTCGAAGGGCCGCTCAATATGCTCAAGGATGCGGGCCGAGAAGGCATCCAGCATATGATAGGCGTATATAACTATATGGATCCACAGAAGGCGGCCGCTATGCTGGACAAGATGGACGACACAACCGTGATAGAGATTCTAAAGGGCATGAAGAGCAAGAAGGTGGCGCAGATCATGTCTTTTATGAATACGGACAGGGCCGCCAAGATCAGTTCGGAATTGACAGGGGCCCAAGTCAAAGGGCCTTGATGCCGCTTGACGGTGACTGCTGAAAAGGGTTGTTTTATTGGCGGAGAGGGTGGGATTCGAACCCACGGTACACCTTTTTGGGCGTACACGCGATTTCCAGTCGCGCCCCTTCGGCCGCTCGGGCACCTCTCCAATAGGCGTCTAAATGTAGCCAATTTGTCCTGATATGCAAGCATTAATTAGCCGGTTTCAAGAAAAGGCCATGATCATCCATTCGATGTCCATTCAGACCGTTTTTTGTCATATCCTGTTTGTAAAATTGACGGCGTCGCAAGAAGTCGCCAAGTGCTGTTGCTGTGTTGTGCTGCATCTTTTGTCGCTGAGGCGTACAGCAGGAAGTACGCCTCATTCTCCAGGATCCGCGCGCCTTGCATTGACGATTTTTTTTACAAGATCACAAGATCATAAAATTGTCTTTTGAATAAAAATAGTATATTGATTTTAAAGACGGATGGTTTAAGAACCGATATCTATATTGATTATGTTGATTGCCATAACTCTTAGAGAGCTTCCGGCTGAGGTCTTTGCGCGGCGCCGGACGCCGGGGTGATAAAGAGGAGGGATTAAATGCACAGGGGACTTTTTTCAAGATTGATCCTTATCTGTCTGGCCGCCGTATTTCTTTCCGGATGCGGACAGGTAGTGAAAGAGCCTTTTGAACCGATAAAAAGCGCTGAGCCGCCGCCAAGATCCTTGGGGAGAGGCATAGTCCTTCTGCCGTTGGCTGATTATACCCAGGGCTCAACCCCTGACGACGCGCTGAGACGCCAGATGAAACTGAACAGTGCGTTGTCTTATCAATTGGCTGCGCATGGGATCTATACCCCACTTGAGGAAGACGTGGTCCAGAACCTGGTGGACCTGGGCGTGATCAAGCCCATAAAGACATCCGCTGGGTCGGACTACAAGATGATAGCAAGGGAGCTGGGGACTGGCTGGTCGGAGGCGATGCAGGATGAGATTGGAAAGATCGTCTCACAAAATGAGGCCTTGCGCATATCAAAAGAACAGACCGGCTCTTTCACCACAGGTCTTAATCAAAAGATCGTCAATGAGATAGGCCGCCGCTTCCAGGCCGACTATCTGCTCCGCGGCAGGATCGTTGAATATGAGATCAGAGATGGTCATAACATGAACCTGCTCCAAAGGGGGGTGCTGCCGTTTTTCTTCGATTTCACGTCTAACGGGTTGTTCGGCATAGCGGAATCGAAGAGTTACGACCTCTGGCAGGACATGGCCGTAGGCGGGGCATTGGGTGCCCTTCTGGGGAGTCAGGCGCATACGCCGTTTAATGCCCAGGGCAAGGAGACGGAGATAGTCGGGGGGCCGAATCCGCGTTTCGCCACGGCGGTCACCAGGAACAGCGGTGGATACAGCGGCTATCGTGGTCTCAATGCCGCTACCTGGGGTGCGGCCGGCGCAGGGGCTGCATATCTCGCCTCAAAGGGCGGGAGGCTCCCTGAGGGCGTGGTTCAGGTGAGTTTGGCCCTTCAAGATGCCTATACAGGAAAGGTTGTCTGGGCCGATAGGGTGGAAAAGCAAGTGACTCCATTGTCGGTATGGGCGGATCCTGCAAGGCGGGTACAGATAGACCGTGCCATCGAGGAGGCCTCAAAGACCCTCATTGATGACTTGGTTACGGCCTTGAATAAAATACCGGCGCTCCCGCCTGAACCAGCAGTCGAGGTCCAGCCGTTGCCGCCGCCGGCCCCTGAACCGGCCCCTGTGATAGAGCAGCCGGCAAAGATGCCTGTATTCGAGAAGGCGAAGCCGAAGGCAAAGGCAAAGAAGAAGATCAAGAAGAAAAAGAAAAAGGCCGTAAATCCGGCGTTGAGAGGGTCTTAAAAGGTCCTTGGAAGGGCAAGCTTATTTATGAATGATTATGGGGGGGCGTAATTATGTATAGTCGTCTGTGGAGATTTTTATTTTATGTCTTGGTATTGCCGGTTTTGTCGCTGCCCATTTTTAATGAAAACGCACAGGCGGATGTAGTTGCGTCGCCATCTGAGGTGCAATTTTACATTGCAAAAGAACAGCTATCAAACCCTAACCCTGTAACTTTAAGCGTTTTTTCCACAACAGCCACATCATCTACCACTACCAGCACAACACAGACAGAGTGTATCCTTGCATCTACGAGCGATCCATGGATAACCGTGAGCCCTGGAACTTGTACTACTGTTACTCCAGGCCAGCCCGCTACATTTACTGTTGGAATAGATTTAACAAAGCTTCCATTTGTTAATAGCACCCCAATTTGCACAACAGGCACAAACACTGCCCCTGTCTGTTCAGGTACTGGCACTGGCGCTACTTTTGTTCCCACCTGTTTAGGCGCAAGCACTACTAGCGCACCTATTTGTTCAAATTCCAACACTGTGCCTAATTGTATAAAAAATAGCGATGGTATTTTTATCCCTACCTGTGTAGATACAAATAATGTTACCAGGTTTACTGGCACGATAACCCTTACAGACGAGATCGTAACCGCTACCAACAACGGCTCCGGCGGGGCCACCAATTCCCTTACTCCTAATGGAACGCCTGCTACTGTCAATGTCACCGTCTATCTACAAAGTATTAAAAAAAGCACGGGCGAGATGACGCTCAACACCTCTGACTGGCTTGATCTCAATCTGGACATTCCGATTACAAAGGATTTGTCAGGCGCGCTCTATGTCCTGGTAGAGCACAAAAGCCTTGCGCCAGGCCAGACCTTTGCCTATCGCTACGACCCGACAAACGGGCCGCAGTTTTACTACTTCAGCCAGTGGGGTCAGCCTGTAAATAATGCGCAGCTCCTCTATTACGCGGCGGATGTCCATAATACGCCCATCGCTATACCTTTCACTGGCAGCGCTTCAGATAACACCATCCCTTACGGACAGACGGACGTGGTCTCCACCATCCCGATACGCTTCGGCGCCGGGATGCGGCTCATAGGCATGGAAGGGGACATGATCATCCATGTATTGATCGGGGACCCGAACGACATCCAGAATTACGCCTCATGGAGGGAGCTCCTTTACTATGTGCTCCATATCGAGCCCGTAACAGGCACATGGACGGTTACAGAATATTACAAGGGGCAACCATACACCTATACGAATTACCCCTTGTTTCTGTATGAAAAACGTGGCGTCTTGAACGGCATTTGGGACGACCCGCACGGCCGGCAGCAGCTCTACGTGTCATACGGCAACCCTTCCGATCAGGTCTGCACGAACTCCCTGGCCGTACAGGGCCATAGGTTCAACGCCCAGGGCTGCGAGATGACAGGCGGGTATCAGATATATTTCAACGAACCGACTGCGTTCGGGCAGATTGAATATCTCTATCAGATATCTAAACTGACGCGTGGTTCCCTGAGCGGCGAATACATGTACCGTATGCTTGGCGACGCCAACTGGTCCATGCCGGAACCGTTCAGTGCCGTAAGGCGCGAGGTGGTCGTTCCTTTGGACCCGACCACCAATTCCTATCAGGTGAACGGGACGGTGACTGGCCCAAACGGTACTCCATATGCGGTCCACTTCATCATAGATACCGGGGCATATACGGTTTTGCTTGACCAGAGTATCGCGCCTTACATAGGCTTTACTGATCTCACTACCGATCCCAGGTGCTCACCTTGTGGCGCTACTGTGGCTGGTGGCGCTACCATACAGGTGACATGCTGCACCGTCTCGAATATCACCGTGGAAGGACAGCTCTCTAAAGACAATGTGTCGGTGGCCTTTGGGACCCAGCCTGGCCCGTCGTTGCTTGGCATGTCGTTTTTAAACAGCTTCCACATATCCACGGATGCAACCGATGGGTCTATGACAATAGCCCCGTAGGTTTAAAGGGTATTTTGGCAGGGCTGTCTTTACATGAAAAGGCCGCCTTGCCTTTTTGTCTCTCCCATCACGCTGGGCGGCTGGCAGCTTGCCGCTCCATGCGGCATAAGTTTTCATCCATGAAGACAATATGCCGCTGGCGTCCGTCCATGGGCGCCTATTCCGCAGAGGCAAGCGGCCGGCTGCCTTTTGTCCTGTGCCGGAACTCCAGGTGTATCAAAGGCTGTTGTATAGCCATGGGGGGCAGTCCAGCTCAAGGGAGGATGCCATTTCCTCTCCGGCATAAATGTCGGAGTCCATGGTTGATAGATTAGATGGGGTTTAAGACGGAATGGTGTTTGTGAACATGTCACGGCATTCCCTGACCAGTCAGCATTAAAAATGTCTCGTGCATAAACTGCGTTACCGCGCAAAAGGCTGCTAGGAATACTGCCCATTTGACCATCTGCCGCCATGTCGGTTTATATTTGAACATCTTTTTTGTGAGGCCTATAATTATCAACACCGTGGCTATGCTATAGATGGCATATGCCCAGAGGTGACGGAGCATATCGACCGCTGCTTCTTTGGGTGGTCCGCTCCTGAGAGTGGATATGACGATGATTAGGAGGGCGATGGATATTTCTCCGATGTCCTTGCGCGTCCACTGTGATCCGGTTTTCATGTTTGACAGATCCTGAAATTACAAGGTGATTTTTTTATGAAATACTGCTTCGGTCCCGTACCATCAAGGCGCCTTGGTCTTTCCCTGGGGGTTGACATACTCCCGCTTAAGACCTGCAATTTAAATTGTATTTATTGTGAACTGGGCCGCAGCGCAAGCTACACATGCGAGCGCAGTGAGTATATCCCGGCTGAAGAGATAAAGAAAGAACTTGAGGCGGTGGTCTCCGGAGGGATAAAATTCGACACGCTCACATTCACCGCATCGGGCGAGCCCACCCTCCATCTGCGGCTTGGCGAGCTTTTGCGTTTTGCAAAGGGTATTACAGACTGTCCTGTGGCCGTTTTGACCAATGCGACACTGCTTTCAGACCCGGCGGTAAGGGCTGATCTCACGATCGCTGATATAATACTTCCATCGCTCGATTCCGTGATTCCAAGGCATTTCAGGAAGGTCAACAGGCCTGCCTTATGCGTGAAGCTTGAGGCCATAGTTGAAGGCCTTGTCAGATTGCGCAGGGAAATGACAGGCAGGATGTGGCTTGAGGTCCTTCTTGTGCAGGGTATAAACGACAGCCCCCAGGATATTGAGGCCCTGAAAGAGGTGATAAAATCAATAATGCCGGACAGGGTGCAGTTGAATACCGTCTCAAGGCCGCCTGCCGAGCATTGGGCAAGGCCTGTCTCAGAGGAGAGGCTTAGAGATATCCAGATAGAATTGGGAGAGACAGCCGAGGTGATCGCCGGTTTCAAGGGTAGCGGCGGTGTGCCTGAGGTTTGCGGCGTCCTTGAGGTCGAATTGATGGAGATGCTTAAAAGAAGGCCCCTTACGATTGAAGATATCTCCAGCCTTACAAGGTCTGGGGTGGATATTTTAAAGGAAGCGCTCCGCAGGATGGAGAGAGATGGGTCTATAAAATGCAAGATTTTTGGCGGCAGACCGTTTTATTTTCCGTCTGACCGTGTAGAATAGGCCGGTCGGTCATATCGGAGCTGGTTTTTGCATATGGAAAAGAGAAAAAACGACAGCAAAAAGGCGCAACTCAGGATCGTAATAAATGCGGATGCCCCTGAGGAGCGCCGTGTCGCACTCCTTGAAAACGGTAGACTTGAGGCCTTTCAGCTTGAGACCGTTACAAACATACAGACGAGGGGCAATATCTATAAGGCGAGGCTGGTAAACGTAGAACCTGCACTTGAGGCCGCCTTTGTGGATATCGGGCTTTCCAGGAACGGTTACCTCCCGTTCGATGAGATACATCCTGAATATTACGGCTATTCCGATAATAAAGAAAGATTGCCCGAAATACTGAAAAAGGGCCAAGAATTCCTTGTTCAGATAGTAAAAGAGGAGACGCCGGTCAAAGGTCCCGCGGTGACTACTTATCTTTCGATCCCTGGCAGATATCTAGTGCTCATGCCAGGTTCCGATCAGTCGGGTGTCTCAAGAAAGATAGAGGATGAGGCCGAGCGGAAGAGGGTTAAGGAGATATTGAGCGAGCTCAAGAGGCCTGAAGGCATTGGGCTCATTGCAAGGACGGTTTCGGCTGGCGCGACCAAGTTGGATATCAGGAGGGATTTTGGTTATCTTCTAAGGTTGTGGCAGAGTCTTCGAAAAAAGGCCGGGGCGGCGCAGGCGCCGTCGCTTCTTTATACGGACAGGGACATAGTTACCAGGTTTCTGAGGGACTACCTGTCTTCGGACGTAAGAGATATAGTGGTTGACAACCAGCAGGTATTCAGCACAGTCAAGTCTTTCTTAAAGATCGTTTCCCCCAGGCATGTGGCTAATCTGTTCTTATACAAGGAAGACATCCCGATCTTTACCTCCTTTGGCATCGAGCCTCAGATAGAGGAGATATACAAACGAAGGGTCGAACTTCCATCAGGCGGCCATATAGTGATAGAGCCTACGGAGGCCCTGGTCTCGATAGACGTCAATTCAGGGAAAAATGTAAAGGAGAAGGATATAGAAGATACCGCTCTCAAGACAAATATCGAGGCTGCAGAAGAGATAGCGAGGCAGCTCAGATTAAGGGACCTGGGCGGGATCATTGTAATCGATTTTATTGACATGAGGACTAGGAGCTACCGCCAGCAGATTGAAAGGCGCCTGAAGGAGTGTCTCAAGAGGGATCGTGCAAGGACAGAGATCTCGAAGATCTCCAGTTTCGGATTGATGGAGCTTGTAAGGCAGAAGATCAGCTCCCCTGTCCAGATGGTGACTTTTCATCCTTGTCCATACTGCAAGGGCAGAGGCGTCGAGAGGTCTGTGGAGACGCTGGCCCTTTCCCACATGAGGACCATAAGGTCGTATCTTGTTGCGCATAGAGGTGAAGACATAAAAGAACTGGTGTTTGAGGCCCCTTCAAAGGTGTTGTTTTATATGTTTAACAACAAAAAGGGGGAGCTTTGCGAGCTCGAAAAGAAATTCAATGTAGCAATAACTGCTGAGGAAAACAAGTCGCTTGACATGGAAGAAATAGCCCTTTATGCAAGGCTGGAGAGGAGTCCTTGAGAGTTCTATGACTGATAAGAGATGCACGGATGGAGTTCGTATCCCTGGATACATAAAGGAGCTGGTCCCATATACGCCTGGGAAGCCGATCGAGGAGCTTGAGCGGGAATACGGCATAAAAGATGCCATAAAACTCGCTTCGAACGAAAACCCTCTGGGTCCGTCACCCAAGGCACTCAAGGCTATTGAAGAGGCCATTGGGAGGTTGCACCGCTATCCCGACGGCAGTTCTTATTATCTCAAAAACCGCCTTGCAGAAAGATTCGGCGTATCGCCTGCGCAGATTGTGTTGGGTAACGGATCGAATGAGCTGATAGAATTTTTGGTACGGGTTTTTGTGCGTAGCGGGTGCGAGGTCATAAGCAGCGCCCCGAGTTTTCTGGTTTACACAAAGGTGGTTCAGGCAGCCGGCGGCAAAAATGTCATCGTGCCCTTAAGAGACGGCCGTCACGATCTCGGCGCTATCAGGGCGGCCGTCACGCCGGAGACGCGCGTTATCTTCCTTGACAATCCCAATAACCCAACTGGTTCGGTCATCTATCGCAGCGAGCTTGATGCCTTTCTTCACGCCCTTCCGAACGAGGTCCTCGTGGTCATGGACGAGGCTTATATGGAGTTTGTGCAGGGCGGCGTGACGCCGAGCGGTCTTGAGTATCTCGAAAGAGGCGACGGCCGTGTGGTTACACTCCGGACGTTTTCAAAGGCCTATGGGCTCGCCGGCCTCCGTGTGGGTTATGGTATAATGGATCCGGTTCTTGCCGGGTATATCGAGAGGGTGAGGCAGCCGTTCAATATCAACAGCCTTGCCCAGGCAGGGGCGCTTGCGGCCCTTGACGATAAAGAACACTTCAACAACACCCTCAAGATCACATTAGACGGGCGGTCTTTTCTTGCAGAGCGCCTTGCAGGGCTGGGCTGCCGCGTCTTTCCGAGCCATACCAATTTCCTGCTTGTCGATGTGCACCGGGACGCAAAGATGGTCTATGAGGCCATGTTGAGGCAGGGTGTAATCATAAGGGCCATGACCGCATACGGCTTCCCAGATCATATACGTATCACCGTAGGCCTGCCGTATGAAAATGAGCGGTGTATTTCGGCCTTGAAACTGGTTTTGACAGATTGATCCAGAGGTGAGATTATGCCCAGACCGCCCAAATGTAGGATCGTCAATCAGGAACCATTGGTCGTTTATTTCAAGCCGCGCGGCATACCTATGCGCAATCTCAAGGAGGTCGTGCTTTCGGTTGAGGGTCTCGAGGCCATCCGTCTGAGCGATGTCGAAGGGCTTGATCAGGAGGAGGCGGCCTTAAAGATGGGCGTATCCAGGCAGACATTCGGGCGCATCCTTGCCGCAGCGAGAAAGACTGTGGCTGATGCTATTGTCCTAGGTATGTGTCTGAGGATAGAGGGCGGAAATTACCAACTCCTGAAAAGGCAGGCCGGTGACGAGTCAGTGGACTGCAACGACTGCAACATGAAGGATTCGATTACCTGATGTCAGCGCGGATAGATATCGGTAATGGCCTGCATGGTCGCTATCCCGGTGTGGCCATAGCGATTCGAGGTCTTTCAAAGATCTATTCGACCAACGGCATAGTTGTAAATGTGCTGAAGGAGATCGATTGCGATATATTCGAAGGGGATGTGGTCGGCGTAGTCGGGGCATCGGGCGTGGGTAAGACCTCATTGCTCCATATACTAGGCACGCTTGAGCCCCCCAGTTCGGGCGCCGTTCTACATTTCGGGCAAAATGTCTTTACTTGGAAGGATTCCATGCTCTCAAGGTTTAGAAATGAACAGTTGGGTTTCGTCTTTCAGTTTCATTATCTGCTTCCGGAGTTCACTGCAGTTGAAAATGTAATGATGCCGTGTCTGGTGGCTGGTGTGGATAGAAAAGAGGCAAAGGAGGCGGCAATGGACATACTCATGGAGCTCGGCCTTGAGAATAGGGCTGAGTTCAAGATAGGACAGCTTTCAGGCGGTGAGCAGCAGAGGATCGCCTTTGCAAGGGCCATGGTGAGACGGCCCAGGTTGCTTCTGGCGGATGAGCCCACCGGCAATCTTGACGAGCACACAGGCGAGAAGTTGGCGGACCTGTTTTTTTCTTTGAACAGCCGGTATAACACCACGATGGTCATCGTGACGCACAATCTCGCCCTTGCAATACGGATGAAACGGTGTTTAGGATTGATCGACGGCAAGTTGGTCGAACTGGCATCTTCCGAGCTCAAGGATTTCGGGGTCGGGAAGGCGCGATCTGGGCGGATTTTATAAATCTTCGGTAGAGTTTTGATTATGACAGTCAAGCAAAGATTTTTTCTGGGGAAATTATCAACTTCTGGCAGCAGGTTTTTCACCTGCAAGGCCGTGTGCCCGGTCTGGATATCATGTCTTATTATGTTCCAGGCCTTTTTGCTCCCTGTTTTCATGGCATCTGGGGCAGCGGCTGCATCTCAAAAGGTGTTCTTTCTGAGGTTCTTATATTTCGGACCAGAGGAGAGCTCGAGTCTGGCGGATGAGGTCACGGAAGGCATGGTGAGGAGGTTCAGCTCTTCCGGAAACTCTATTGTCGAGGGGCGTGGTGCCGAGGCAGGTGCCAGCGTCACCGGGATAGCAAAGGAGGCGAAGGCTAAGGATGCAAGATTTGCTGTATGGGGAAGTGTAAGCCTGCTTGGAGGCAGGGTCAGTCTTGACATGCGTGTGCTTGACCTCAAAGATCCGGCGGCAAGTCCTGTGCCTCTATATGTACAGGGTGGACGGGAAGATATGAGCCGTATGCTGGATCAGGCGGAGAGGCGTATAAATGAGGTCTTTGCAGCCCCTGCAAAGGTCGGGCAGGTCCTGATAAGCGGCAATAGGCGGGTGGATACCGACGCAATCAGGGATTCCATAACCACCAAGGCCGGTGAGCCTTTTGACCCACAGAGGATTTCATCCGACATAAAGGCCATCTATAAGATGGGTTATTTTGATGATGTCCAGGTCGATGTAAAAGACGGTCCAAAAGGCAAGATCGTCACCTTTCTGCTGAAAGAGAAGCCAGCGATCCGTGATATCAAGATAAAGGGCAACAAGAACATCAAGGACGACAAGATCAAGGAGACGATAGGCCTAAAACCCTATACTGTCATAAATGAAAAGGCCCTCCAGGAGGCGGCCCAGAAGATAAAGGCCTTATATGAAGACAAGGGTTATCTGGGTACAGAGGTGGGTGTCTCGGTTGGGAATGTATCCGGCGAGGCTGCGGATGTCATCTTTGATGTCACAGAGGGTCAGAAGGCCAGGATAAAGTCCATTAAATTCCAGGGCAATAAGGCCTTTTCAAGCAAAGAATTAAGGGGTCTCATGGAGACCTCGGAAAAGAAGCCGTTTTGGTACCCCAGCATTAAAAATATAATGGCTTATATCAAAGGGGAGGAGGGGGTTTTGAAATTCGACGCCCTCGACAGGGATGTAGGCAGGATCGCCGCCTTTTATCACAACCACGGTTATGTTGATGCAGTGGTGGGTCAGCCGGTTGTGACAAGGAAGGGCGCTGACATCTATATAACCATTCCAATAGAAGAAGGGGATAGATACGGGGTCGGAAACATCGAGATAGAAGAGGATTATTTCCACGATCCAAAAAAACTCCTTGCCGATATGCAGATAAAGGGCAGATCGGTATTCAGCCAGGAGGTCCTGAGACAGGACATCCTAAAGCTTACGGATCTTTATGCTGATCAGGGGTTTGCCTATGCTGACATAACGCCTAAGATAACAAAAGATCCCAAGAAGAAGGTCGTGAATATCACCCTCGTGGTGAACAAGGGGCCGAAGGTGAAATTCGGACGTATCGAGATAACTGGCAATACCAGGACGAGGGATAAGGTGATAAGACGCGAGCTCAGGGTGAAGGAGCTTGATGCATTCAGCGCCACAGGCCTTAAAAAGAGCAAGGACAGGTTAAATAGGCTTGGATATTTTGAAGATGTGAGCCTCATTCCCAGCAAGGGGGATAGTGAAGACACGATGAACCTGGACGTCAAGGTGAAGGAGAGACCTACCGGCACCTTCAGTATCGGTGCAGGCTATAGTTCCGTGGATAAACTCATGTTCATGGGCGAGATAAGCCAGAGAAACTTCCTAGGTAAGGGCCAGACGTTGTCCTTCAAAGGCATATTAGGTTCTGTGACCAACCGTTTTGCGTTGAGTTTCATTGAGCCGTATCTTTTTGACACTAGGTGGTCCTTCGGGACCGATATCTACAATTGGCGGGTGGATTATGCCGATTATACAAAAGACAGCACCGGCGCGACAGTGCGCGTAGGGTATCCGCTTACAGACGAACTCAGGGTATTTGTTGGTCTGAGGGGGGACAACACCACCCTTTCCCATGTTTCAGCCAACGCCTCACAGATCATCCGGGATTCTATAGACATAAAGGCCACGAGGTCCATAAGTCTCGGCTTTGGCTATGATACGCGCAACGATTTTTATTTCCCGTCAAGAGGCTGGAACAATTCGATCTCCGTGGAATACGCAGGCGGCCTCCTCGGTGGGGACAGTGCCTTTGTAAAGACGGAAGGGGTTGCAAGCTACTATCATCCTATTTGGAAGCAGCTCGTCGGCCATATAAGGGGGGGCGCGGGGTATGTAACACAGAGTTCCGGCGGCAAGCTCCCAATCTATGAAAGATTCTTTTTGGGTGGCATAGATACCATAAGGGGTTATAAATATGAATATGTAAGCCCTATAGACCCCAATACCGGTGAGAGGATCGGCGGCGACTATATGGGTTTTGCGCAATTTGAGGCCATCTTCCCCATTGTAAAGGATATGGGTCTCAACGGGGTCACGTTCTTTGACGCAGGCAACGTCTGGAACAGTCACAATGCATACGACCTATCAGATCTGAGGAAATCGGTCGGTTTCGGCATAAGGTGGCTTTCTCCTATGGGTCCACTCAGGATTGAATGGGGTTACAACTTGGACAAAAAACCAGGGGACAGCAGCAGCAACCTGGAGTTCAGGATGGGTGGGGTGTTTTAAATACGGTGGTTTCATGGGCACCAGGACCATTAAATTAAAAGATATAGCCTCGGCTGTAGACGGGCGCTTGGTTGGATCAGGCAGGCTGGAGATCAGGGGTATCCGGTCATTGGATCTGGCTGGACCTGATGAAATAAGCTTTGCAGTAGGTACTTATCTTGAGGAAGATGTGAGGCGAAGCAGTGCAGGGGCGCTTATCCTGCCTGAAAAATGGCCGCTGTCCATTGACAGGCCGGCTGTCTTAGTCAGAGATCCCTATCTTGCTTGTGCGATTGTTGCATCGCTTTTCAACAAAAAGGAATTTGAGGCAACCGGAATAAACGCCGACGCCCGCATTGGCACTGGTTGTTCGATATCGGATAATATAAGCATACATGCCCACGCCTATATTGGCGACAGGGTTGTGATCGGGCCTTATGTCACGATCTATCCAGGTGTCTATATCGGTGATGATGCGGCTATAGGTGAAGGTTGTGTCATATATCCTAATGTGGTGATTTATAAGGGATGCCGCATAGGGAAGAGGGTGACTATACATGCGGGGGCTGTAATAGGGAGTGACGGATTCGGTTATGCAAGGCGCGGTGACGAATCGGTCAAGATACCGCAGATCGGCATCGTGGTCATAGAAGATGACGTTGAGATAGGGGCTAACGTAACTATAGACCGTGCTACATTCGGCGAGACTAGGATAGGGCGTGGTACAAAGATCGACAACCTTGTTCAGATCGGCCACAACGTGACCATAGGTCCTGGCGCTGTAATTGTGGCACAGGTGGGGATTGCCGGCAGTGCCAGGCTTGGCTCTGGGGTCATGCTCGGGGGACATGCCGGTATCTTGGGTCACATAGAGCTCGGTGATGGTGTGAAGGTGGGAGCGATGTCCGGTGTCGCAAAGAGCGTGCCTGCCGGCGAAGCGGTCTCGGGTATACCAGCCATACCCCATAAGCAGTGGCTGAGGGTGATGAATGTCTTGAAAAGGCTGCCTGAGATGGAGAAGGAGATAAGGCGGCTCAAGGAAGGTCTAGAGACAGGCCGTGATGATCGCACGGTCATGGATACAGGGGGTCAGGATGATGCATAGCCAAGGACGGTTTGATATGGATGATATCATGTCTTTTTTGCCTCACAGGTATCCCTTTTTGCTGGTTGATCGGATATTGAGTCTGGAACCAGGCAAATCTATAACCGGGCTCAAAAACGTGACCATGAATGAGCCTTTTTTTCAAGGTCATTTTCCCGGGTTTCCCATAATGCCTGGTGTCTTGATCCTTGAGGCCATGGCCCAGACGGGGATTATACTTGCAAAGGCCAGCGACCAGGCCGGGCTCAATGATAAATTTGTCCTGTTTGCAGGATTGGATGAGGTAAGGTTCAGAAGGCCTGTGATCCCTGGGGATCAGCTTATAATGGAGCTTACGCTCTTGAAACACAAGGCCTCAATCTGGAAGATGGCTGGCAAGGCCACTGTCGGCGGGGAATTGGCCGTAGAGGCCCAATTAATTGCATCCATGTCCGACGGATTGCCCGATAAACTAAAAGGAAGAGCCTGATAAAAATATGGATATATTGGATGAAGATGTCTTTATTCACCCCTCAGCTATAGTCAGGACAGGCGCAATAGGCGAGGGGGTGAAGGTCGGGCCTTATTCTGTCATAGGGCCAGAGGTGACCCTTGAAAGCGGGGTCGAAATAGGCCCTCATGTGGTAGTCGAGGGAGAGACGCATATAGGAAAAGGGGTGAAGATTTCGCAGTTCGCCTCAATCGGGGCGCCGCCTCAGGACCTTAAATATAAGGGCGAACCCACTAGGGTCGAGATTGCGGACGGCGTCATCATAAGGGAGTTCGTAACCGTCCATCGTGGCACCATAGAAGGCGGCGGCGTTACGAGGATCGGCAGGGGATGTCTTCTTATGGCATATGTCCATGTCGCACACGATTGTCAGATCGGAGCGAATGTCATAATGGCCAATGGCGCAACCCTCGGCGGTCACGTGGTTATCGACGAAAACGTGGTCATAGGTGGCCTCTCGGCTGTCCATCAGTTTTGCCATATCGGAGCGTATGCCTTTCTGGGGGGTATGTCAGGGGTCAACAAAGACATCCCACCCTATGTGAAGTATTGGGGTCAGAGGGGGAGGCTCTACGGCCTTAACCTCGTCGGCCTCAGGCGCCATGGCCTTTCAAGAGAGAATCTCGAGGCGCTGAGAGACGCCTACCGTATGATATTCGAGGGAGACGGCACGGTAGCCGATGCCATCCAGATGGTGGAAGAGCGTTTTTCCGCCGTCCCGGAGGTGGTCAGGTTTGTCGAGTTCATCAAGTCTTCAAGGCGTGGCGTACCGCTTGGAGGAAATATCAGCGAGATTTCGGAGATGGATTGATGGAAAGGGGGCCCGTCGGTTTGATAGCAGGCGGAGGACAATTTCCTATACTCTGTGCCAGGGCTGCCCGCTCAAAGGGCTGGAAGGTAATAGCAGTGGCGCATAAGGGCGAGACCATCCCTGAACTGAGCGGAGAGGTTGATGAGATAAGATGGATCTCCCTCGGTCAGCTCGGTAAGCTAATAAATACACTAAAAGATGCTGGGGTTGGTGAGGCCGTCTTTGCCGGCGCCATTACAAAAAAGAGGATATTTATAGATGTGCGTCCTGATCTCAGGGCATTGAATCTATGGCGTCGACTTGACAGCCGGCTTGATGACAGGATACTTCGTGCCATCGCCGCAGAGATCGAATCGGAAGGCATAAAGGTCATTCCATCTACTTTTTTTGTCCAGGACCTCCTCATGCCGCCTGGTGTCCTTACCAAAAAGAGACCCAGCGTCTCTCAATACGAGGATATAGAGTTCGGTCGCCAGCTTGCCTCCAGGATAGGCGAACTCGATATAGGTCAGTGTGTGGTGGTTAAGGACAAGGTCGTCTTGGCAGTAGAGGCTATCGAGGGTACGGATGAGGCCATCTTGAGGGGCGGCAGGCTTGGCGGATCGGGCGCGGTTGTGATAAAGCTGTGCAAACCATTTCAGGATACAAGATTCGATCTGCCTTCGATTGGACTTAGTACAATCGAGAGGATGGTTGAGGCAGGGGCCTGTGTCTTGGCGGTCGAGGCAGGCAGGGCCATCTTCTTTGATAAGGATGAGGCGATAGCCCTTGCCGACAAGGTCCAAATATCAATAGTCGGTATCGAAGGAGGGGTCGGCGGTTGATACGGGTTGCCGTGATAGGGGCGGGTTATCTTGGTAGGTTCCATGCCCAAAAATATGCAGCCATGCCTGATGCCGAACTCACCGGGGTGGTGGATATCGTGCCGGAGAGGGCTGCGCTGGTAGCGAAAGAGACGGGCACGAAGGCATATTCCGATTTGGATGGGGTTATCGGCAGGATAGACGCGGCATCCGTTGTTGTCCCTACTGTGCATCATTACGAGGTCGCAAAGGTTTTACTTTCCAGGGGGATACACTGTCTGATAGAAAAACCTATAACCACTGGCATTCAGGAGGCAGACGAGCTGATAAGGCTCGCATCTGATAATGGTCTTGTGCTTCAGGTGGGTCATATCGAGCGCTTCAATCCTGCTGTTAAGGTGCTTGAGGAGAGAGTGAGTCGCCCGCTTTTTATTGAGGCGCATAGGTTCAATGTCTTTAAAGACAGGGCTACTGATGTGGATGTGGTGCTGGATCTCATGATCCATGACATAGATATAACACTGACACTCGTGAGGTCGCAGATATCGGAGATCAGGGCAGTCGGTGTGCCGGTTCTGAGCTCCTTTGTTGATATAGCAAACGCCCGTATAATCTTTGAGAACGGTTGCACGGCGAATCTTACCGCAAGCCGCATATCTCTTGACGTCATGAGGAAGATCAGGGTGTTCCAACCCGGGGCTTATATGTCCGCTGATTGCCTTGCACATAAGAATCTGATCGTAAGGCGGACAAGGGCTGCAGATGTCCGAGACGCCATGACGTTTGAGCCATTGCAGCACGATAAGGCCGACAGTCTTTATGATGAACTGGAAGACTTCGTCATGGCCGTAAAAGGAATAAAACCCCCCAGGGTAACGGGCGAGGCGGGTCGCATGGCCCTGGATCTTGCCTTGAAGATAAACAACCAGATCGCCAAGGGTCTCGATTCCCTGGACTTGGCTGATATTTATTGGTCTGATCCAGTATGACCCGGCTTGGTGGTTTTATTTCGGCGGAGGCCATTGAGGCTGCTTGCCGGGAGGCCGGGCTTTGCCGGATCATGACAATTTTGTAGGACACCAACTGGTAGTTATGTCGAAGTCCATCTTTATAATCGCTGGCGAGGCGTCAGGCGATCTCCATGGTTCAGGTCTCATAAGGGCTATAAAGGCCAAGCTGCCGGATTGTAAGATTGCCGGCATAGGCGGTCCAAAGATGGTAGATGCTGGGCTTGATGCCATTTTCCCGAGTTCGCGCCTTGCTGTAGTTGGGCTTGCAGAGATATTTGCCCACACCTGGCCCATACTCTCCGCTTTTTATAAGACCAGGGTCTATTTGAAAAAGGAGCGCCCCGACCTCTTGATACTCATAGACTATCCTGAATTCAATCTTCTTATGGCGGGATATGCCAAAGGCCTTGGTATCCCGGTTTTTTATTATATAAGTCCGCAGGTATGGGCGTGGCGGCAGGGCAGGGTCAGGAGATTGAAGAGGTCCATTGATGAGATGGCAGTGATCCTGCCCTTTGAGGAAGATTTTTTTTCAAGATATGGCCTCAAGGTCAGATTTGTCGGCCATCCACTGCTCGACAGCGTAAAGGTGCAGTCTTCAAAGGAGGAATTCTGCCGTTCGAACTCTCTGTCAATCGGCTCATCCACGGTAGGTCTTCTCCCTGGAAGCAGGCATGGTGAGGTCCAGAGGATCTTTCCTGTCATGGCAGACGCCGCTTGCCTAATCTCCCGATTAAGACCGAGTGTCCAATTCGTGGCAGCCGTTGCCCCTTCCATCGACATCCAACTCATGAAGGACATGGCTAGGGCGTGTGCAGGTAGGGATGGTCCAGATATACGGTTGATCCAGGGCCGAACATACGATGTCATGGCAGCATCAAATCTGGTTATCGCGGCGTCGGGCACCGTTACCCTCGAGGCCGCGATCCTAGGCGTCCCGCTCATCGTTACATACAAAGTCTCTCCACTCAGTTATCATCTTGGGCGCCATCTCATCAAGGTGCCCTATGCATCCCTTGTCAATCTGGTTGCAGGGAGGATGGTTGCGCCCGAATTTCTCCAAAATGATGCCACGCCAGAGGCTATAGCAAATGAGGCGCTGGCCATCCTTGGGGATGATGCCAGAAGGGAGAGGATGGTTCAGGATCTTGCTATCGTCACCGGTAGACTTGGTCAGCCAGGGGCTGCTGACCGGGCTGCAAATATCGCCCTTGGACTTTTGAAGCGGAGCAACCCGGCCAGTCGATAAGTCCTTTTCCGAGGTATAGATTGAATCCATTCTTAGCCGGTCTGAGGTAGTAGAGCGGTCTTATCTCCTTGAAATACCCCTTGATATCCTGCGGCAATTGTTCATCCGCATATGTCACAATGATTGCATCATGACCTATCTTGTCACATGGTCCATGCCAGAGCTCATATTGGCTCCTTACCTTACTCTGTTCGCCCGCCCAGCGGTATGTCCTCGGCTGGCCAGGGACGTAAAAGGCGAGCTCGCTTGTTAGCTGCCTCTTCGTCCCGATGATGAGCATCTCTCGCACTGGGTTTTTTTTTGCGATCTCCCCTAAGGTTATGCCCAATTCTCTCCAGCCTCTCAGTTCAGCGGTGAGGTCGATGCGGCCCTTGTCAAGGTTTGTGATGCATGCGGCCCATGGGATTATATATAGAATGGCGCACATGGATGCGCCCAGTATCAGACCTGGTTTAAAAAGCCTTCTGAATCGGTCTATCCAAGGTGTTAAATTTAAGACCTCTGCGGCCCACCCACCTAGGAGGACGGATGAGCCAAGATAAAATGGAGCTGGCCAATTGCCGTTTACACGTTGTTTGAGGCTCAAGAGCGTGGTCAGCGCTATCGGCGCCGCGCTCAGCACGGCTAGATAAAGGGTTGGAGAGGTTATCGCGACATTGCCATTTTTCTTTGAGATGTGTCTCTTTAAGGCCATAAACAGGATATAATAGCTTGTTATCATGGACAAGATCCAGGTCACCGGTGAGATGAGACCAAGTTGAGAGAGTATGAAATCGGGCAGTGTCTTTAAAAATGTGAAGTATGACCGGCTTCCCATCTCAAAGTGGTGGGCCGTATGTTCCAGCGTGATCCAGCCATGTCTGTAGTTCCACCAAATGACGGGACCGAGCGGGGCGAGCGAAATGATGAACGCCAGATATGGCCAGGGTGTAAGGAGTCTTTTTCTGTAATCCGGTTCAAGGATGAGAAACAGGAAAACAAAAGGCGGGAATGCTAGCATGGTCTGTTTGCTGAGTATTCCAAGGCCTGTAAAGACACCAGAGGCCGTCCACCACCAACAGGCCGTACCTTGATCCCTTTCATAACCCTTCTTTTCCAGTGCCAGCCATGTAGCATACATAGCCCATGCCCAGGAGAATATAAGCGGCGCGTCTATGGTCATCGCAAAGCCTAGGACGCAGGAGCCTGGCATGAAGGCCGTGGCCAGCGCGGCCAGAAACCCCGCCTTTGCGCCGAAGAGGCGTCTGCCGAGAAGGTATACAGCCAAGACGCCGAGGGTGGCGAGTATTGCGGCTGGGAGCCTTACGCCCATGGCGTTGTTTCCAAAGATAGAGGTGCCCGCTGCGATGATCCAGGCTATCATTGGGGGTTTGCTGTAGTATCCCCAGTCAAGGTGCCTTGACCAGTCCCAATAGTAGGCCTCGTCAGGCGAGAGGTCGAGCGGTGCAAATGCAATAAAGAGCACGCGTACGGCGATCAGCACCCCTAATAAAAGGGCAAGGCGTCTATTCCACATTCCTTATTCGATGACCTCGCGTACCGAGTATATGCGTCTCCCTGAGGATTCGTAGTAGGTGCGTATGACGAGCTCGGCAAGGAGTCCTATGGCCCCGAGGATCAGTCCTGCAATTATGAGTACCGCGCTAAGAATGAGGAGCGGCCTACGCCCGATGTCATACCCTAGGAAGAACTTGACGAAGGTAAGGTAACCTCCGGTCAGGAGACCGGCAAGAAAGAGCGCCCCGCCGCCCATGCCAAAAAACTGCAAGGGTCTTGTGGCGAACTTCAGGAAGAACAGCATGAGTATCAGGTCAAGGATAACCCTGTAGGTGCGCCCGATCCCGTATTTGCTTTTGCCTTTGAGCCTTGGGTGGTGCGTGACCACCTCTTCTGTAATGCGTGCACCGTAGAAGTGCGCGAGTACGGGAATGAACCTGTGGAGTTCGCCGTAAAGAAGGAGGTTTTTTGCTACATCGCGGCTGTAGGCCTTTAGCGAGCAGCCGTAATCGTGAAGTCGGACGCCGGTTGCGCTGCCTATCAGGCGGTTTGCTATGAAAGATGGGAGCTTGCGTGAAAGAAACGGGTCTTTTCTGTCTCTGCGCCAGCCGCTCACCATGTCGTAGCCCTCCTCAAGTCTGCTGATCAGCCTTGGTATGTCCTTAGGATCATTCTGGAGGTCCCCGTCCATGGAGACTATGATCTTGCCGTCCGCATAGTCGAAGCCAGCGGTCATGGCTGCACTCTGGCCGAAGTTCCTTCTGAATATCAAGACCTTGAGCTCAGGTGTGAAGGTCTTGATCTTTTTATAGACCTCGTGACTTTCATCCGTACTGCCGTCGTCCACGAGAATGATTTCAAAAGGACGGCCAAGCGGTCGCATGACCTCGACAACCCGCTTGACCAAGGTTTCAATGTTTGGGGCCTCGTTATATACAGGCACTATTATAGAAATATCCATTAACTTGGGTCTATATTCAAAAATTGCGTCCCATTTACGCCGGTTGGTTTTCCGTGCCTTTTCGGCGTTTGCCTATAGCATATATGCCCAGTGTCAGATTTAAAATCATCATAGCCTGCTGGTTTGTATCCCGCAAAAACATGTCACACGGCCTCAGTCTGATTGTCGATCGCTGGCTTGACAAAGAGAGATGCCGACAGGCCTCTGGTGTGTCTGCCTGATTGATGCGGGGGACAAAGACCCTTTGCGGCGGATGCGGCGGATTAAACGCTGACTGGCTGCGGCAATCAGTAGTCGCCGTTTTTTATCTTCGCCGCCTCTACGGCGGAAATCGATCCGATCGAATTTAAAATATCCTTCAACGGGTCATTCGGAGCGAGGTTGTCTCTGGCCTCCTTTATGTCGTCGATGTGTCTTGAAAGCGTATCGGCCAATTGATCCAATGCCTTGCCGTCTATCTCCGGCTGCATCAAGAGGACACTGAGGTGTTCAAGTGCCCCAATGGCATTGCTTCCTATCGCTATTGCATCGGCTTGGATCTTGCTGAGGGTCGTATCCGCCGGAAGACCTGTCGGCATTATTGCAGTACGGCCTGCAAGATCCGGTCCGTTAGCCTGCCTCGCCAAGATCTCATTATTAAGATAGGCGGAAAAGGGCATGTCAATGGCCCCCTTGATATCTTTTTTTGTCTGTCCGTTTGAGCCGATGGCAGTATTGATCTTGTACGTATCTATTTTCATAGTGCGGTTCAGACCGGATGATGCACCCGGCCTCCTCCAATATCGCCTTCTGTGGCATTGAACGATTATTTTAAAATATTATAATCCAACATCCGTTCCAGGTCTACTGTCTCATGCCGTCTGTGTCCCAATTGATTGTGGTTGCAACGGCCATGCGGCTGTGGCTTTATTGCCGCCGCTGGTCGCGGATGTCATGTCTTTATATTGCTGGATGGCTGCGGCAAGTCTTGCCATGCCGTCAAGGATGTCATTCAGTATCTGGGCCTGGTCTTGCCAGGCCTGTCTTGCGGCGTCTGTTACGTTTGGCGCCGAGGCAGGTTCGGGCAGCCCTAATCCGTCTAGGGTAGCCTGGGTTGTAGTTGCTGCAGGGAGACCTGCACTGTTTGTAGGTGCCGCAGATGCAGCGGCCGCTGTCGAATCGGCTGCCGTTGCCGCCTTGCCGCTACCCATAAGGCCGGCCAATAAGGCGTCTATCTGGTCCAGTGGCACATGATCAGTAATCTTGCCGCTTCTTACTGCATCCAAGAGCACATTAGCCTTGTTATAGCCGACCCTCTGTTCAAGGATGATTGATTCGGCCCAGTCGGACATGCCATAGGCATCGCCTCCAGCCGGATTCACTGGTCCCCTTTGTCCCTTTTCGGTTTGTAGGTATTTCAGATAATTGTCAATTAAGGTCGATGCCTGTTGCTCCGGCGTCATGGCATCTGCAGCTATTTCAGCCGGTGTGGGCTTGAAAATTGCCACCGGATAATTGTGCATCACCTCTCCTGTGAAGATATCTGTCTTGTCGATATACTTTGTGCCCATTACCTGATTGTCTATCGCCTTTAGCCAGTCCAAAAACGTGGTGTCGCTGGCGGATGCGGCGGCCGTGGTATTTGAGGCGGGTTGGATGTCTTTTGTTAGAATGGCCTTGATGGTTGACGTCTCTGCGCCATTTGGGGTTGAAATCATCTTTTATTCTCCTTCCAAGTATATTTGGGCCTATTGCCCGGAGGTTATGCCTGATTTATCATGGCCTTATGGACAAGATCAGCCAAAACAGCATATACAAGCGCCGCCCGACCAGGCTTATACGCGTCGGATCCGTGCCGATCGGTGGCGGCAACCCGGTGGTCGTCCAGTCTATGACCAATACCGATACCAGGGACGTCCGCTCCACCGTCTCACAGATATCGAGACTCAAAGAGGTCGGCTGTGAGATCGTAAGGGTGGCCATACCGGATGAGGCCGCCGCGGTCGCCCTTGCTGATATTAAGAAAGCAATTTCCATGCCCATTATTGCAGACATTCACTTCGACTGGAGGCTCGCGGTCGCTGCGATAGAGCAGGGGGCTGATGGGATAAGGATAAATCCTGGCAATATCGGTGGCGTTGAGAGACTATCGAAGGTTGTCAAGAAGGCCAAGGAATACGGCGTACCAATAAGGATAGGTATAAATTCTGGCTCCCTTGAGAAGGACATAAGAAGGCATTACGGGGCGTCTTTGCCCGAGGCCCTGGTGGAGAGTGCATTGAGGAACATAGAGCTGATTGCAGGTATGGGCTTTGAGGCCATCAAGGTCTCGATAAAGTCGTCCGATTGCCTCGCTACCATAGCGGCCTACAGGCTCCTTTCCCAGAAGACCGATTTCCCCCTGCATCTTGGGGTGACCGAGGCCGGTGGGTTGATTCCCGGGACAGTGAAGAGCAGCATCGCCATAGGCACCCTGTTGATTGAGGGTATAGGTGATACGTTTAGGGTCTCGTTGACCCGCGATCCGCTGGAGGAGGTAAGGGTTGCCTATGAGATACTGCGGGCTGTGAAGATGCGGCAGCGTGGGCCGGAAATAATTTCCTGCCCTACCTGTGGGCGTTGTGAGATAGACCTTTTTTCTATAGCGGAAGAGGTTGAGCGCAGGGCCCAATGCATTACATCCCCGCTGAAACTCGCCGTCATGGGTTGTGTGGTGAATGGGCCGGGTGAGGCAAGAGAGGCGGATGTCGGTCTCGCTGGCGGCAAGGGCGTGGGTCTTATCTTCAAAAAAGAGAAGATCATAAAGAAAGTCCCTGAAAGCGGGCTTCTTGAGGCATTTTGGCAAGAGGTTGAGGCTGTTTTGGCTGAAAAAAGAAGAAATGGAGAGGAGCGAATATAATTACAAAATGAGATATTCCAAGTTGTTTTTGCCTACACTTAAAGAGGCGCCGGCCGAGGCCGAGATAGTTTCACATAGATTGATGCTAAGGGCCGGTATGATCAGAAGGCTTTCATCCGGCCTTTATTCATATCTGCCCATCGGTCTTCGTTCTTTGATGAAGGTGGAAAAGATCGTGAGGGAGGAGATGGGGAGGGCCGGGGCACAGGAAGTCCTGCTGCCTATGGTCCAACCTGCCGAGCTCTGGCAGGAGAGCGGCAGATGGGACCGCTACGGGAAGGAGCTTCTGCGCCTTAAAGACAGACATGGCCGCGACTATTGTCTGGGCCCAACGCATGAAGAGGTGATAACCGACTTAGTTCGGCGCGAGGTCCGTTCATACAAGGATCTGCCTTTGAACCTTTATCAGATACATACGAAGTTTCGAGATGAGATCCGTCCTCGCTTCGGCCTCATGCGCAGTCGCGAATTCGTCATGAAAGACGCCTACAGTTTTGATGTGGACGACGAGGCATTGGAGATCACTTATCAGGCCATGTATGGGGCGTACTGCCGGATATTCGAGCGCTGTGGCCTGGATTTCCGGCCTGTTGAGGCGGATACAGGCAGTATAGGTGGTCACGCATCACATGAGTTCATGGTGTTGGCTGAGACCGGTGAAGACCAGATAGCATGCTGCACACAGTGCAGCTATGCCGCGAATGTGGAGCTTGCACCGGCCCTTGGGTTGACAGCCTACTCCTGTGCTGATGAAGAAGATATGCGTCGCGTCCATACCCCTGGCAAGCGAAGCGTGGAGGAGGTGATCGCCTTTCTCAATGTTTCACCCTCGTCGCTTGTAAAGACCCTGGTCTTTATCTGCAAAAATGGACCAATCGTAGCTTTGGTTAGGGGGGATCATTCAATAAATGAGGTGAAGCTGAAGAGGCTTGTGGGCATTGAAGACGTCGCCCTTGCCGATAGTGCGACCGTTGTCTCGGCAACAGGCTGCGAGCCCGGCTTTGCAGGTCCGGTTGGGCTTGCAGGCCGTACAAGAATTATAGCGGATAACGCCCTAAAGACACTCAAAAACTTTGTCGTCGGCGCAAATGAGCCGGATTGGCACCTTTTGGGTGTAAATTGGGGCAGAGACCTCCCATGGCCGGAGTTTGCAGATATAAGATTCATCACCCCTGATGACCCTTGTCCCAGGTGCGGCGGAAGAGTTGAACTCAAAAGGGGGATCGAGGTTGGCCATGTGTTCAAATTGGGGACAAAGTACTCCGAGGCCCTTCACGCTGTATATATTGATGATTCAGGAAAGGAGCGCCCTATAGTCATGGGTTGCTACGGCATAGGGATAGGCCGCACAGTGGCGGCAGCCGTTGAGCAGAATCATGACAGCCTGGGCATTGTGTTCCCGGCGCCGATAGCTCCCTTTGATTGCGTCATCTCTATTGTAGATATGACGGATGACGCCATGTCGTTTGTTGGTGAACGTATATGCAGCGAGCTGGAGGCCAAGGGGGTCGATTGTCTCTTGGATGACAGACGTGAACGCCCCGGCGTGAAGTTCAAAGACGCCGATCTCATAGGCATACCCATCCGAGTGACCGTTGGGAGGCGCCTCAGGGAAGATGGAAGGGTGGAAATTAAGGTCAGGGCCTCAGGCGAGAGTGTTTTTTTGTCTGTGGACGATGCGGCGGATGAGGTGTTCAAGATGCTTAAAGACATATGCAGTAGCCGCAGGGTCTGTAGTTTTAAGTGATGACTCCAAGGCTTTCTGATATTATTGACGCTATTCATTCATATTTCCCCGATGCGGACACCGGTCTGGTGGAAAAGGCATATATCTATTCCGCAAAGGTTCATGCAAATCAGAAGCGCCTATCAGGCGAGCCATATCTATCCCATCCCTTGGCAGTAGCCTTTATCCTGGCCCAGTTGAGGCTTGATATAGGGAGCATCGTTGCAGGGCTTTTGCACGATACGGTTGAAGACACGCTTACAACGGTTGCTGAACTGGAAGAGATGTTTGGAAAGGATGTGGCTGCGATCGTGGACGGGGTGACCAAGCTCTCTAAGATCCGGTTTCAGAGCCGCATAGAGAAACAGGCCGAGAATATCCGCAAGATGATCCTTGCTATGTCAAAGGATATCAGGGTGTTGCTTGTTAAGCTCGCTGACAGGCTGCACAATATGCGCACCCTTGTATATCAAAAGGAGGCTAAGCGGGAGATGATCGCCAGAGAAACCTTGGAGATATATGCGCCCCTTGCTGCAAGGCTCGGTATCGATTGGGTGAAGAAGGAGCTGGAAGATCTTTCCTTTATGTATCTCTATCCAGATGAATTTAATAAGCTTAAGACCGAAGTCGAAAGGCGCATTGGAGAGAAAAGGGGTTTTGTCGAGGAGGTAAAGGAGATAATTGCAAAGAAAATGGCCGAATACGGCTTTTCATGCCGTGTCCTTGGGAGGCCCAAGCACCTTTATAGCATCTTCAGAAAGATGCGTCTCCGAAACGTGCCGCTGGATGAGGTCTATGACCTAATTGCATTTAGGATAATACTTAAGACCATACAGGAGTGTTATGAGGCCTTGGGTTTAATCCATTCCCTTTGGAGGCCGGTGCCGGGTCGGTTCAAGGATTATATAAGCCTTCCTAAGGCCAATATGTACCAGTCTCTTCACACCACCGTCATCGGGCCGGGCGGCGAGCGTATGGAGATACAGATCAGGACTGAAGAGATGGACAGGGTTGCCAGCGAGGGCATAGCCGCGCACTGGCTTTACAAAGAAGGAAAGATAGTCAGCAAGGAGACGGCAGGGCGTAAGTTTGACTGGTTGAATCAATTGATGGAGTGGCGCAACGAGCTGGAAGACCCGCGGGAATTTTTGGATTCAGTGAGAATGGATCTCTTTCCTGGTGAGGTCTATGTCTTTACCCCAGGGGGCGATGTAAAGGAATTGCCGAAAGGGGCCACCCCTGTTGATTTCGCTTATGCGGTCCATACTGAGATAGGGCATCATTGTGCAGGCGCAAGGGTAAACGGCCATATGGTGCCCTTAAAATATGAGCTTCAAAACGGTGACGTGGTTGAAATCATCACGTCGCCGCAGCATGTACCAAGCAGGGATTGGCTGAAATTCGTCAAGACAAGCCGGGCCGTTGCAAGGATAAAGCAGTGGATCAAGACCGAGGAATATGCAAAGAGCCTTGCCATCGGCAGGGATCTTTGCATCAGAGAGTTTAAAAAAAATAGGCTGGACTTTAACGAAATCGCCAAGCAAAAGGGCCATGATATTGCAGGGTGGTTTTCATGCAAGGGCTTTGACGACCTTCTGGTGGCGGTTGGTTACGGCAGGGTCTCGCCTGTCCAGATAGTAAAGAGATACATAAAAGAAGAACAGCCTGAGTCGATTGGGCTTATCGAGCAGGCAGGTGGGGATGGGCTGCAGAAATTGGGCGGGGAAGACCTTCAACTGGGCATACAAATACAGGGTCTTGAGGATATAATGATACATCTCGCCCGTTGTTGCATGCCTGTGCCTGGCGATGACGTGGTGGGCTATATAACCAGGGGGAGGGGGATAACGATACATAGGACGGAGTGTCCGAATGCCCGCAATATCGAGTCTGAGCGGAGGGTCGATGTCCAGTGGGCTACAGAGACCAGCACTGCATATCCTGCCAAGATAATTGTAAGGAGCGTGGATAAAAAGGGTATGCTTGCAAGCATAAGTAACGCGATAAGCGCCGGGGACGCAAATATACAGGATGCAAGGGTTATTACGAGTCCCATGGAGCAGGTGGCCATCTTCCATTACATCATTCAGGTAAGCGGCCTTGAACATCTAAAGAAGATAATCGCCGGGATAAAGAAGATGGATGGGGTCTTGCAAGTTAGCAGGCCAGTGTCTTGAGAAAGTATCTGTCATGCGGCATCTCTCACAATGTTAGGTATATTCCATCAAGCTTCCATCTTCGCCTATAATGACAAAGAGGTATTGAAAAGAACGGAGGCGTTGCCTGGGCCAGATGGGATGTGTCTCAATACTGGTCTGCGATTATGGTCTGTATAGCCCCTAACTGGCTGCTCGATAGGAAGCTGATCGCCATCATGGCATTGGTTTGACCTTTCGCGCAGTTGCCCGCTGGCACCTTGAAATAGAAAAAGCCCGATTTGTAGTTAAAGGGCATGGGGTAAATGGTGTCCGAGCCTGAACCTGAATCTAAACCTGGGTTGATGGAGTTCAGATTCTTCCTCTGGATGATGATTCCCGTGTTCTGGGAGGTGCCATCCTCGTTGTTTGAAATGCTCATGGTATAGCCGCCGGTAAGGTCGCAGAGTGACCACAGCTTTATGACGCTAGAACCGCCTACTGCCGAGTCGTTCCAATAGCGCATCATAAGTGTCTTTCCTACAGGGGTTATGTTTGTTACGCCTTTAAGTACGGTGTTGTCCATCTTGGCGAGGTTGGTGGATGAATTGATGTCTCCTGATGTGAGGGGGACCACTGGTACAAATGCCGCATCTCTTGCCGTCGCATCTATTCTGAAGGCCGATCCGCTCAATGCCGCCGTCTTGATGATCGCCCCTTTGTCGTCCCCCACTACGAAGACCAGATATCCTTCTGTGTTTGCGAGGTTCTCGCCCGCACTCTCATTGCTCCATGCAAAGCGGTAAAAGCCTCCAAGCGGGATCTTGAAGTATTTGTTGACCAGCATATTTCCGTCTTTGTCAAAAAATCCCCAGTAGACCGTCACATTTGTCTGTGTAGTAGATGTCGTCGTAGTGGTCGTGGCCGTCTGGTTCCCTATCGCCGTAATGCCTATCAAGGTATCTACGCCCTTTCCGTCTTGAATGACGGCCGGCACCAGAAGCCCTTGACTCAGCTGTGAAATGGTCAGGGCATGCAGCTTGATGGGCAGGATTACTAGTATCGCTACAATTGTACTTATCAGATAGGAAAATCTTGCATTCATTTTTAAGTCATCCTTGTCTTTTTTAGGGATTATTTTGTTCAATTTTGAATGAATCTTAATTCGAATCTCATTTCAGCTTATCCACAACCTCTCACGCAAGGGGATATGCCGAACCCAATCCCCCTTTCTTGATAAATTTATAAGCAAGAACCGTGCCTGTTTTATAGAAAAAACCTTGAAGCCTCTGCGATCTCAGTTATTATAATCGGTCTTATGGATAACAAAGATCGTTTTTGCCCGATGAATCCAAATACAAATAAGATCCCCGCCGCATTTCCGGCCTGGGTTGCCTGGCTTGCCTTTTCGATCGGGCTTACAGGTGCTGTTTTTGTGCGCCTCATACTTGTGGCGAAGGCCTATTGGCCAGACATGATCAGGCCGTTCTGGTACATAGCCATCCTTGGCAATATGATTTTTTTCTTATTCAGGGCCTTTATTACCTATAGGAGGAAAGGCCTTATCGCCAGACTTAACCTCCTCGAAAAGCTCCAAAATAAAAATAGTCTGTGTCCGCAGGACTATATGGCGCTCAGGTACCTCATAACCAGTCTCTACACCTCGAAAGAGATGTGGAACTATGCCGTGATATTCATATTGTCCATACTTGCCATCGTCTGGGATCTGGTCTTCGGTTCATAGTATCAAGCGCCCTCTCTCCTGTTGAAGGCCACTAGCTCTTCGTATTTCACGCCGTTTCCGCCAAAGATGTCAAGCGCACTCCCAATAGTGATGTCAAGCCGGTCCCTGCCTAGTTCCTTTACCAGATAGACGTCTCTCAGAGAGCGAGCACCTCCTGCATAGGTAGTTGGAATCGGTGTTGTACGTCCAAGCAGCTCTACAAGGTCTTCTTCGATGCCCAAGCACTTTCCCTCGACGTCCGCTGCGTGGATCAGGAACTCGGAGGCGGAGCGTGCAAGACGATCAAGTGTCTGGGGTGAGATTTTTGTCTTGGTGAATCGCTGCCAGCGGTCGGTCACGATGTAATAGTCGCCGTTCCGCCGTCGGCAGCTTAGATCCAGGACAAGTCTCTCCTTGCCGACCAGTCTTACCAACGTCTCTAAGCGGTTTTGATGAACTATACCGTCTTTAAAGACATATGAGGTCACTATAACCGCCTTTGCCCCCTGATCGAGCCAGAACGCCGCATTTTCAGCCGTGATGCCACCCCCTATCTGGAATCCGCCGGGCCACGTATGGATGGCATCAAGGGCTGCATCTTTGTTTTCTGGTCCGAGCATGATCACATGGCCACCTGTGAGCCTGTCTCTTTTAAAGAGTTCGGCATAGTAGGATGGCGGCCTTTCTGATATAAAGTTCTCCTTGAGCGATCCTGGGTCTTGATCATTCAGGCTTGAACCTACAATCTGTTTCACCTTGCCTTGATGAAGGTCTATACATGGGCGGAATTTCATGGCAGAATTAAACTATCCTTAAAAATAAGATCTTAAAAGGCAACGCCCATGTTACTCGCAACATCGAAGGAGATGCAAGTCATTGACCAGTCGGCTGCGAAGGATTTTGCTATTCCTTCCTTGATACTTATGGAAAACGCAGGTCGCGGCGCAACAGACCTGATCCTAAGGAATTACAAGGAAAGGCTCGCCCGTGGGGTTGTCATCCTGGTCGGGCCGGGCAGCAACGGTGGAGATGGTCTGGTCATCGCAAGGAGTCTATTTCAACAGGGCGTAAAGACGGAGATTTTCGCCTTCTGCCGGGAATTTAAAGGGGATTCGGGAGTCAATTATCAGATTGTCAAGGCCTTCGGTATACCTATTAAATGGTGTCTTGATGAAGGCGACCTGCCAGATCTTAAGGATGCAGCCGAAGATGCTGGCGTGATTGTTGATGCCTTGTTCGGAACCGGTTTGAATCGGCCGCTTTCGGATGTGTTCGAGGTTGCGGTCGAACTCGTAAATGCATCTGAAGCCCCCGTTGTTTCGGTGGACATGCCGTCCGGGCTTTCCAGCGATACGGGTCGGCCTATTGGTCCTGTAATTATGGCCGACATGACAGTCACCATGGCCCTTCCAAAGCTCGGCCAGGTGATCTATCCAGGTGTTGATTATGTGGGTGGGCTTGAGGTCATTGACATAGGGATTCCAAAGGCCGCTGTCCGGAAGGCGGGGATAAAGACCCTTCTCCTTGACAGGGAGTTTGTGGCAGAGACCTTGAGATCGAGGCCGCCTGAAGGGCATAAGGGGACATTTGGTCATGTGCTGGTGATTGCAGGTTCACGCGGGAAGTCCGGGGCGGCATGTCTTTCAGCGCTTGGCGCGCTGAGGGCGGGCGCAGGGCTTGTGACTGTAGCCTGCCCTGTTGTCATCCAGCCCATTGTGGCCCAGGGGCTTAAAGAGGCTATGACCGAGGGGCTGGAGGAGGGGGATGATGGGTCAGTCTCCGCTAACGCCCTTGCAAGGCTTGAGTCTCTTCTGGCAGGGAAAAAGGCGGCTGTCATAGGGCCTGGGCTAGGCCTGGGCGATGATGTCAGACAGTTCATGCGCGAGATTATAAGAACCGCACCTGTTCCGATGGTAGTGGATGCCGATGCCTTGACAGCCGTGGGCGCTGACCATGAAATTTTAATGAATGCCAGAGGGCCAAGGGTTATCACTCCACATCCCGGCGAGGCGGCCCGTCTCCTTGGTTGCACGAGCGCAGATGTGCAAAGGGACCGCGTTGCGGCTGTAAAAATGCTTTCTGAAAGGAGCAGGGCGATTGCAGTGCTTAAGGGCGCCCGCACCATTATTTCAGCGCCTGACGGCAGGTTGGCCGTGAATCCCACGGGAAATCCAGGAATGGCCGCAGGCGGCATGGGAGACATCCTCGGCGGCATAATAGGCGCCTTCCTTGCCCAGGGTTATTCCCCATGGGATGCGGCCTTGCTCGGTGTCTTTCTCCACGGCCAGGCGGCGGACAGGGTTGCAGAGAAAAAAGGACCATTTGGTTACCTTGCAAGCGAGGTGGCGGAGGAACTGCCTGGTGTCTTCAGGGAATATATCAATGGACGCATTCACCACTGCTGATCTGTTCGGCAGACACACAGGTCTGCCCCTGCACGCGTTCCCAATCGAATCCCGTGATGTTCCTGTCTTTGCTGCTGAACTCCACGCCGATCAGGTGGATTTCAGGGCAGGCGCAGGGGTCGGAAGCTTGGTATCTCTCCCAGTATCTCTTTTCCTTTATCTGCTCGATGGCCTTCTTTCCGGCCCTGTCTATCTCCACGACCTTGAACTCCAGTATGAAGACCTTGTTCTCTAACCTCACCGCCATGTCTATCCGGCCCTTGTTTGTCATCTCCTCTGCTGTGACATCCAGACCGAGGGCCGTGAAATAGCAGTAAAAGATGGAGGCGTAATAGGCCTCGTAGCCTGCGAGCTCGTTTTTCCTGTACCAGTCATAAGGAATGGATGCAAAAAAGGCATGGAAGATGTCCCTCAGTCTATCCATATCGCCTGCGGCAAGGCAGCGATAAAGATTTATTCGATTCCTGGTCTGTTCGGCTGCGGAACCGGTGAGATAGCGAAGGAGATTTTCCGTCAGGCTCTTTTTTACCTCAAGATTTGGATAGGAAAGCGTGTAAAGCCGGTCTTCTCCCAGATTCATCCAGTCCCTTATGGTAAGGTATCCAGTCTGAAAGAGTATGGTCTCAAGTTTGATGTCATCTATATCAAAGGAAGAAAGAATGTCTTCCGACGCCTCTATGTGTTCCAGATCAGGTATGGGATAGTTGTTCTGGGCTATGAGTTTGATGAGAAAGGACGGGCTGCCGGTCTCGAACCAGTAGTTGCGAAACTCCTTTGAGTCCAGAAACAGCAGCACATCAAAGGGGTTATAGACCTTATCGCCCAGAAAGTTGTAGCCGTTATACCACTGCCGCACCCGTTCCGTGTCAACACCTCCGAGCCGTTCGGCAAAGGTGTCGATCAACTCCTCGTGTGTATAACCGCAGAGAGTGGCCGCCACAGTGTCCAGTGTGAGGTCCTGCAGGTTGTTGAGCCCACTGAATAAACTTACCTTGCTGAACTTGCTTACCCCGGTGATGAACACGAATTTCAGGAACTCGTCTGCATCCTTTATGACGGAATAGAAGTTCTTGAGCTCTTCCCGGATCTCGATGGCGATTTCAGGCTTATCTATTCTATCCAAAATGGGCTTGTCATACTCGTCGATGAGGATTACGACCTTCTGGCCATGCTTCTCTGAAAGCCTTTGAATGAGCTCAAAAAATCTGTCTTTGAGAGCGGTGTTTTCCAGAGAGACCTGATACTCTTCGGCATGCCGCTTCAAAATCACTCGCATGGTCTCTTGCAGCTCCTCAATATTTCTGTGCACTCCTGAGCCAAAACTCACCAGAATCACAGGATATTTGGCGCTCCAGTCCCAGTTGTCCGCTAGATACAGGCCCTGAAACAGCTCCTTTCTGGCTAGAAACGCCTGACGCAGCGTGTCCAGAAACAGGGATTTACCGAAGCGCCTGGGGCGGGAGAGAAAGAAATATTTCCCCCTGTCCGCCAGTTCCGCCACAAACCGGGTCTTGTCCACATAGTAGTAGTCCGCCTCGGTGCGGATGTTTACAAAGCTTTGTATGCCGATGGGGAGTTTTTTCATGTGCGCCGCCTCGATCGTTTGCCGTAAGGTTTCCTTTTTATTTTAAGGTCGCGCCGCTTAAAATGCAATCGCAGGGTCATTATATCAGTGAGCGCTGCAGTTTTTTGTAAAAAAATGAATATTTGTTCAGATTTTCTATTGTTTTTATTTTTGAGCTGATGTAAGAAAAAAACAATAGAAGGTGAATTTGGCCTTTTTATGCAGGATGGCTCATGATGGTTCGCTTTTTGCATCCATCCATCCATCCATCCATCCATCCATCCATCCATCCATCCATCCATCCATCCATCCATCCATCCATCCATCCATCTATCTATCTATCTATCTATCTATCTACTATCTAAAATTCATGTTTTGTCATCCCTGCGCAGGCGGGGATCCAGCAAAAACAATATCCCCCCTGATAAGGGGGGCAGGGGGGTTCATTAACAAAAACCCCCTCCAACTCCCCCTTATCGGGGGGAGCGTATGACGATAGATCCCCGCCTTCGGCGGAATGACAAATTTTTAGGGGTTCCATAAGACCTGCTGCATCCTCTACCTGAAGAAAGAGGCGTTGCGGGCGAAATTTGACAGGGAGGTACAAATGGTTATGAAACACAAATGGTTTCTGGTTCTGGCGCTGGCGATGATGGTCGCTGCAATGACGGCGGGCCTGCCTGTGCTATGGCAGACAGGCCTAGCGATGGCAGGCACGATCAGCCTGCCACGCACAGGTCAGACGCAATGCTATGATGCGTCAGGTAATGTGATCGCCTGCGCAGGCACCGGGCAGGACGGCGCGCTTCAGATGGGAGCGCCGCTTCCCACGCCGCGCTTCACGGACAACGGTAACGGTACGGTCACTGACAACCTCACGGGCCTTATCTGGCTCAAGAACGCCAATTGCTTCGGCGCAGAGACATGGACAGACGCCCTTACATCCGCCAATGGCCTTGCAAGCGGTCAGTGCGGTCTTTCCGACGGCTCTCATGCCGGCGACTGGCGGCTTCCCAATGACATCGAGCTGTGGAGTCTTATAGACTTTCAGTATTACAATCTTGCCCTTTCCAACACAGCGGGCACAGGCCAATGGACAGCGGGCAATCCCTTTACCGGTGTGCAGTCCCACCTCTATTGGTCCGGTACTACCAGCGCGTACAACACAGACTTTGCGTGGGTCGTGGGCCTCTGGAATGGCGGCGCGGGCTGGAGCAGCAAGGACAACAACTACTATGTGTGGCCGGTTAGAGGCGGACAGAGTGGGACATTTTATAATTTGACCATGCCGTCTATTCACCTCAATGCCAACGGCTGGCGTAACAATAATAGTTTTGCAGTGACAGTCACCAGTCCTGTCGATGTGACATATCAGATAACGAACGCTGCGCCGGGGCAGGAGGCGTTTTTTATACTGGACGCCCCTGCGGTCGGGATAAATTGGTCCTATCTGAACAGCTCTTACCAGTGGATACCGTTACCTGCTAATCTGGAACAGATGACGCCATGCGGCTATATCCTGGGTGATGGTACCTATACCCTTTATCAGGGTCCATGGCCAAAGGGCGATTATCTCATTTATCTTGGATTTGATAATAACAAAAACGGCCTTCTGGATTTCAGCAGCCTTACGTATGACTCTCTGTTGATCCACGTGGTCAAATAGGGTTTAAGAGTTGCAGTCAGGTTTTACAGGGCAGGCGCAGGGGCCTGCCCCTACAGTCTGGTATCTCTTTCCAGCGCCAGTATCCCCTTTTTCATAATTAAAAGCAGTAAAAGTCCAGGCAGGGCCACACATGCAGAAAAGATAAAGAACCAGGGCCAACTAAGTATACCGGCCAGAAAACCTGAAGGCGGACCTGCGAAGATCCGTCCTGTGGCTGAGACTGCGGAGAGGAGGGCGTACTGGGTTGCGGTGAAATTCCTGTTGCAAAGCGCCATCATGAGCGAGACAAAGGCCGCCGTACCCATGCCGCTTGAGAGGTTTTCAAGGGTGACGCTGGTTATGAGTAACGGGTAGGATTTGCCTGCGATGGCGAGGGCCGTAAACCAAAGGCTCGATATGGCCTGAAAGACGCCGAAATAAAGGAGCGACCTGAATAGCCCCATACGCCTCATAAGCCAGCCGCCCAGAAAGGCCCCTGCCATGGTGGATGCGAGCCCCAGGGCCTTGTTTACCGTTCCCACCTCGGTCGGCGAAAAACCTGGTCCTTTTATCAAAAAGGCCGTGATGAGTGAACTAGCGAATGCGTCGGGCAGTTTGTAGAGTATGATAAAGAGTATGAAAAACAGGGCATTCCTTCGTGAGAAGAACTCCTTCAGTGGCCCTGCAATGGCCTCGTTTATGTCACGCGGCGGCCTTGTCTCTCCATCGGTTTTAGGGCTTGAAATGGTTATTATAATCGAAACAGCCATGAATGCGGCCATCACACGATAGGTATTCATCCAACCTATCCGGTCGGAAAGGATTAAGGCGAGTGCCCCTGAGACCAGCATAGCAATCCTGTAGCCCGTGACTGTCATGGCCACCCCGAGACCCCTTTCTTCCTGTCTAAGGACATCGGCGCGATAGGCATCTATGGCGATGTCCTGAGACGCCGAGAGGAATGCAATAATGAATGCGGTCCATCCCATTACCATCTGGTTTTCAGCAGGTGACAATGTGGCCATAAAGGCGAGGCCTATAGACAGAAGGATCTGGGCGAGGAATATCCACCCCCTTCTTCTACCCAACCAAGGTATGGAAAAGCGGTCCATGATCGGAGACCAGAGAAATTTTATGGCATATGGAAGGCCTGCGAGGGAGAACAGGCCTATGGTTTTTATATCGACCGCCGAGGTCGCAAGCCATGCCTGGAGTGTTGCACCGGTAAGTGCAAGGGGAAGGCCTGACGAAAAACCAAAGGGGAGCATTATTGCAATGCGTTTATTAAAAGGCTGCACAAATATATGTCCTTAAAAGGTTGGCTTTATGGTAGCATGAAGTTTATTTTTTTAAATAGTCGCGATCATGGGTTGAAGGTGGTTTATGCAGCAAAACTATTTAATTAAAAACTTATACAATCTACCTCAAAGGTGGCCTTGAGTTTTATGATGATGTGGGGCAAAATAGCAATTCATGGAATTTTATCACGAGTTGTTGGTAGAGGGAGATGGCTTTGAGGTTTGCAAGGAAAAAGCCCTGCGCTTTTTTGAGCTATATAAGCTGATTTCGTATAAGAGTATCTATATCCTTGAGCCAAGGAGCCTTTCGGCTGTGCATAGAGACTTTTGGGTAAGGGTGGATATGGGCATAGCGGAGAATAGGGCGGTCCTGGATGGTTTTCTTTCAGAGCTTTCCAGGGCGGGCTTTAAATCTATCCCAGAACTCAGGGAGCTGCCTCAGGGATATCTCAGCAAACTCCTGCACATTGCAACCCATATGTTGGACGGTTTTTTCGGGGTTGATTCATATTTTTATAATCTAGTTGAAGATTCGCATTGGATTAGCCATGAATGTCGCAAGAAGATACAGTTGTATAATAGACTTTATTGGTTGATAGCGCTTGAGGCCTCCTCTGAAAGGGATATTTTGGGGCTTGAGAGAAGGGGTCGAGGTCGACCGATGCCCAATGGCCTTTCAAAATCCAGTATGCTGGATAGTCGATTATAAACAGTGATAGGCATGTCAGGCAAATATTTATTGATGAAAGATATCCGGCAAGCAAGGTAAGATCCGTGAGATTCCGCCGCATTTACATTGCGAGATTGTTTTTTGTAATATTGACGATGTCGGCCGTTGCACTTTTGGGCCAAGGCCAGTTATACGCTCGGCAGTCACGTCCGCATCAAGGTCAGGGTATTGATAAGGCAGAGGCCAGTTATGTCAAGGTCAAGACCAAATATGACAGGCTTGTCGAGTCTCCAACGCTGCGTAGTCAGGCGGCGGAGTGGCAGAGGTTGATCAAGGAGTTCAGAGCCGTTTATTTCAAATATCCAGACGATCAAGATGTCACGCCCAAGATTTTATACATGATGGGCAGGTGTTATAATAATTTATACGATCATTCCAAATCCGGGGAAGACCTGGAGGAGGCTATAAAGCGCTACGAGGTCCTTGTAGAGAGGTTTCCCAGACATCGACTCGCTGATGACGCCCTATATTTGCTTTCCGGGCTTTATCTCATGAAGGGCGATGTTGCGTCAGCCAAGGGTGCGCTCAAGAGGATAATCGAACAATATCCAAACGGCGATCAAGTGGATAGGGCCAAGAAGGAGCTCGCATCTCTCGGGGTCAATGAGGCCGTACTCGGCAAATATCCTTACAATGAAGTTCGATCCGCCGAAATCCCTGCGCTAATACCTGAAAAAGAGACAGGGATGCGGGAGGTTACCGACATAAGGCACTGGTCCGTCTCTGATTATACAAGGATAGTTATTGATACCACAGGCCCTGTTACATTTAAGGAAGGGTTTCTGCCTGCCAACAGGCCAAAGGGGTTGCCACCTCGTTTTTATATAGATATCAGGCCAGCTATAATAAAGAAAGGTCTACCCACTGCAGTTGATATAAGAGATGGACTTTTAAAGGGTGTAAGGGTAGGTCAATTTGATAGAACTACGGTGAGAGTGGTATGCGACCTCGGCGGGAGCCGCAAGATCAAGGCCTTTTATCTTGAAGATCCGTTCAGGGTTATAATCGACGCCTTTAGTGAACAATATGCAAAAAAGACTGTTTGTCCTGTTGAAAAGGGTGAAGTATCTGCTGAACAGGGTAAAAAGGTCGCAGGTCCGTCTATTAAGGGCAATGGCATCGTTAAGGGAAAGGGTCTTTCCATAGCCCAGCAGTTGGGCCTTTGTGTGAGGAGGGTGGTCATAGACCCAGGTCATGGCGGGAAAGATCCGGGCGCTATAGGGCCTACCGGCCTTCAGGAAAAAGATGTGACCCTTAAGATCGCACGCAAAGTGGCTGAAAGGCTTAAGAATGAACTGGGCTGCGATGTTGTCCTTACTAGACACAGCGATGTATTTTTGCCGCTCGAACAGAGGACCGCCATCGCTAATGCTGAAAAGGCCGATCTCTTTATCTCCATTCATGCCAATTCGGCGCCCAACCCCACCACTGCTGGGGTTGAGACATATTTTCTTAATTTTGCCGTAGATGAAGACGCCATGCGGGTTGCGGCCCTTGAAAACGCCACATCCAGCAAAAGGGTGGGTGAGCTTCGATCCATTTTAAACAAAATCCTTAAAAATACCAAGGTAAATGAGTCGGCGAGGCTTGCCGCTTTTGTCCAGAAAGACCTTGTACATTCGTTGGACGGTAGATTTGGTGACGTCAAAAACCTTGGGGTTAAGCAGGCGCCGTTTTTTGTCTTGATTGGGGCACAGATGCCGTCAATTCTTGTTGAGACCTCGTTTATAAGCAACCCAAAGGAAGAGGAACTTTTAAGAGACGATGCCTATCTGGACAAGATTGCAGACGGTATAGTCGCCGGTGTGAGGGATTATTCTAAAAATATCAATTTTGCGTTGTCGGCTTCAGTGCATTGATGGATAGGAGGAATTGATTGATAGAGTTTTTTATGGTTTTTGTAAAAAGTTCTTGAATTTTATAAAAAACTTATTTTAATATATTTTTCAGATTTTTTTGCTGATCAAGCAGCAGGCAATAAAAAATAAAGTAAATTTGGGAGGTAGAAAAAGATGTTTAGAGGCAAAGAGAGATTCAGGTTATTGTTTATGGTTGCCGTATCTTTGATGATGGTTGCCGCTTTTTCAGGTTGCGCCAAGAAAAAGCCGATTCCGCCGGCCCCGGAGGTAAGCCAGGCCCCTGCCACAACGGAGTCAACGGTAAATAACGAGGCGCCGCCTGAAGAGGGCATAAAGACCGCCGCACAGATCTCAGAGGGGAGGACAAGTGCCCCGATGCTGCCAATCTATTTTGATTTTGATCGTTACAATATCAGAAACGACATGAAGTCCAGGATTGACAACAACGCCAAGTTCCTGATGGACAATCCGCAGATAAAGATCGAGATCCAGGGTAACTGTGATGAGCGCGGCTCTGCCGAATACAACCTTGCCCTTGGCGAAAAAAGGGCGAAGAGTGCAAAGGCGTACCTTACAAAGCTCGGTGTAGCGGCTGACCGTATGGATGTCGTAAGCTTCGGCAAGGAACGGCCACTTGATCCAGGCCACAACGAGGCAGCCTGGGCAAAAAATCGTAGAGATGATTTTGTCATCGTCAATAAGTAAAAGTTTGGATTGATTTAATTTAAAAAAAGACCACAGCATCCTAACTTATGGGCGCTGTGGTCTTTTTTGTCAAAAAAGGGGTGGTTTTTATATGAGATGCTTTGTTCGTAACCTAATGTTGATTTTATTTTTTGGATCCATCTGTCTTGTCCCGTCTTTTTCAGAGGCAGCAGAGGCCTCTGCCGCATCGAAGATAGCGGTTATTAACATGCAAAAGGTGGTAAGGGAGTCAAAGGTGGGGCGGAAGGCCACGTCTCAGCTTAATCAGCAGTTCGAGCATCTGCAAAAGATATTGCAGGCTAAACAGGATGCAATCAAGGCCTTTAAGGACGATTTCGAAAAAAAGGCCCCTCTTATGAGCGAGGAGGCGAGGACGGAGAAGGAGCTCGAATATAAAAAGATGGTGAGGGACTTCAAGGAGCAGAGCGATGATGCTCAGCTTGAGATGCGCAAGGCTGAGGCCAAGGTGATGGAGCCTATTCTAAAGGTACTCGAAAAGGTGGTCACCAAGATAGGAGAGAGTGGCGGTTACTCCATTATTTTGGAAAGCAACATGCCAGGCCTCTATTATGTCTCACCAGCCATTGATATAACAGATTCGGTAATCAAGGCCTACGACCAGGAGAGCGCCGGTCAGTCGCAACCCTCCAAATCCAAGTAATCTTTCAGGTGCATTTTTTATGTTTCACATAGACATTGAACAGCAGAAATACCTTGTTGATGATCAGTTGATGAATTTGGAGGCTATGTGGAGGAGGTGTGCGGCACGTGTCATCCTTTCCACGACGTTGGCCGGCAGCGGTCATCCGGGCGGTTCTTTGTCTTCACTCCATATCCTGTTGTTGCTCTATGCGGTTACAAGGCATAGGCCGGATGAGCCGTCTTGGGAGGACAGAGATAGGATCGTCATCAGTATAGGGCACATATCTCCTGGTGTATACAGCGTATTGGCTGAGTATAGTTATATATCGGAGGAGCAGTTCCTAACTGAATTCCGCCGGGCCGGTTCGGCATGTGCCGGTCATGTAGAGCAAGGGGTGAAGGGTGTAGAGTGGAATACGGGTAATTTGGGGCAAGGTCTTTCGGTCGGGACCGGGCTGAGACTCGGTCAGGAATTACGTGGTTCTCCAGGAAAGACCATCGTTATGATGGGAGACGGGGAGCAACAGAAGGGCCAGGTGGCAGAGGCCAGGAGATTTGCCGCTAAATATGGCCAGGCCGGCCTTATAGGTATTGTTGATCGAAATCACTTACAGATAGGTGGGTCCACAGAAGATGTCATGCCGACAAGGGTACGTGATGAGTATGCTGCAGCCGGATGGAATGTGTTATATGTACCTGACGGCAATGATTTCCAATGTCTGTTTAAGGCGTTGAGGAGGGCATGGCTGCACGAAGACCTTGATCCGGCGCGCCCGACGGTCCTGGTAGCCAGGACTGTGATGGGCAAGGGTATATCGTTCATGGAGAACAAGGCCAAATATCACGGCTCGACCCTTCGGCCGGATGACGCGAAAAAGGCCCTCTCTGAGATTGGATTTGCACCCAGCCTTTTGGACGAATGGATCGACAGGCGCAGGGGTCACAGGATGATCCAGGCCGCAGACCTGGATCATCCTGTCAAATGGCCGGCTATAGACCCTGCGGTACCTATAGTTTACGGCCCTGATGAAAAGGTCGATTGCCGTTCGGCCTATGGTGCAGCCCTGAAAGGGCTGGCCGTGGCCAATAACCCGCCGGGTTCCGTCCCAAAGATAGTCGGTTTCAGTTGCGACCTTGAAAGTTCGGTCAAGATGAGCGGTTTCAGGGCGGTTTCACCCAACGCCTTTTTTGAGGCCGGGATCCAGGAGCACCATGCAGTGGCCTGTGCAGGGGCATTGAGTCGCGAGGGGTTTTGTGTATTTTTCAGCACATTTGGGGTCTTTGCAGCGGCCGAGACATATAATCAACACCGTTTAAACGACCTGAATGAAACCTATTTGAAGGTTGTCGCAACACATGTAGGTTTGGATGTGGGGGAAGACGGTCCTACCCATCAGTGTCTTGATTACATAGGGCTTTTTAGGAATCTCTTTGGTTTTTCAATATTTATGCCGGCGGATGCGAATCAGACCGATCGGATTATCCGCTATGTGGCAACTCATCCAGGAAATGTGTTTGTAGGGATGGGGAGGTCTAAGCTGCCTGTCATAACAGATGATTTCGGTGCCCCATTTTTCGGAGAAGACTATGTCTTCAAACCAGGAAAGGCGGATTGGTTGAGGTCAGGGGACAGTGCCACCTTTATTACCTACGGCACAGCGGTCTCCGAGGTGTTGAAGGCAAGGGAGATTTTGGCTGAAGAGGGGATTTCCGCCGGTGTTTTGAATATGGCGTCCATTAAGCCGATTGATAGGGATGCAATAATAAAGGCGGCACGACGCGGACCTGTATTGACGGTCGAGGACCACATTGTACATACAGGTCTGGGTGCCATCGTGGCGCAGATACTTGCGGAGGAGGGTATAAGTCAGCATTTTGCAGCCGTCGGTGTCACGCACTATGGTTCATCAGGGAGCCCGAAGGAATTGTACGTCATGCAGGGCATAGATGCACAGGCCCTTGCCATCCGTATGCGTGGGATGGTCTGATCTCCGGATCCTTCTCTCAGATCTTTTCCCTTCAAAATTTATGATCTCGTAATATGATCTCGTAAAAGGCCATTAATTATATGAGATGGCTAAGCAAAAATCGTCAAATGCAAGACGTGAAGATCCTGAGGAAAGGCGTACTTTCTGTACGCTACAGTGACGAAGGATGCAGCGCAACACGGCGGTTGGCGACTTCTTGCGATGCCATCAAAAATTTATGATTTGCAGCCGCTTTCCGAAAAGATGGTATGAAGTCTTTAAGGAAGGGGATGCCTTTTGGTCGGGACCATTTCTGAGCTACTCTTGCTTTTTGGGGTTAGAGGTCTGACAGATGACCAGACCAGTACACTTCAAGACCTGGGCACAGGTGATAGGTCATCTGTTGCTGTTCCAGACTGGGCAAGGCCCGGTGCAGAAGTTGATGGGCTTGTGCTTGAGACGAAAGGCGGACTGAGCTTGATCTCGATCAAGGGCGATGTCGTCAAGGCAAGGGCCGATGTAGATTTGCTGCCTTCGGCAGGTACCAAGGTGCGCCTTCGTATACTAGAGTCTGGCACACCTGTAAGGGTAAGGCTCGTTTCCTCCGAATCGCAGGCCAGCGTACAGGGCGACAGACAGTTGACGTTGGCCTCGATGGCGGTCAGGGCCGATGTTTTAAGGGCTTCACAGGCCTTTTCAAGGCTCTTTGACGGTTTGGCGGGTTACACCAAAGACCTTGAGCTGCCGCAACAGCATGGAGTCGGGATCTTGTCCGCCGAAGATACGGCGGCGGGTGGTTTGAAAAATGCCATCAAGGCGGCCTCCTTTGTAGTCGATGCACTTTCTTATGGCGGGAAAGCCGATCCCGATAAGGTCAGGATCTCGTTTACCATGGCGACTGCGGGTGGAGCCCCAGGTCTATCCAGCGGCAAGTTTGAATCCTCACCACAGCAACTGCCTTCCTTGCGGATTGTATTGAAAAATCTCCTGGATGGATTGGCTGGTGCCAAGGGTCAGGACGGTCGTGTCGACGCCGATGGCGTTGCAGTCGAGGGCCATGGATCAGAGATCAGGACGGCGACTGCGGATATAGACGGAATCCCTGGCCGGGTGGTGCAGCAAGATCCGTCAAGGACATTGCAGACCAGATCGCAGGGTGTATATGTCAGGGCCCAAGACGGTTTGTCTCAGCTTACCGGCAAGGCTGGGTTACTGGATGTGCCATCCGTGGATGCCGCCCCAAATGGGCAGGCCCAACCCTCCCTTTTTGAAAAGGCGCCGCAAGGGATCGTGGCTGATGGCATGTATGTAAAAATTTCCAGCCCTCACCTGGATAATCAATCTGCCTTAAGCAATGCGCCGGCCGACCGAGCTGGGCCACTTGCACGCGCAGTTTCGGACATTATTCAGGCCGAAGCCGGTGTGCCTGGGCCGGATGTACCTCTTAAGTGGCCTGGACAACAGGTTCAGGTGAAGCATAATGCCGGGGAAAAAGGCCAAGAGGTGTCTCAAGCTGGCCGGGTATTAGATGCAAAGGGCCGAGTGCGGTTTTATTTTGGTTCGGACAGGCCATCCGATGGGGCGCGACAGACGACCTTTGATGATACCTTTGATGATAGTCGACGTGTCGGGCAAGGTCATATATCCGACGCTGGTATAGATATGAAAGACAAGGCATTAGAGGATGTCGCTGACGGCCTTAAGGCCTTGTCTTCTCATGTGGATGTCGTTCAAAACTACCAAAGTCAAGTCCGAGCCCATCTCGACATCCCATTTTTCATAGTCCCATTTTGGTTTGAAGGGGGTGCCGGCCTTGGAGATGTCTCATTTTGGTTTGAAGGGGGTGCCGAAGGCGGTCCTGAAGGGCGATCTGATGGTCCGGTTTCGCACCTGATCTTCGATTTGACGCTTAGGGGTCTTGGAGCGGTTATGATGCACGTCACTATGGGCAGGGGTTTATTGAACATGATGATTGCGGCTGATCATGATGCCCTCCCCAGGATAAGGGCCGATCTCCCGGAATTAAAGAATGCCCTACAGCGTCTAGGATTCAGATTTGAGATATCCGGGATCATCCCTATTGACGAGGCCGATCAGGCCGAATTCATCGGGCCCTTTGTCGAAGGTGTAGGCGGACCAGGCTTTATAGACTTGGTGACGTGATTCTGACATGAAGAGACAGACTGCAGAACGAAAAAAGGCTGTAGCCTTGAGCTATGACGCTGAGAAAGACATCGCCCCCAGGGTGACTGCAAAGGGTGAGGGGCTTGTTGCCGAGAAGATATTGGAGATAGCAAGGGCGTCCGGTGTCCCTGTGCGTCAAGATTCCGACTTGGTTGAGGTGCTTTCGCGCCTTGAATTGAACGCTGCGATACCTCCAGACACCTATGCGGTTGTGGCCGAGATATTGGCCTGGATATACAAGGTGAACAATAAGGCCATCAATAATAAATAATATGTAGTTTATATCACCTAAAATCCATTTTCCCGATCTCTTTGGGTCATCCCCTAGGACACACTTTTATCTTGTCGTGATTGATTCTGCAATTGGTGCCATCATGCACGGTGGATGCCGGAGCGGATCCTGATGGTAGGAATAAAATGCCGTGCTCCATTTTGATCTATTCCGGTTGCCAAGCTGTGACCTTGTTGGATGGGATAATATCTTGTTTTGTTTGAGAATTTTTTGTCGGTCTCAAATGCATCACCAGCTGAATTTAGGCATGGGCATTGCATAAACTTTTATTCGAGATATGACCTGTAAGGAGAAAAAGCATGTTTTTTTCAATCGGGCTGCATCCCCATACCAGGCTGGGTCATATAGAGGCCCTCGAGGACGCCGATATACTTGATCGAAAGCTTCAGATGAGCGCCAATAATATGGCGAATGTCTCCACGCTAGGCTTCAAAAGACAGTCCATGACCTTCGAGGAGTATCTTTTGCCCCAGGTTGACGGGACGGAGAGGACTGCAAAAAAAGAGGTGGTCCGATCTGATCTGAGTCAAGGCACAATGAAAGAGACCGACAACCCGCTTGATTTTGCCATAGAGGGTGATGGTTTTTTTGTTGTGCAGACGCCGCAGGGCGTTAGATATACCAGGGCCGGGAACTTCACCTTGGATGCCAATAAACAGCTTGTTACTCAAGAAGGGTATCCAGTGCTTGGAGGAGGGGTCCCGATAGTCCTCGATGATACGACCGGAAAAGGGATATGGTTGAGTAAGGACGGCAGGTTTTGGGTTGACGAGACAGATGTCGGACAGCTCGATGTGGTTAATTTCAAGAATCCTCAGGCGCTTGAGAGGTTGGGTGGCAATCTCTATGCCCAAACCGCGGCTTCCGGTAATGCCATGCCTGCATCCGCCCTGATAAAACAGGGTTTTTTAGAAGGTTCGAACGTGAATCCGGTGGAGGAGATGGTGAATCTTCTGGATATCTACAGGGCCTTTGAGGCGCAACAGAAGACCCTTCAGGCGCTTGACCAGATGGATGGGCATGCAGCCAATGATATAGGCAGGGTAGGTTGATAGACGACAGATGTTATTTATTCCAGATATAAACGGAGGTGGCTTATGATAAGGGCGCTTTGGTCTGCCGCGTCGGGCATGAACAGTATGCAAACCAATCTTGATGTAATAGCCAATAATATGGCCAACGTTAATACAGTTGCCTTCAAGAGGAGCCAGGCTGACTTTGAAGATCTTTTGTATCAGACGATACAGACCCCTGGCGTGCAGAATGCCGATGGGACGCAGGTCCCGACCGGCATACAGATTGGTATGGGCTCTAGGTTAAGTTCAGTTGAAAAGATATTCACCCAAGGTGATTATCAGAATACCGGCAATGATCTTGATTGGGCCATAGAGGGGAGGGGATTTTTCAAGGTGATAAGCAATGGCGAGGAGCTCTATACGAGGGCCGGGGACTTTAAGCTCGATAGAGACGGCTATATCGTTACGTCAGGCGGGGACAGACTTCAGCCTGAGTTTTCCGTACCACAGGGTACGACCACCATCAATATAAACCCTTATGGGATGCTGACTGCGTCGGACAAAAACGGCAATCCGCTCGCATCCGTCCAGCTTTCTATATATGATTTCGCCAATCCTGCAGGCCTTTCTAGCATAGGCAGGAATCTCTATCGCGTGACTCAGGCCTCAGGTGATCCAGTGGAGGGCACCCCTGGGACCGACAGCTTCGGCACAATTGCCCAGGGTTTTTTAGAGCAGTCCAATGTCGATGTGGTAAAGGAGATGGTGGACATGATCGTGACCCAGCGTGCCTATGAGCTCAATTCAAAGGCGGTGCAGGCGGCTGATGAAATGCTCAGCCTGGCAGACAATCTGAGACGTTAGACCTGAGGCGTTGAAAGGGGGATGATGTAAAATGATAAAAAAAGGCCTGATGTCCGGCGAGCTCCGTTGTCTTTTGCGTGTCATTTTTTTTATGATTTCGGCCATCCTGCTACTGGGTCATGACCTTGCGGCCGCTGATCAAGGTCAGGTTGCACAGTCTCAAAAGACGATAACGACCGATGATTTCAGTCGTTATTTCAGGCAGGAGATATCAAGGCGCATCCCTTGGGCTGATGGTGAGATTGAGATCATGAGGTTTCAGACCTTTCCGCCGGAGGTGACCGTGCCCAGCGGAAAGGTCGAGATAGAGACTGAGGCCCCTGCTGGCGAGCGCCCCCTTGGGATGTTCACCTGTATCTTCACAGTAAAAGTGGACGGCAAGATTAAACATAGGGTAAGGGGTTGTGGTTTTGTGGAGATATATCGTCCTGTTGTCTGCGCGGCGAAGGCGCTTCCAAAAGGGCATATCTTATCTTTGGATGATATAAATATGATCCGCCAACCGATTTCCAGGATTTATGACAGTTTTTTTGACGATCCTGCCAAGGTTACTGGTTTGGCCCTCACCCGTTTTGTCCAACCCGGGCAGATCTTGACAGACAGAATGGTCGCCCAGCCGCTGGTGGTCCATCGCGGTGACATTGTGACGATAGTAGCTGATTCCCCCTCTTTCACTATCACGACGCCGGGTAAGGTCATGCAGGATGGTGCGCTCGGTGAGGCCATAAAGGTCCAAAACATCATGAGTAAGCGTGAGATAGTTGCCGTCGTAAAGGACGCAAAGACTGTCTCTGTGCGTTTTTGACAGGGAGCGGTTTGGTTTGGCAGCATGAGGTGCAAGATGAATAGGATGAATAGGGCGAAAAGATCAACCTTTCTCTCCCAGGTCGTGTTTGTTGTAAATATTGCGGCCATGGCCGCTGCCATGATGACGTTGTCGGGTTGTGCGGGTGTGTCGCAGCCGCAGCGTCCAATGACGCCGGTCCCTTCATCATTTTATGAGATACCGGTGCCACGGGAGCATCCGCATGAAGGGTCGCTTTTTACGCCAGGGCGTGAAGGAAGCATATATTCCGATTTCAGGGCCAGGAACGTTGGCGATGTGATTACCATCTTAATAGCCGAGAATCTGAAGGCCGCCAATGACGCAGCCACCCAGACACAAAAGGATTCGAATACGAATCTTGGACTTACAGGCATATTAGGACTTATATTCAGCAAGAACAGTACGGTTAACCCGTCAAACACCATAGGGGGCAGTGCGACCGACAAGTACAATGGGAGCGGCAAGAGTTCGCGGAACGCCTCCTTTACAGGTACTATCTCTGCACGGGTTGTTCAGGTGCTCCCGGACGGCAATCTGTTGGTCGAGGGGAGCCGTGAGCTCAAGATCAACAACGAGACACAGTATTTAACACTCTCCGGCGTCGTCAGGCCGAAGGACTTGTCATCCGACAACACAGTTCCATCCACGCGTCTGGCGGACGCCAGGATAGAGTACACAGGCGGGGGCGTTTTGTCGGATAAGCAGGGACCAGGTTGGCTTGTGAGGCTTCTTGACATGGTCGCGCCTTTTTGATGGAGGCAAGGTATGTTTAAGGGCGGGTCGTTTGTTTTCAAATCGATGTTGCATGCCGTCTGCATGCCCATTGTTTTATGCACAATCCTCGTGTGCGTTGGGACGTCGCATGCGGTGCGTCTTAAAGACATAGCTGATATAGACGGCGTTCGCACAAATCAGCTTGTCGGGTATGGGTTGGTAGTCGGTTTGAACGGCACCGGAGACGGGACGCAAGCGGACTTCACCACCCAATCTATAGTCAACATGATGGAACGGATGGGAGTGATTATAGACCCGAAGAAGGTCAAGGTAAAGAATACCGCAGGCGTCATGGTCACAGCCCAGATGCCGCCGTTTAGCAAGATAGGCCAGAAGTTGGATGTGGTGGTGTCGTCGCTCGGTGATGCAAAGAGCCTGCAGGGCGGGACCCTGCTTTTGACCCCGCTCAAAGGGATCGACGGCAAGATATATGCCGTGGCGCAAGGCCCGCTCAGTATTGGTGGCTTTTCGGCACAGGGGGCTGGGGCGGGTGTGCAAAAAAATCACCCCACAGTCGGAAGGATAGCAAACGGCGCTACGGTCGAGCGCGAGATCCCGGTCGCTCTCAATCAACGGTCTGATATATTGATAAGTCTAAATAATCCCGATTTTATAACCGCATCGCGGACGGCGATTGCGATCAATTCTGTCTTGAGGGGAGTGGATGCAAGGGCCGTGGATGCCGAGACCATCAAGCTCACTGTACCGCCTGAATTCAGGGGGGATATCGTAGATCTTATAGCGGCCATCGAAAATGTCGAGATCAGGCCGGATCAGGTCGCAAAGGTGGTATTAGATGAAAGGACCGGGACCGTGGTAGTGGGATCTGATGTTACAATATCAAAGGTGGCTATATCTCATGGTGATTTAAGCATCCAGATCAAGGAGAGCCCTAGGGTTTCACAGCCCCAGCCGTTTTCACAAGGGGCTACGGCTGTGACGCCGAATACCCAGATATCTGTGCAGGAAGGTAAGGGAAGGCTCATCGTGCTCAATACGCAGCCCAATATAGGAGATCTCGCAAAGGCCTTGAATGCAATAGGCGTAACGCCGAGAGATTTAATAGCCATTTTCACTTCGCTCAAGGCTGCAGGCGCCCTTCATGCCGATCTGGAGATCATCTAGCCATGTTGCCGCAGTCGATAAATAAGTTACCAGGTGTCAGGGTCGCTGGTGAGACCACTTCTTCTTTGAAGGGACATAGCGATAAGGAGATAAAAAAGGTGTGTGCCGATTTTGAGGCCATGTTTATAAAACAGATGCTTGAGACGATGAGGAAGAGTATGTCCAACGGCGGATTTTTTGGCGCCAGGTTTCAAGGGGATATATACACCACCCTCTTTGAAGATCAGCTTTCGAAGGTCTTGTCTGAGGGAAAGGGCATAGGTATAGGTAAAGAGCTCTACAAAAATCTGGTGCACAGATATGGAAACATCAAAGACGAGAAAGATAAATAGCCTTAATCGGCGCATGCCAACAGGAGATGTACGATATTTGCCGGCCCTGCCCAGGTCGTTTTGGGTCCGTGCCTATTCTGTGACACAGGCATGGGAGGAAATGCGCTCCATCCTTATTGAGGAGTGGATCGTCTTGAGATCGGGCGACTTCAAGCCGCTTGCCGATATTGCCGAAAAGAAAAAGAGGCAGGCTGAAAAGATAAATGGGTTAGAAAGGATTATAGCAGCCCTGGCGGACAAGATGCTTGAGATGTGCGGAGTGGATTACGGGGGGAATAGAGAAGGGCGATGGAATGCACTCATGAGTTTGACCAACAGGGCTGATTCCGAAGGTCTGGGGTCATGGCTGACTAAGACGAGGCTTTTGCGTAAGGAGATCGTTTCGATGAATCGGCGTCATGAAAAATGGGTGCTCGGCCAGGCCAAGATGGTCGATGACCTCCTCGGACTATTCATGGAGGGCATTTCAGGTGCAAGGCCGGCCACCTATGACTCGCAGGCAAGGGTCCATACCAAGGGCGGGATGCAGGGCAGGTATAAGCTGGAGGTGATATAATGCCAGGTCTAACAAGTATTTTGAATGTCGCAAATCAAGGAGTGCTTGCCGAACAGGTAAATCTCCATATAACCGCCCAAAACATATCAAATGTAAATACGCCTGGCTATTCAAGGCAGAGCGTCACTTTGTCTCCTAATTTTCCTACCCCTTCTTCAGTTGGTCCTATCGGCAACGGCGTAAGCGCTACCGAGATAACAAGGGCATATGACCGTTTTATAACTCAGACCCTGTTCGGCAAGACATCCGTCATGTCAGGGCTTCAGGCAAGACAATCAGGGATGCAGCTTGTGGAAGGCGTGTTTAATGAGGTCGATCAAAGCGGCATAAATGGAATGCTGAGTCAGTTTTGGACGAGCTGGGATGGTCTTGCAAACAATGCGGAGGGCATACCTGAGCGGACAACGCTCCTAAATAATGCAAGTCTTCTAACCCAGGGAATAAACGACCGCTATAATTCACTAATGCAACTTTCAAAAAACGTGGATCTGAATATCGACACCGCGGTGAAAAATATAAACCAGATCGCAGATCAGATCGCCGATATAAATGTCAGGATCCTTTCGATGGAGTCATCTAATCACCAGGCTAACGACTTAAGGGATCAACGGGACGAACTCGTAAAACAGCTATCTCAGCTGGCGGATGTCCACTATTTCGAGACAAAACAGGGTACCTATACAGTGCTTATAGGCCAAGGATCCCCGCTCGTCGAGGGGAATAAGTCATCTCATTTGACCATAAGCGATGGCAGTGTCAATTGGGAAGGCCCGACAGGCCAGATTAAGACGCTTACAGCCCAAGATATAAAAAACGGTACGCTCGGAGGTTGGCTTGATATCAAGTCCCGCATAAGCCCCCCTGACACATCGACGCTCATAGGTTCCCAGGCCAATACAACAGGCGGACAAGCCATAGCATCGTCAACCGCATGGAGCAACATTGACGGCGTAACGGTGAGCGGCACTGCCCCGTTTACCATCCAGTTCTCTGGTACAAGACAGGATGGCACGCCTATCACCGGCACATATACCTATGATCCGACCGCTGCAAACCATAGCTCATGGACGTGGACAAACAGCTCTGGTCCTGGGGCGGGTTCGTCGGTGACAGGTACCATCGGCGATTTTGTAACCGCAGTCAAGGCGGCATTTGGCAATACTGTAGACATGTACCCCAACAGTGACGGGAGGCTCGTGCTCAAAGATACAAACCCCGGGAATTTCCCCATCTCATTTCAGATAGAGTCCATATCGGGCGGCGTGACAGGCCTGAATCTCGGCAAGTTCGATGGAAGTTACCCGCCAAATTATCTTACGCAGCTGAACAACTGGGCATCCGAGCTCATCAAGGCCGTAAATAGCCAGCACAGCCAGGGCGTGGGCCTTATCCCTCTTACAGAGACTACGGCCTCCAACACGGTCATTGCTACAACCCAGCCCATAAGTTACAGGGCCTCAGGGCTTCCATTTTCAAGCAGCGTGCAGACCGGCTCCTTTGACATCTGGCTTTATGATAAAAACGGCAATGTCATAGACCTCAATCCTGCAACACCTGGTGTAAACGACCCGCTCAAGATAGACATCACAAAGGGTTCAACGACCCTATCCGATATCCAAAACGCCATAAATACTGCCAATGTCGGTCTTACGGCAAGCATAGCAGGCGGAAGGCTTACCATCAGTGTAAACGGGCAAAATGGCGTAGCAGGCTTCGCCTTTGGGCAGGACACCTCTGGGGCGCTTATGGCCTTGGGGATGAACAGCTTTTTTACCGGCCATGACGCAGGCACAATCGGCGTTAACCAGACATTTATAAACGACCCCCGCCTTGTCGCTGCCGCACAGGTGGAGGGCGTAGGTGCCGGTCAGGCTGTAAGCGGAAACACTGTCACGGATCCGAACCGCCCGCTTGTGACCAATTTTGCCTCCGGTGAGATAAGGCTCTGGGTCTATGACCAGAACGGCCAGCTTGTTGATATGGATCCAACCACCGCAGGCATCGATCCTGTGAGGATACCTGTCGATCCGAAAACTACCTCTATAGATGGCATTGTAAATGCCATAAACAACGTAAGCGGCCTCAGTGCGGGCATCAATAACGGCAAACTCACGATCAGTGCTGCAAACAGCGCATGGAAGGGCATCACCCTTGAAGACACCTCGGGCGTCCTATCTTATCTGGGTCTTGATGCTGCGGATGCGCCTCCGTTGACCGCCGCACCTCAGATGACTGCGCTCCAAGGGGTGACGGATCCCACCCAATCTCTCAATTCTTCCGCTTCGGGCCTTCCGCTCTACGGCTCTGTCCGTAATGGTTCATTTATTGTAAACCATTATGATGTGAACAAGAATTTGATTGGTACAACGGCCGTAACCGTAGCTGCCACTGACAGTTTGAATACGTTGGTAAGCAAGTTAAATGCCACCGGCTTCCTTTCGGCCTCGATTGACGCGACCGATCCAACAAATCAACACCTCGTCATCTCGCCCACAAATTCCGGTGAGTCATTTGCCCTTGATTCCGATACGAGTGGGGTCCTGAACGCCCTCGGCCTTGGGCAGATCAGCCAGGCGGCTAATGGGGCATATGCGGTCTCAAATACGGCGAGCCCCCTCAACCAGCTCTTGATGGGCGTGACATCTGGCGGAAAATTCAACATTTATCTCTATGATGCAAATGGCAACCAGATAGGCGGCGTAAACCAGATTACCGTCTCAAAATATGACAGTCTTTCAAGCGTTGCAAAGAAGATAGATTCAATTCCAGGACTTGTTGCAAGCATTGACAACAATGGCCTCAATATCAGGACTGATGGCAGCGCAGCTGCATTCGCCCTGACCGAGGATCTTGTGACCCCCTCTGGTTTCTTGGGTGCCATGGACATTTCGACCCCTCAGGGTGGGACCTTTTCGCCTGCAAGCAACCAGAATGCCCTGGCCATGGGGGATGTGAGCCGGGCAGGCATTGCCGGGCTGGATGGGGCGGACATCAACAGCGCTTATCAGAGTTTTGTCGGTACAGTGGGCATTGATTCCAAGGGCATTCAATCGGATTATGCCTTTAGCCAGTCTGCCGTAAACGGGCTTCAGGCGAGCCGAGACGCGGTATCGGCTGTATCGCTCGATGAAGAGATGGCAAATCTCATTAGGTTTCAGCAGGCGTACTCGGCTGCGGCCAAGCTGATCAAGGTGGCCGATGACTTGTTTCAGAGCCTTCTCGCTGCAAAGCAGTAAGGAGTAGGCTGTAAGCCAGTTAAGGGGGCAAAAGATATGCGTATAACCATGAATACCATCTATGATCAAATAAATACAGACCTTAGCCGTCTTACAGACAACATGGCGAAGACAACCAGGTCCATCTCTTCGGGCAAGATATATAGTACCCTTTCGGACAGCCCCGTGGCCCTGACCGAGGCCTTGGGTATCAGGGATGTCATCAGCAGCACGAATCAATATAAAGACAATATCACCTATGGGCAGGGCTGGGTGACTGCTACCGATTCAGCCATGTCACAGATACAAGACAGGCTCACGCGCGCCAAGACGCTGGCGGTTCAAGGGGCGAACGACACCCAGGATGCGAATTCACGCAAGGCCATAGCCGAGGAGGTAAAATCCATCATAGATGAGGTGGTGGCGCTTGGCAATACAAAGATGGGAGATCGCTATGTGTTCGGCGGGACAAAGACCACCGGCTATGCAACAGGGGAGGCGCCTTTTGTCCTGCAGGCTGATGGTACGGTCAAATACAACGGCAACCAGGAGGATATAGCCATACAGGCGGCGTCAGGTCTGAGACAGAAGATAAACCTGGATGGCCATACGGCCCTTGTCGAAGGCGGCGTGTTCAATTCGCTCAATGTCCTTTATAATGGTCTGATGTCGGACAATCAGGCTGATATAATCGCTGCGATTTCAGACATCGATAGGGCAATAGGGTATGTAAACCAACAGAGCGCTACGCTCGGTGCCATGTCAAATGCCTTGACCAACAAGTCGTCCATGGCGGATAATCTTGTTCTTACAAACACCGAGCGTCTTTCATCAGTGGAGGATACAGATATCGTCAAGGCTGTGACGGATCTGACGACCCAGCAGACGAGCTATCAGGCGGCCCTTGCCGCGGCTGCAAAGGTCATGAACGTCAGTCTTGTTGATTACTTGAAATGATTGCGTCGAAACGGATCATGAATTATGATAGCGGCCGTCTCAAGAGGCCAGGATATAAGATCCTGGATTTTCCTGCTGCGAGGCCAAGGCAGCTGCAGGGTTGAGGGGTGGCAGATGCCGCGGGGGACCTAATGCTTATCCTGACCAGAAAGGCAGGGGAAAAGATACGCATAGGAGCCGAGATAGAGGTCACAGTCCTGGATGTAAATGGCCGTCAGGTACGGATCGGGATCAGTGCCCCGCCTGGGCTTTCGATATTGAGGGAAGAGGTCTTCAGGCGCATTCAAGAAGAAAACCTGAAGGCGGCGGGTTCCGCTGCAGCGCCGGAGGACCTGGACAAGATAGTTTTTAAGACACGGTCTTAATAGGAAAGATTATGGAAATAGAGACCACGCGGTTCGGCCGCATAGAGATAGACAACGAAAAGGTGATAACGTTTACAAGGGAGATATTGGGTTTTCCTTCCGACAAGAGATATGTCCTCTTCCCTCACCGCAGCGGTTCCGCATTTTATTGGCTTCAGAGTGTCGATACCCCCTGGCTCGCCTTTGTTGTAATGAGCCCGCAGGTATTTTGTTCCGACTATGTCTTTGAACTGCCTGATTCAGTGCAAAAAGAACTGAGGCTTGAGCGGGCAGAGCAGGCCTTTGTCATGGTTATAGTAACGATCCCAAAAGGCAATCCGGATGAGATTACGGCGAATCTCCTGGCGCCACTAGTAATAAATATGGACGAGCGTCTGGCCTGCCAGGTGGTTTTGGATCCTAGCATGTATCCGGTCAGGTTTCCGATAGTAAAAAAAGACGCCTGCGTAATGTCAAAATAAAAGTTTCTGTACAATGGCCTTGCAAGAATCATCCCCACGTCTGTCTGTCAAGCGGCACAACATTTTGACTTGACGGTAGTTTAGCCGCCAAATACTGATGATTTTTTTTCAGTATAACGGGATTGAAAGATATTTTTCATGGCGCACCGAGGCATGAGGCTGTTTTTACCCATGCAGCGGCAATGATTTCGTCCTGCGGTCTCCCTGCATT